>NZ_JBQGAB010000016.1:0-130842 GCF_056542605.1 Ruegeria sp. AB8
CATTGGTCAGGATCATGCCGCCACGCGGACCGCGCAGGGTCTTGTGCGTGGTGGTGGTTGCCACATGCGCATGCGGGAAGGGGCTGGGGTGTTCACCTGCCGCCACCAGACCGGCGAAATGCGCCATGTCCACGTGCAGGTAGGCGCCGACCATGTCGGCGATCTCGCGCATGCGGGCAAAGTCGATCTGGCGCGGGATGGCCGAGCCGCCGGCGATGATCAGCTTGGGCTGATGCTCTTTCGCCAGCGCCTCGACCTGATCGTAGTCCAGCATGTTGTCTTCCTTGCGGACGCCGTACTGCACCGCGTTGAACCACTTGCCCGACTGGTTCGGGCGCGCGCCATGGGTCAGGTGACCACCGGCATCCAGGCTCATGCCCAGAATGGTGTCACCGGGTTTGATCAGCGCCTGGAACACGCCCTGGTTGGCCTGAGAGCCCGAGTTCGGCTGCACGTTGGCGAAACCGCAGCCAAACAGCTGCTTGGCGCGGTCGATGGCCAGATTCTCGGCAATGTCCACGAACTGGCAGCCGCCATAATAGCGCCGCCCGGGATAGCCTTCGGCGTATTTGTTGGTCATCACCGAGCCCTGCGCCTCCATCACTGCGGCGCTGACGATGTTTTCGGACGCAATCAGCTCGATTTCATCGCGCTGGCGCCCCAACTCGGACCGGATCGAGCCGAAAAGCTCAGGATCACGATCCGAAAGAGACTGGGTGAAAAAACCATTTGTGCGGTGGGGGGCGTTCACGTGGAAACCTCCTGAAAAGGCCTCCCGACGGGATCACCGGCGGGAGGAAGTGAGGGAAAAGGTCAGATTACACGGTCCCGGGGCGGGCGGCCGGCAAAGAAGTCACTGAGATTGTCGAGAACCCTGAACCCCATGGCTTCACGCGCTTCGCGGGTGGCGCTGCCAAGGTGCGGCAGCATCACCAGATTGTCGCATTGCAGAAGGTCCGGGCTGATACGTGGTTCGCCGTCGAACACATCCAGCGCAGCACCGCCGATTATGTCGAACATCAGGGCCTGAATAAGCGCCCATTCGTCAATCACTTCGCCGCGCGCGGTGTTGATCAGGAAGGCGTCCTGTTTCATCAGGCTCAGCCTGCGCGAGTTGATCAGGTGGCGGTTCGCCGCGCCGCCAGGGCAGTGCAGTGAGACGAAATCGCATTGCGGCAGCAGTTCGTCCACCGTGTCCACCTGAACGGCGTTGCATTGGCCCAGAACGTCCGGCGGTACCTGGCTGCGGTTCTGCACGATGATCTTCATGCCGAAGCCATGATGGGCGCGGCGCGCCATTTCCTGACCGATGCGGCCAAAACCGATAATGCCCAGTGTCTTGCCACTGACCTTGGTGCCAACCAGATGGGTAGGGCGCCAGCCGGACCAACCTCCGGCGCGCAGTTCCCGTTCGCCTTCACCTGCACGACGGGCCACCATCAGCAGCAACGTCATGGCCAGATCGGCGGTGCATTCGGACAGCACGTCGGGCGTGTTGGTGACAGTCATACCCAGATCGCGGGCTGCAGGTTCGCAGATGTGACTGTAGCCGACACCATAATTGGCCAAGATCCTGGTCTGCGCGGCAGGCACATCCAGCGCCTCGGCGCTGAGTGTGTCGGTCACGGTCGGCAACACCGCGTCATACCGTTTCAGCGCATCGCGGATTTCGGCCGGAGACATGGGTTTGTCTCCGGTGTTCAGCACGGTGTCATAGCTCTCGGCCAGTTGCGCCTCGACCGCGGCAGGCCAGCGGCGTGTTACAAGGACTGAAGGTTTAACCATCACGCGGCCTTTCCCATGACGCGGGCGATCGTTTCGCCGATGACTGCGGGGTTTTCTGCCACGGTCACGCCTGCGGCAGAAAGGATTTCAACCTTTTCCGAGGCACTTTCGCCAAAGGCCGAAATGATCGCACCTGCATGGCCCATGGTCCGGCCCTTGGGGGCTGTCAGACCCGCGACATAAGCCACCACGGGCTTGGTGATGTGGTCACGGATATACTCCGCCGCTTCGGCCTCTTGCGGGCCGCCGATCTCTCCGATCATGGCAATGACCTCGGTGTCTTCGTCCTGTTCGAACCGTTCAAGGATGTCACGGAAGGACGAACCGTTGATCGGGTCGCCACCGATGCCGACGCTGGTAGACACACCGATTCCGCGTTCTTTGAGCTGCGCTGCAGCCTCGTAGCCCAGCGTGCCCGAGCGCCCGATGATTCCCACGTTGCCCGGCAGGTAGATATGGCCGGGCATGATACCCAGCAGCGCCTTGCCCGGGCTGATTGTTCCGGCGCAGTTCGGCCCGGTCAGCACCATGCGCTTGTCGCGCGGGTAGCGGTACATGTAGCGTTTGACCCGGATCATGTCCTGCGCGGGGATGCCGTCTGTGATGCAGACGCAATAGCGGATGCCGGCATCCGCCGCTTCCATGATCGAATCCGCTGCAAACGGTGGCGGAACGAAGACAAGGCTGGCATCGGCACCTGTGGCCTCGACGGCCTGTTTGACGGTGTCAAAAACTGGCACACCTTCGACGGTTTCGCCACCTTTGCCGGGGACCACGCCGCCGACAACATTGGTGCCGTATTCCAACATGTCCTTGGTGTGAAAACGCGCCATGCGTCCGGTGATACCCTGAACGATAACGCGGCTGTCGCGGTCGAGAAGAATGCTCATTACACAGCCCTCATCTTGGTGTTTTGGGACAGGTCGTTGCGCCATGCGCCAACGGCGCGTTCGGCGGCTTCCATCAGGGTGGTTGCACGGATGATCGGCAAACCGGATTTGGCCAGAATCTTCTGACCCTCTTCGACATTCGTACCGGCCAGACGCACGATGACAGGAATGTCGATGTCCAGTTCGCGCAATGCCTGCACGACACCTTCTGCAACCCAGTCACAGCGGTTGATTCCAGCAAAGATGTTGACCAGAACCGCCTGAACATTGCTGTCCGACAAAACCAGGCGGAAGGCCTTGGCGACCCGCTCGGGTGAAGCACCGCCGCCGATATCGAGGAAGTTCGCAGGCTCCCCACCGGCCAGCTTAATGGTGTCCATCGTGGCCATGGCCAGACCGGCACCGTTCACGATGCAGCCGATATTGCCTTCGAGGCCGACATAGGACAGGCCACGATCAGCCGCGCGGCTTTCACGGGGGTCTTCCTGGCTTTTGTCGCGCAGTTCAGCAATCTGCGGGTGACGGAACAGGGCGTTGTCGTCAAAGCTCATCTTGGCGTCCAGCGCCAGAACGCGATCATCGCCGGTTATGACCAGAGGGTTGATCTCGACCATGGTTGCGTCCAACTCACTGAATGCGGCATAGCAGCCCTGCAGGGTGCGGACCATTTGCTGCACCAGTCGCGGCTCAAGCCCCAGTTCGAAGGCGATCTCGCGCGCCTGGAATTCCTGCAACCCCACAGCCGGTTCCACGATTGAGCGTACGATGCTGTCCGGGCGTTCGGCCGAGATCTCCTCGATCTCCATTCCGCCTTCGGACGACGCGACAATCATCACCCGCTGGCTGGAGCGATCAAGTACGAAACCCAGGTAAATCTCGCGGTCGATGGGCACGGCGGCTTCTACATATACGCGGTAGACGCCTTTGCCTTCCGGGCCGGTCTGATGCGTAACCAGCTTGCGCCCGAACAGGTTGTCACAGGCCTCGTAGATCTCGCTTTCAGTGTTGCACAGCTTGACGCCGCCAGCCTTGCCGCGCCCGCCTGCATGCACCTGCGCCTTGACGATCCACTTGTCGCCGCCAAGCTCGCGAGCGCGGTAGGCGGCTTGCTCGGGGCTGTAGGCCAATGCACCCGGCGGGACATCGACCCCAAACTTCGAAAGGACCTCTTTGGCCTGGTATTCATGAATATCCATCTGCATTCCTCCCGTTCATGCAGTGCGATTACGCGGCAATTGATGTGCCGTAACGGCTTTCCAGCAGCGCCTCGATTTCTTCGAAATCGACGGTGCCTCCCAACTCATACAGAGCCTCGGCGAACAGGCGCACGATGCGGCTGACGGCCTGATGGTTGAGCTGGTTCAGAATGCCGATGCGAACCTGCACCGGGGCGCTGAGCGTGGGCCAGATGCCAAACCCGCGCGCCCGGCAATTCTGAACAAGTTCCATTTCACGACCTGCCAGCTCTGTCGGCAGATTGAGCACGACAAGGCTGGGCATGTCCGAGGTCACTTCGCAGCCAAGCGCGGTCACAGCGTCGCGCAGAACGCATTCGTGTGTGCGATATGACGCGGATCGCTTGGCCAGCCCCTCCTGAAGGGTCAGGCGCAGCGACTCGTGAAACGCGGCAACGGCGTAGCCCGAATGTGTGCGGTGATAGGTTCCCTTTTCGACATCCTGCCCGTCGACGATGCCCCAGTGGCGGGCTTCGAAAATCGGGTTGTGGACATAGGTATATGCACCCGTCGCCTTCAGCGAATTGATATACGAGTCGGTGAAGCTGACTGGCGCGTAGGTCAGTGGCAGGCAGCACAGGCCTTTCTGCGGGCAGGATGCCCAGCCTGCGATTCCGGGAAAATCATCAATCCGGAAATCCTCGACGCCCAAGGAAGAAACCGCGTCGATCAGGCCCATGGCCCCATGACGTTCGCAGGCATCCGAGAAACCGCGCGGATCGTTGATGCGCCCCGATCCGGTTTCCCAATGCGCCATGAAGGCCCATTTCGGTTTATGGCGAGCCAGGGCCTTTTCGACCATTTCACCCGTAACCGGTTGCCCATGAGGCACTTCGATCACGACAACGCTTGCCGCCTGCGGGTCCAGCGGGCTGGCGGCGTGTTCCTGCGGTGTCGCGGCCTTGATCCGCAGGGTCAGCGAGTCGATGCCCGAAAACGTACCGTTCGAAAAGGCGACCACCTTGTCGCCCGGCATCACGGCCGAGAACATGGTGTCCAGCGCGCTCCAACCGGTGCCGGCGACGGCGAAGGTATAGGCGTTGTCGGTACCCCAGATTTCGCGCAGCATGTATTTGCATTCGACCATTCCGCGCAAAACATCGCCTTGCATGTGGTCTGCAACGCCAGCGCTGGAAAACGCCTGCAGGACGCGGGCGTCTGTATTGCCGGGGCCGGGTCCGGCCGCCAGGGTCTCGGGGATTTCCAGCGGGGGATAAACCTGGAACGTCATTTGTGATCCTCCTCAGCTACGGGATGATTGGCAGAGCCCGTGTGTCGCGTTGGCGATCAGCAAAACTGCAACTTGCCCGAACGCGCAACGTAACTTAATACTGCTTTTGGGCATCTAATTGGGTGGGAAAAAACCTACCCATTAGTGTAAGAATACAAAGGTGTACTGAGATAGAACCTACCGGAATGGGTAGTTATTGAGAATTTTGGGCGGAAAATCAAATGACTGAAAAACCCCGATACCCGATTGACGTCATGCTGGCCGACAACAATCCGCTCGTCCTGTCTGCGATGTCGGAGATTTTTGAACGTGATCCGCGATTCTCTTTGGTGGCCACGTCCGCCACAGCCGAGGGGTTTCTGGGCGCGGTGATGCGGGTGCCTGTGCAGGTCTGCGTCGTGGCGTGGAATCTGCCGATTTTGGGTGCTGCCAAACTGATCGAGGTGCTGCGTGAACAGCAAAACGCACCCCGTTTCATTGTGTATGGCGACGAGGCCGGCGACGTTCCCAGGTTGGCCATGCAGGCCGGGGCCGCAGGGTTTGCCCCACGGTCAGGTGAAGTGGAGGGTTTGCTTGAAACCTGCGCCGACGTTGCCGCCGGCAAGATGGTGTTTCCCTTCATCGATGTCCGGAAGATGCATCAGGATCCGATTCATGGCCTGTCACGCAAAGAACGCGCGATCCTGGAGGCTTTGGCCAAAGGACTGTCAAATCGTGACCTGTCGAAAGAGCTGCAAATATCGACGAATACGGTCAAATTTCATCTGTCCAATATTTATGAAAAACTGTCCGTCAAAAACCGCGCTCAGGCGATCGCATATTACTATTCTTCGAAGTCAGCGCCTGAATGAGTGAGGCTCGTTTTGCGGCTGATCGTATGGCGTTCGCCGGATAATCCGGCGACGAAACACAGCCATTGCTGCGACGGAGTTCAGGGACCACCTGAACTCCGCTGATTCCGTCAGAATTGCGAAGGGCGCCCAGGCGGGCGCCCCGTACAAAATTTCAGCATCGCATATTGGCGCCGTTGGGATCGTAAAGCGGGCCGCCAAGCACTTCGGCATCGTAGAACTCGCCGAGGATTTCAACCTGAAGGACCGTTCCGGGCGCTGCGTGCTCCGACGCGACATAGCCCATCGCCATGGAATAACCCATCCGGTGCGCATATCCGCCTGAGCTGACGTAACCTACCGCCGCGCCATCCTTCAGGATTGCTTCGTCGCTGGAGACATCGATCCCTTCGACGTCGATTGTCATGGTCACAAGCTTTTGTTTCACACCCTCGGCACGGAAAGCTTCGGTCGCCTGCTTGCCGACGAAATCTTTCTTCCAGTTGATGAAGACATCCATTCCGCTTTCCACTGCATTGAAATCCGGCCGGAATTCCGTGGTCCAAACACCCCAGCCTTTTTCAAGCCGCATCGACATGAGCGCACGAGCGCCATACCAGCGATAGCCCAGATCAGCCCCGGCACCCTCGATCGTTTCGGCAAGCCGCAACAGGTATTGGGGGCGGCAGTAGATTTCAAAACCAAGCTCGCCCGAGAAACTGATACGGTTCAAAATGACCGGAGCCCCGCCCACGAAGGTTTGTCGCAGATCGCGGAATTTCATGGCGTCGGCGCTGACATCGGTGCGGGTGATACGCGACAACAGCTCTCGTGACTTGGGACCGGACAGCGCTATCCCGTGCCAGTCGTCTGAAACATTGGCATAAGCGACATCGTCCGGCAGATCCGTTTCGAACCAGCGGCGGTGCGCTTCCTGCATCGCGCCCGACCCAAACAGCATAAAGTGATCCTCGGCCAGGCAGGCAACGGTCAGGTCACCGTACAGCTTGCCTTTTGGGGTCAGCATCGGTGTCAGGGTCAGGCGGCCGGGTTTTGGAACATAGCCTGCGAGAATACGGTCCAAATATGCGCGCACGCCTTTGCCCTTGAACTCGTGCTTGGCGAAGTTGGCAATCTCGATGCCGCCGACGGCATTCTGCACGGCGTTCACCTCGCGTTTGACATAATCGAACGAGCGGTTGCGCTCGAAAGTCGGATCCTCGTGGGCGTCCTCGGGACCGTCCGCAAACCACTGGGCGTTTTCAAGTCCAAAGCCCTGATCCATCAAGGCACCCTTCGCGACCAAACGATCGTAAAGCGCGGTGGTTTTCTGCATCCGGCCCTTGGGAAGGGTCTCGTTGGGGAAGGTCATGACAAAGCGGCGTTCGTAGTTTTCAGCCGATTTGACGGTTCCCCAATCCGGCGTCGCAAACTCGCCAAACCGCGCGACGTCCATGGCCCAGACATCGATCGAGGGTTCTCCGTCGATCATCCATTCCGCCATGGTCAGACCAACGCCGCCGCCCTGACAGAACCCCGCCATGACACCCACCGCGACCCAATAGTTCTTCATCCCCGGAACCGGGCCGATCATCGGGTTGCCGTCCGGGCCGAAAGTGAATGGCCCGTTAATCATGTCCTTGATGCCAGCCTCGCCGATTGCCGGTATCCGTTCGAACGACATTTCGAGTCGTTCGGCGATGCGGTCGAGATCGGGCTGCAGCAACTCGTGGCCGAAATCCCACGGGGTCCCGTCGACTTTCCAGGGGGTCGACTTTGGCTCATAGGTGCCCAGCAACATGCCCTGCCGTTCCTGCCGGAAATAGATGTTGGCCTCATAATCGATACCCGCGGGCAGGCGACCGGCTTCGCCCATGCTTTCCATGCGCTCGGCGATCATCGGGATCTTGTCGGTGATCAGGTAGTGATGCTCCATCGGCTGTACCGGAAGGTGAATGCCGGACATCTGGCCGACTTCGCGGGCCCAGAGGCCACCGCAATTGACCACCTGTTCCGCATTGATCGTGCCTTTCGGTGTCGTCAGATCCCAGCTTCCGTCCGGGCGCTGGCTCATCGCGGTCACACCGCAATGGGTAAAGTACTGCGCGCCGTGTACACGGGCCGATTTGGCAAAGGCATAGGTCGCGCCCGAAGGGTCAAGATCACCGTCCTGATCGTCCCAAAGGGCTGCGTGGTAATGCTTGGGGTCGATCAGCGGATGACGCTCGGCCAGTTCCCTTGGACTTATGAATTCCTGATTGAGCCCCATGTACCGCGCCTTTGAACGTTCGCGTTTGAGGTAATCGTACCATTCCTTGGTCGACGCGGCGTAGAAGCCCCCAGTGATATGCAGGCCAACCGAGTGGCCCGATGTCTCTTCGATTTCTTTGTACAGATCAATCGTATAGCTTTGCAGGCGGCTTATGTTGGGGTCCGAACTGATCGTGTGTATCTGCCCGGCGGCGTGCCAGCTGGACCCGGATGTCAGTTCATCGCGTTCCAGCAGTACGACATCCTTCCACCCGAACTTGGCAAGGTGAAAAAGGATCGAACATCCGACGACGCCGCCGCCAATGACGACAACCTTGGCGTGGGAAGGAAGCGGTTTGCCTGTGGCTGTATCGTCTTTTTGAATTTCGGGCATTGAAGGTGTCCTTGGTTAAGCTTTCAGCGTTTCAAGAAAGGCCGGGTTGGGTCCGAAGTGTTCTTTGCGTTGCCCACGCGATCATTGCGGTTCCGGTCACGACGTTGGCAGGGGGCGTCGCGTTGGCTGTTTTCCTAGTACCAGGCATCGGGCAATTCCTCTTTGCGTCTGGCGACAAATGCCTCCAGTTCTTCGCGCAGCGGGGCGTCGATCGGAGGTTCCTCATATTCTTTCAGCATCTGTTTCCAGCGACTGTGGGCGCGCTGGCGCATGTCTTCCGAGCCGTTTTCTTCCCAGCTTTCGACATTCTCGCTGTCGCTGAGCCTGGGTTCGTAGAATGCTGTCTGGTAGTGGCGCATCGTGTGACCGCATCCCAGAAAGTGCCCGCCTGGGGCGACTTCGTCGTATGCGTCCCGGGCCAATGCGTCGTCTGAAGTGTCCAGCCCCTGGCACAAGACTTTCTGATAGGATCCAAGCCGGTCCGCATCCATGATCAGCTTCTCGAAACCGGTGCACAATCCGCCTTCCAGCCAGCCTGCCGAGTGCAAGACAAAATTTGCCCCTGCCAGCATAGTGGAATGCATGGAATCCGCGCTTTCGTATGCCGCTTGGGCGTCCTCGATCTTCGATGCTGTCAGGGACCCGCCGCACCGCAACGGCAACCCGGCGCGGCGCGCCAGTTGACCTATTGCATAGTTCGACATGACAGGTTCGGGCATTCCAAAAGTGGGTGCGCCCGATTTCAACGACATCGACGACAGGAAGTTGCCCAGCACAAAAGGCGCGCCCGGGCGGATTAGCTGAATATACGCACAGACCATCATCGCTTCGGCCATGGCCTGTGCCACGGACGCCGCGGTTGAGACCGGCCCCATTGCCCCCGAAAGGATAAAGGGCACCACGACCATGCCTTGCCCGCGGGTTGAATACACCCGTGCCGCTTCGGTCACCACACGGTCCACCAAAAGTGGAGAGTTCGTGTTCACGTTCCCCATGATGACGCAGTTATCGGCCATTACGTCGGCACCGAACACGATTTCGGCCATGTCGACGCTGTCCTGCGCGCGGCTCATTTCCGTAATCGCGCCCAGATGCGGTTTGTCGCTGAGGGTCATGTGCGCGAACAGCATGTCGAGATGCCGTTTGCTGACCGGAACGTCACAAGGCTCACAGGTGACGAAGCCACCGTGATGCAGGTTCGGGTGAAGATAAGTTAGTCGCACGAGATCCCGGAAGGCGGCCATATCGCCATATCGGCGCCCACCTTCGAGATCGCGTACAAAAGGGGCGCCGTAAATCGGCGCGAAGACCTGATGCTTGCCGCCAATAATGACTGATCGGTCCGGGTTTCGGGCCAGTTGTGTGAACTCGGCCGGAGCCTGAGAGCACAGATTGCGAATCCAATCGGCCGGCGCGCGCACGATGTCGCCGTCGACCTTTGCACCTTCGCGCTTCCAAAGCGCAAGCGCCTCGGGGTCGTCGCGAAAGGCGATGCCCACGTCTTGCAGGATCCAGTCGACCTGTTCCTCAAGCCGAACGATCAGATCCTCATCAAGCACATCGAAATGCGGGATGATGCGGCGAATATAGGGTGAGGGCGGTGCGCCATTCTGCGCATTTCCTCTTGTTCTTGAACTGCGTGCCCGGCGCACCATGAATGCCCTTTCTGAATCTGCCTATCCTGAAATTATCGTCTGGGTGGGCCTTTGTGACGTTTGAAAATTTCGATGAATTAGATAAACACAGCTTATGCAAAAGCTTTGGTCACATCTGTCCTCACCGCGCCACCTCGTCTTTTTCGAGGCTGCAGCAAGGACTGGATCGTTCACACGTGCGGCGCAGGAATTGAACGTTCAACAACCAGCGGTCAGTATGGCGATCAAGCAACTTGAAAGCTCGCTTGGTGTTCTTCTGTTCCAGCGTAGTCACCGTAAGATCAGCCTGACAAATGCTGGAAGCAAGCTGTTCGCCGACGTGACACGTGCGTTTGAACAGCTTGCGCAGTCCGCCGAATCCATCCGGCAGTTTGCCAGCAATGATCACGTGACACTCAGCGCGTCTTCGGCATTCAACAACTATTGGCTTCTGCCGCGCATCGGGTCCTTTCAGCGCATCCATCCGGATATCGACCTGCGCCTGCAATCCAGCGATCGAGAGCCTGATCTGAATGTTGAAACGATCAGCCTGGCCATTCGACTTGGGGCCGGAGACTGGCCGGACTGCGAATGTGCGTTGATCGCCGAGGAAGTGATCTATCCAGTCTCGTCGCCCCGGGTGATGGCGGCAGCGGTAAATCTCCGAAATGTGCCGGGGCTTCTCAGCCAGCGCTTGATCCATCTTGAGGAACCAATTCGCGAACGCCCTTCGTGGCGGCAATGGTTCTGGGAGTTCGGAGTGACGGAAATACCCCCGCGCAGCGGACTGCGCCTGAATGACTACGCGCTGGTGCTTCAGGCCGCGATTGCGGGCGAGGGGTTCGCCTTTGGGTGGGACCATCTTGTTGCCCCTTTGGTTCAGCAAGGCCTGCTTGCCGCGCGGCCAGAGTGGACCTGGAAAACAGGGAAGGGGATCTACCTGGTTTGGTCGAAGTCCCGGGAGCTGACACCCAAGGCCGAAATCGTGCGGGATTGGATATTGTCTGTGAAGCAAGGTGCCTGACGAGAGGGTCGCTGGCGGCCATCGAGAGTTTTTTCGTTTCTTGCGACGGGCCAAGGAGTGGCCGCCGTCTGAACCCTATCGCAACTGTTCCTGATCTGCGCGACCTCAGGTGAATTGGGGTTGCCGCCCCTTCCCAAACGGCGGCAAGGTGACACAAAGCGCCTGAACAGGAGCAAAGAACAACATGGCAGGTCAGTCCGGCAACGACGCCGTTTTTTTGAACGGCAGCCTGATGCGGCACGTGACGCGCATGTCCTTGACCACCAGCATTGGTCTGATGGCAATTTTCGCGGTCGACTTTGTGGACATGATATTCATCTCGATGCTGGGCAATGACGCGCTGGCTGCGGCGGTCGGCTATGCGGGGACATTGTTGTTCTTTACCAACGCCATCAATATCGGGCTGTCGATCTCCGCCGGGGCGCTCGTTGCACGTGAACTGGGCGCGGGCAGGCCAGAGCAGGCGCGCCACTATGCATCCAGCGTCGCGGTTCTGGGGCTGATTGGTGGTATCCTGATTTCGGCTTTGGTTCTGATGAACCTGACCTTTCTACTGTCGCTTCTGGGCGCCGAGGGCGAGGTGCTGAGGCTTTCGGTCCGCTATGTTTCGATCATCCTGCCGACAATGTGCGTCATGTCCGTTGCCATGACGGCGATGGCTGTATTGCGCGCGCATGGTGATGCGCGACGTTCGATGATTGCAACGATCTACGGCGGTGTGGTGAATGCCGTCCTGGATCCTGTGCTGATCTTCGCGGTGGGGCTTGGACTGGATGGCGCCGCAATTGCATCGGTTTTGGCAAGGCTTTGTATGCTGGCAGCCGCGATACTGCCCGCGTTGCGCGTGCACCGGGGCTTTATGCGGCCATCGCTGTCACAGGTTGCGCACGATCTGCGCCCTGTGCGAACCATCGCAATTCCAGCGGTTCTGACCAATGTCGCCACGCCGATTGGAAATGCCATCGTGGTTCGGGAAATTGCCCAATATGGAACCGACGCGGTGGCGGGGATGGCCGTGATCGGCCGCCTGACGCCGGTGGCGTTTTCTGTGGTGTTTGCTTTGTCAGGCTCAATCGGTCCGATCATCGGGCAGAACTTCGGGGCCGAACGATATGATCGTGTGCGGGGCGCCTTTTGGGCCGGTATCCGGTTTACCGGGGTATACGTCGTGGCAATGTCGGCTATCCTGTTTCTTCTGCGAGCACCAATCGCGGATTTGTTTGCAGCGCAAGGCGAAACACGGACGCTGATCTACCTGTTTTGCGGACCGCTGGCGCTGGCTTCGTTTTTTAACGGAGTGATTTTTGTCGCAAACGCCAGTTTCAACAATCTTGGGCACCCGGTTTATTCCACCTGGATCAACTGGGGGCGACATACCGTTGGAACTTGGGTCTTTGTCGTTATCGGATCCAAGCTGGCGGGCGCTTCTGGCGTGTTGCTGGGACAGGCCTTTGGTGGGGTAATCTTTGCCCTGGTGGGATGGGTTCTGGTCGAGCGCGTCGTCGCAGGGCTGGCACACCCGCAGAAGATCGACCCGTTTACAGGGCAAAACCGTATCCACTCGCTGTTCGGGCGTCGCGGCTGGTGATCTGAGGGATCAGTTACCCTGGTTACGGGCCTCCAGCCGTTCCAGATTGACAACCGTTGACAGCATCAGCCGATCATGGCTCCAGTCATGTGTCTGCCGAAGCGAGGCTGATCCAAGCGCGAGCAAGGTTGCAAAAGTCAGCGTCAGACCCAAAAACAGAACCGGCAGCGGAGCCGTGGCCACCTGCGTGTCGGTCAGCGCGATCACCCGCTGCTGCAAAACCCGCTTGGCCTTTCCACCAGAAACCAGCGCTACATTCAGAACCTTCGGGTTCCGCATCGCGACTGTACGGGCGCAATAATCAAGCAAGCAGGACGTGTAGTCCCGCGCGTCGATCCCTTTGCGGGCAACAACCGACTGATCACAGGCCAGTTCCCGCAACCGGTCGAACTGATATTTCAGAAGCTGATAGGCCGGGTTCCAGAAAAGAACGGGGCGCAACAGTTCGAATCCCAGTTCCCATTCCACGTCACCCGCGCGGATGTGCTGAAACTCATGTGCCAGAGCAAACCGCATTTCACGCGGCGTATTCAGCAAGTGACTGGGTAGAACAACGTGACGGCGGCGCAGACCGCGCACCGCGAAGGGCACCGTGATGCGGTCCGACAGGCGAATGTCCACTTTGCGCGAGCGGCGCCACAGAAAACTTGTCCCGATCGTGTTGCGAATGGAAATCGCATCACGCACAGCGCGGACAAGATACAGCGCCGAGATCATCGCCAGAGCTATCAGGACAATAATCAAAGCCAGAGACTCACCCGAAACGATATGATCGATCCAGCGTTCGCGGGTGTTGAGCAATGCCTCGAACTGGACCGCTGGCATCGCGATTTCGCCGCGCAGATAAGCGGCAACCGCAATGTCACCCAGCGCCACTGCGCGACCGGGCCATGCCAGCCCCGCCAATGCCGAAGCCCCTAGCGCCAGCAGAGGACTGAGTACCACGCAAACGCACAGCGTTTTGAGCGCGCGCAACTGCGCGACAAAGCTGTTTCGCATCGGAGTCTTCGCCAATGTCGCGCGAGCCAGCAGCCAGATAAGGGCGGACAGGCCAAGCACGATGTTCAATTCGAGATACGTATCGAGAACCGGTTTAACCGCTGTCATTTTGCAGTCTCCTCTCTACCAGTGCCCGAATTTCCTCCAGATCGGCTTCGCTCAGCCCCGCGTCATCGACCAGACGCGCCACCAACGTGGCGGGTGTGTCGTCGAACAATGTGCGGGACAGGTTCTGAAGCGAACGCGCCTGATACCTGTCTTTTTCCAGAAGTGGTCTGTAGATCAGCGTTTTTCCGTCCTTGCGGCTTTCGACGAAACCTTTCTCGTCGAGAATGCGCAGAATGGTCGCGCCGGACGTATAGGCCAGATTGCGTTCTGGTGGCAGACAATCAAGCACGTCACGGACCGAGCCCTGACCCAGCGCCCAGAGTTCGTTCATGAACTCGAGTTCTACTTCGGTCAGGAGGTTTGTTGTTTTTTTCTTTCGCATCGGTCTTTCGTGTCGCATTTATTAGTATGCCTGACAGACAAGCATCCTTTCGCTGTTTCGCAAAGCTTAAACTTTCCAGAAGACGAAAATGCCCCATCCGACGGACAGGAAAAGTGGTGTCCAGACGGGCTGACCCACCAGGCCCAGCCAGGCAAGGAAGATATAGGCCGAGCCCAGCAGGGTAATAAACAGCCTGTCGCCCAGCGTGGTGGTCAGCCCCAGCACGCCGCGCCGTTCGATGCCGTCCCGGAATTTGAACCCTTCCAGCAGGCCAATCAGTGCAATGGCCGAGAAGATGCCGACGAACACGGCCAGCGTGGCTGGGGTCCAGGCCATCCAGAAGTCGGGCCACAAGGGGTCAGTCCACGAGAACCCTTTTTCCTCTTGCTGGCCGACATTGCCCCAACCGGCTTGCGCCTGTGCAAGGGCCGACGACGGCAGGAAGGGAAGGGTGAGAAGAAGTTTACGCATATCGAACCTCACACACGACCCATCGCGAAACCGCGCGCGATGTAGTTGCGGACAAACCAGATGACGATGGCACCGGGGATGATTGTAAGCGTCCCGGCTGCCGCCAGCAGGCCCAGTTCATACCCGGCACTTGAGGCAGTGCGCGTCATCACGGCGGCGATGGGTTTGGCCTCGACCGCAGTCAGGGTCTTGGCCAGCAGCATTTCAACCCACGAGAACA
The DNA here is from genome assembly GCF_056542605.1 of Ruegeria sp. AB8. Classification (NCBI taxonomy): domain Bacteria; kingdom Pseudomonadati; phylum Pseudomonadota; class Alphaproteobacteria; order Rhodobacterales; family Roseobacteraceae; genus Ruegeria; species Ruegeria sp. AB8. The sequence continues at coordinate 15,042 of NZ_JBQGAB010000016.1, forward strand.
TGAAGCAGAAGAACGCAGCAACGCCCACGCCTGCCTTGATGTTGGGCAGAAAGATCGTGACGAAAAAGCGCGGGAAGGAATAGCCGTCGACATAAGCGGTCTCATCCAGCTCTTTCGGGATGCCGCGCATGAACCCTTCCAGAATCCACACGGCCAGCGGCACGTTGAATAGCGTATGCGCCAGCGCCACGGCCAGGTGCGTATCGAACAGACCGATCGAGGAGTAGAGCTGGAAGAACGGCAGCGCAAAGACCGCAGCCGGTGCCATCCGGTTGGTCAGCAGCCAGAAAAACAACTGCTTGTCGCCCAGAAAGCGATAGCGCGAAAAAGCATAAGCGGCTGGCAGGGCAACGCAGACCGAAAGCACTGTGTTCAGAGTCACATAAGTGATCGAGTTGATGTAGCCCCAGTACCATGTCGGATCGGTGAAGATGGTGATGTAATTCTCCAGCGTAAAGGTCTGGGGAAACAGGGAAAAGCCCGACAGGATCTCGTTCGTGGTCTTGAAGGACATTGCCACCAGCCAGTAGATCGGCAGCATCAGGAACGCGATATAAAGGATCGGGATGATGGACCGCTTCTTCATTGCGCGTCATCCTTTGTCATCAGAGTGTAGAAGACCCAAGAGACCAGTAGCGTGATGGCGAAATAGATCAGGCTCATCGCGGCCGCAGGGCCAAGGTCGAACTGTCCCAGCGCGATTTTCACAAGGTCGATCGACAGCAGGGTGGTTGAGTTGCCGGGGCCGCCACCAGTCAGAACGAACGGTTCGGTGTAGATGTTGAAACTGTCCATGAAGCGCAGCAGCACGGCGATGGTCAGGACGGTTTTCATCTTGGGCAGCTGGATATAACGGAACACAGACCAGGGGCTGGCGCCGTCGATCTTCGCAGCTTGATAGTAGGCGTCCGGGATCGACACCAAACCCGCGTAGCACAGCAGAACCACCAGCGAGGTCCAGTGCCAGACATCCATGACGATGACAGTGATCCAGGCCGATAGCGGCTGTTGCGTCATGTCATAGTTGATGCCCAGAACGTCATTCAGAAAATACCCCAGCAGACCGATCTTTGGCAGGGTGAAGATGTTCCACATCGACCCGACCACGTTCCAAGGGATCAGCATCGGAAGGGCCATCAGCACCAGGCAGACCGGCACCCAGAACCCCTTGCGTGGCATCGACAGGGCCACGATGATGCCCAGCGGAACCTCGATCAGCAGGATCAGCGCGGTGAACAGGAATTGCCGTCCAAGCGCGGCCTGAAACCGGTCGGACCGCAGGATTTGTTCAAACCAACCAAGGCCTTCCCAGAAGAACTGGTTGTTGCCGAATGTTTCCTGCACCGAGTAGTTGACCACCGTCATCATCGGAACCAGCGCGTTGAACGCGACCAGCGCCAGCACCGGAAGGACAAAGAACCAAGCCTTTTGATTTTCCGTTCTCATTGCGCCCGCTCCTGAGTTGCGATCCAGCCGTCGCGATAGACGCGGGATTGTTCGGGTTTGAATTGCAGGAAAACCTGTGACCCGGGTTCGGGCACACTATGTTCGGTCACCGCCTTTAGGGCAGTATTGCCGACCATCGCACTGATCACATAGTGACGGCCGATGTCGGCGACTTTCGTTACGTGCGCGGGAATGCCGGTGTCGCCAAAGCCAACATACTCGGGCCGGATACCCAGATCGGTGCGGCCCCCATCACCATGAGTTGGGCCTTCCAGCATAACCTCGTGGCCTTCAAAGATAGCTCGGTCGCCTTTCGCCTCGCAGGGCAGGACATTCATGCCGGGTGAGCCAATGAAGTGGCCGACGAATGTGTGCTGAGGACGCTCGAACAGTTCAACCGGGGTACCGATCTGAACCACTTCGCCTTCCTGCATCACTACGACCTCATCGGCGAAAGTCAGCGCCTCGGTCTGGTCGTGAGTCACGTAGATCATCGTCGCTTTGACGCGCTGGTGCAGTTCTTTCAGCTTTGACCGCAGCTTCCATTTCAGATGCGGATCGATCACGGTCAGGGGCTCGTCGAACATCACCGCATTCACGTCGTCGCGAACCAGCCCGCGGCCCATCGAAATCTTCTGCTTGTTGTCCGGGCTCAGGCCTGAGGCCTTGGTGCCGAGCATATTCGTGACGTCCAGCATTTCGGCAATCTCATCGACGCGTCGCTTAATCGTGGCGGCATCGACGCCCCGATTCTTCAGAGGGAAGGCCAGGTTCTCTCCCACGGTCATCGTGTCGTAGATCACCGGGAACTGGAACACCTGCGCGATGTTGCGCTGATCAGGGGGCAGGGCGGTCACGTCGCGGTCGTCGAACAAAATCTGCCCCTCGGACGGCGTCAGAAGGCCCGAGATAATGTTCAGCAACGTAGACTTGCCGCAGCCTGACGGACCGAGCAGCGCGTAGGCTCCGCCATCGCGCCATGTCACGTCAATTTCCTTCAGCGCATAGTCTTCCGGGCCTTTCGGCGCGGGCATATAGCTGTGTCGAAGGTTTGAAAGTTTGATCTGTGCCATGTCAGGCTACCCTTTTGCCGTCTTGGCCGAAATACCGGCAATGGGCCGGGTTCATGTAGAAACTGTGATCCTCGCCCACCCGATAAGGGTGCACACCGGCGGCCAGCGAAACCCAAGCGTCGTTCCCATGTTGGAAATGCGCGCTGGAATCCGAGCCCGACAGCTCTGTCACGATCACGCGCCCGGTCAGTTCCACATCCGCGTCTGTGGTGCGGAACGGGGTCACACGGTGCGGGCGCACGGCGACCATGTAATCTCCGTCGGCAATGTCAGTGACCGGCCAGCCGCCACCGCCCGCCAGATGTGCCTGGGCACCGGAAACCGAAATGCGCGCCACATTGATCGGCGGGTCCGAGAAGACACGCGCCGCGGCGATGTTTTCCGGGTTGCGATAGATGTCGGCGGTCGGCCCAAACTGGGTCACGCGGCCGTCTTCCATCAGGGCGGTGTAGCCGCCCAGCAGCAACGCCTCTTCGGGTTCCGAGGTGGCATAGACCACGACCGCACCGCGCCCTGCAAACAGGTCGGGCAGCTGCTCGCGCAATTCTTCGCGCAACTTGTAGTCCAGGTTTGCCAGCGGTTCGTCGAGGAAGACGGCGCGGCTTTCTTTCGCAATGGCACGCGCCAGTGCGGTCCGTTGTTGTTGTCCACCCGACAACTCATGTGGGCGGCGGTGCAGCATCGGGCGCAGCTGCAGCAGGTCGGCCGCTTCTTCAACGCGGCCTTCGATTTCGCTTTTCGCCATACCCGCCACGCGCAGCGGCGAGGCGATGTTGTCGAAAACGGTCATATGCGGATAGTTCACGAAGAACTGGTGCACCAGGCTGATCTGACGTTTCTGTGTATTCAGTCGCGTGACATCCTGCCCATCCATCAGGACCCTGCCCGAGGCGATCGGGTCCAGCCCGGCCATCATCTTGATCAGAGAGGTCTTGCCCGAGCCGGTTGCACCCAACAGTACATTGAAGTGGCCTGTATGAAGGGTCAGGTTTGTGGATTTGATATGGATGACGTTGCCGACCCGTTTGGTGGCATGTTGAAGTTCGATCATCTGGGAAACTCGCGGGGCATTTTAGGGTAGGCCGGGCTTGAGCCCGACCTACGATGTTGCTGTTACTGGGACTGCCAGCGCTTAACCAGTTCGTCATAGTTGACGGTCTGGCCCTGCGGCTTTTCGTTCTCCAGCTTGGCCTTGGGCGAACCCGCTTTTTCCAGCCAGAAGGACGCATCCTGCGGCTCGTTCAAGCGCGGGCCGCAGCCACCGTAGACACCGGCGCTTTCATCCGCGGCCTGCATACGGGCCATGGTGATGTCCATCTCTTCAGCCAGACGGTCCATCGCCTCTTGTGGGGTGAAGGCGCCCGAGTTCACGTCACCGATTTGCTGCCACCAGATCTGGGCCAGCTTCGGATAATCCGGAACGTTGATGCCGGTCGGCGACCATGCCACACGGTCAGGCGAGCGGTAGAACTCGACCAAACCACCCAGCTTGGGTGCGCGCTCGGTGAACGACTCGTGGTTAACCGAGCTGTCGCGGATGAAAGTCAGACCCACATGGGACTTCTTCACATCGACAGTCTTGGAGGTCACGAACTGGGCATAGAGCCACGCTGCCTGAGCACGATCCTCGGGGGTCGACTTCAGGAAAGTCCAGGAACCCACGTCCTGATACCCAACCTTCTGGCCTTCTTCCCAGTAGGGGCCATGCGGGCTGGGCGCCATCCGCCACAGCGGTGTGCCTTCGTCATCCACCGTGTTGTTGCCTTCGGACTTCGGTTTCACCATGTCGGCGGTGAAGGCGGTGTACCAGAAGATCTGCTGGGCCACGTTGCCCTGGCTCAGCGCCGGCAGCGACTGGTAGAAGTCATAGGACGCCGCACCCGGAGGCGCATAGTTGCGCAGCCATTCGTCCCATTTGCGGATCGCGTAGACCGCAGCCGGACCGTTGGCAGCACCACCGCGCGACACCGAAGCGCCAACTGGGTTACAGGTGCCCGCTTCCATGCGGATGCCCCATTCGTCGACCGGAATACCGTTGGGCTCACCGACGTCGCCTGCGCCCGCCATCGACAGCCAGGCGTCTGTCATACGCCAGCCCAAGTCAGGCGCGCGTTTGCCGTAGTCCATGTGGCCGTAGATCGCGACGCCATCGACTTCTTTTACGTCGTTGGTGAAGAATTCGGCGATGTCTTCGTAGGCCGACCAGTTGACCGGAACACCCAGGTCATAGCCGTACTTTTCCTTGAACGCAGCCTTGTTGGCTTCATCGTCGAACCAGTCTTTGCGGAACCAATAAAGGTTCGCGAACTGCTGGTCGGGCAGCTGATACAGCTTGCCATCCGGACCGGTGGTAAACTGAATGCCCATGAAGTCATCCAGATCCAGCGTCGGCGAGGTTGTCGCCGCCCAGTCGCCGCCCATCATGTCGGTCAGCGGATAGGCCAGTTGCAAGCGGGAATGGGTGCCGATCAGGTCACTGTCGTTGACGTAGCCGTCATAGAGGTTCCGGCCGGTCTGCATCTGAGTCTGAACGGCCTGAACCACTTCGCCTTCACCAAGGATCTGGTGATTGACCTTGATGCCGGTGATCTCTTCGAACGCCTTGGTCAGAACCTCGGATTCATACGAGTGAGTGGGGATGCCTTCAGACAGGACGTTGATTTCCATGCCCGCGTAAGGCTGTGCAGCTTCGATGAACCACTGCATTTCAGCCATCTGTTCGTCTTTCGACAGGGTCGATGGCTGGAATTCGTCGTCGATCCAGCGTTGTGCTGCGGCTTCGTCGGCCCAAGCAGGACCGTGCCCCGCAATGACGGCAGCCGCCGCCACTGCGGAAAGTAGATGTCTCCGCATCTGTCTCCTCCCAAAAATTTATGGTTCTCCGGTGGGAACCGGATGTCAGATACCATCAGCGATTTTTCGCGCGCCTGTCAAACTAATTTTTTAGTAAATGAAATTGCAGATGCGTAACTCGTTGTTTTTATTATATTGAAAGAGGAATTCGGGAGGGGTCACGGCAAGGATTGCTGACTTCGCCGGAATCGGGAAAGAGCACTCAAAGTCCGGAGAACAACTGACCTAACCTCAAGTAAACCAGCGACCAGGCGCCAGATATTTGGTTCTGAAACTTTGATTTAGGAAAGTGCAAATGGCAGCCCGTAGGGGAATCGAACCCCTCTTTCCAGGTTGAAAACCTGGCGTCCTAACCGATAGACGAACGGGCCACTTGGTCCAGTCAAGCACAAGTGGCAGCCCGTAGGGGAATCGAACCCCTCTTTCCAGGTTGAAAACCTGGCGTCCTAACCGATAGACGAACGGGCCACGCTGGCTTGTGGAGGGCCTTTTACGGTTTACGTCCCACCCCCGCAAGCCGAAAAACGCAGGGATGTGAAACTTTTTTGGCGGTGCTTTCAGGGTCAGGAAACAGCCTTCAATTTACCTCGGCAGCATCCTCAAGCCGAAGCTGAACGTTTTGACGTCCGCCCCATGTGTTGACCTCAAGTCGGCCCGCGAAATGTAAGCGGGCTCCTCCGTGATTCAACAGCTTCTCGCCCATGGGGCCGTCGAACGCACCAAATGCAATGGCGTCCAGGCCGCCGTTCAACCCATCGGACAATGAAAGCTTGAGGTGCGTCTCGCCAACGCGTTTGGCAAACCGCACCTGAAGCTCAGGCAGGGCATAACGCGGAGCAGGGGCGCTGGCGCCGAACGGACCGGCCTTTTCGATCTGTTCGATCAGCTCGACCGAGGCCGCTCCGGGCATCAACGCACCGTCCAGCTTCAGATCCGCCGGGCCGCCCTGACCGGCCCCCTGTTTGGCCAGCAATTCACTCAACCGTTCCATCGCCGCGTCCAGTTTATCGCGCATGACCGTCAGACCCGCCGCCATCTTGTGGCCACCGCCCTTGACCAGCAGACCCTCGGCGGCAAGCTTCTGGATCGAAGCACCCAGATCGATGCCCGATATGGATCGACCAGACCCTTTGCCCTCATCCCCGTCAAAGCCGATGACAATGGCAGGGCGGTTCGCCATTTCCTTAAGGCGAGAGGCAACGATACCCACGACGCCGGGGTGCCAGCCTTCACCCGCTGCCCAGACCAGCGGCGCATCCAGACCGCGTTCTTCCGCCTGATCAAGCGCAGCGGCACGCACCGCGTTTTCAATATCACGCCGTTCGGTGTTCAACTCATCCAACCGCTGCGCCAAAGCCTCGGCTTCAGCTGTCGATTCCGTGCTCAGCAGGCGGGCACCCAGATCGGCCTGACCAATGCGACCACCGGCGTTGACACGAGGCCCCAGCAGAAAACCAAGATGATAGGAATTGGGCGCCGCGTCCATGCGGGACACATCCGACAGTGCAACAAGCCCGGGGCGTTGACGTCTGGCCATGACCTTGAGTCCCTGACGAACAAGGGCCCGGTTGGCACCGATCAAAGGTGCTACATCCGCAACCGTCGCCAGGGCGACCAGATCCAGCATCGACATCAGGTCCGGACCTTTGATACCGGCGTCGCGCAATTGCCGCCCGGCCTCGACCAGCATCAGGAAAACGACACCCGCCGCGCAAAGATACCCCAGATCGCCACTTTCATCCTGCCGGTTCGGGTTCACGATCGCGGCGCAGTCGGGCAGGGTCTCTCCGCCAAGGTGGTGGTCCAGAACGATCACATCCGCGCCGTTGGCTGCCGCGATGGGCTCATGGCTCAGCGTTCCGCAATCGACACAAATGATCAGGTCGTGTTCAGCAGCCAGCGTCTGCATGGCAGGAACATTTGGCCCATAGCCTTCGTCGATGCGGTCCGGGACATAAAGCGTGGCGCTGATCCCCATCTGTCGCAACCAGACCAGCAACAATGCGGCCGAACTTCCGCCGTCCACATCGTAATCCGCGAACACGGCGATCCGTTGCCGCGCCCTGACGGCCTGTAAGAACCGCGTTGCTGCCTTCTCCATATCCAGCATCGAACGCGGGTCCGGCAGCAGTTCTTTCAGCTTGGGCTCAAGAAATCCTGCTGCTTCCATCGCTGGCACGCCGCGCCGTGCCAGCACCTGACAGACAGCGCGGGGCAACCCGGCCTGCTGCACCAGCATTTCTGTTGCCCGCTCGATGTCCGGCGTAGGTCCGATCCAGCGGCGTCCGGTCAATGACTGCTCGACCCCAAGAAAGCTCATCCCATGCCCCTTATGCGCCAAGGCCGGACCCTCGCGGATCCGGCCTCTTCATCTTTTTACAAATACTCCCGCCGGAGGCAGCGGCGCAAGCCGCTATGCGTCGCTATGTGGCCACATCGGTGTGCGATAGGACATACGCCGCACCGAACCGGTTTTCGACCGCATCAGCAAAGTGGTCGTTTCAACCCAGCCCGGCTCGCGTTTGATACGCGGCAGCAGCGAGCCGCCGGTTACGCCGGTCGCAGCAAAAATCACGTCCGCCGTCACCATTTCGTCCCTCGCATAGACGCGATCCAAATCGGTAATACCTGCCTTGGCGGCGCGGCCGCGCTCGTCATCGTTGCGGAACAGCAGGCGGCCAAAGATCTGCCCGCCCATGCATTTCAGCGCAGCTGCTGCCAGAACGCCCTCGGGTGCGCCGCCCTGGCCCATATACATATCGATGCCGGTTTCTTCGCTTTCTGCGCAGTGCATGACACCGGCCACATCACCGTCAGTGATCAGCCGGATCGAGGCTCCGGTATCACGAACTTCGGCAATCATGGCCTCATGACGCGGGCGCTCCAGAATGCAGACGGTGATGTCCGCCGGATCACAGCCTTTGGCCTTTGCCAGCGCTTCGACGCGTTCCCGCGGGCTCATGTCCAGATTGACGACGCCTTCCGGGAACCCTGGGCCAATGGCCAGCTTATCCATGTATACGTCCGGGGCATGCAGCATCGACCCGCGCGGGCCCATTGCGATCACGGTCAGCGCGTTGGGCATGTCCTTGGCGGTCAGGGTCGTGCCCTCAAGCGGGTCCAGCGCAATGTCGACGCCGGGGCCGTTTCCAGTGCCGACTTCTTCGCCGATAAAAAGCATCGGCGCTTCGTCACGCTCACCTTCGCCGATCACGACGACACCTGCGATGTCCAACAGATTCAACTGCTCACGCATTGCGTTGACGGCGGCCTGATCGGCAGCCTTCTCATCGCCTCGTCCGACAAGCGAGGCGGATGCAAGCGCGGCCTGTTCAGCCACACGGGCAAGGCCCAAAGAAAGCATTCGGTCGTTGAAATCGGTCTTGGCAGCGTTCATGTGTCGGTATCCTTGGGTCAATAAAGGCGTTCTGTCCGGCATAGCCTGCGTCTGGCACAGGCCGCAAGGGTCAAACCTCTTCGACGCGCAGCGCGACAGGTTCCCCCGAAACCACGTCAGTGGACCTGAACCCCTCCAGCGCCACATCAAGTGTCGCGCGCGTGGTCTTGTGAGTTACAATCAGGACGGGTGCCGTGTTTTCAGAATGGGCATACTGGCGCATCCGGTCGATTGACACTCCGGCATCACCCAGAATGGCCGCAACTTTCGCCAGCGCACCGGGTTTGTCCAATAGGGCAAGGCGAAGGTAATAGGGCGCGGGCAATCCGGTTCGCGCAGGCGTAGCCTCTTGCAGCGTCGAGGCCGGTCGGCCGAATGTCGGAATATGAAATCCACGGGCCAGATCACAAACGTCACCCATGACAGCACTGGCAGTTGGGCCTTCACCGGCACCGGGACCGCGCAGAACAACTTGCTCGATCGAGTCACCCTCGATCACCACCATGTTGGTGCCGCCTTCCAGTTGCCCCAGAGGTGAGCCGCTTGGCACCAGGCAGGGCTGCATGCGCTGTTCCAGCCCGCGCCGGGTACGCTGTGCCACGCCCAGCAACTTGATCCGGTATCCCATGTCGTCCGCCTGATGAATGTCATCCAGGCTGATATGCTGAATACCCTCGATCTCGATCCCGTCGAAATTCGGCTTGGTTCCAAAGGCAATCGAGGACAGAAGCGCCAGTTTATGGGCCGCGTCAATGCCACCCACATCCAGGTTAGGGTCAGCTTCCAAATACCCCAGTTGGGCGCATTCTTCGAACAGCGCATTGTATCCCAATTCCTGGGACTGCATCCGGGTCAGAATGTAATTGCAGGTTCCGTTCATCACGCCCATGACACGGGTGATGTCGTTCCCGGCAAGCCCTTCGGTCAGGGACTTGATCACAGGGATGCCACCCGCGACGGCCGCCTCGAACCGGATGACACGGCCTGCAGCTTCGGCCTGCTCCGCCAGTTTCTGACCATGGACGGCCAGCAGCGCCTTGTTGGCGGTTACCACGTCTTTACCGGTTTCCAGCGCCGCCTCGACCGAAGCCAGAGCCGGGCCGTTTTCGCCCCCCATAAGCTCGACATAAACGTCAATGTCGTCTCGGCGGGCCAGCGCGACGGGATCACTTTCCCAAGCGTAGTCGGACAGGTTGACACCGCGATCCTTGCCGGAGTCCCGGGCGGAAACGGCCACGATTTCAATTGGCCTACCGGTCCGGGCTTGCAACAGATCCGCATGTTTGCGGACGATCCGAATCACACCCACGCCGACGGTCCCCAAGCCAGCAATTCCCAGCCGCAGCGCCTGTGTCATTCGGTGGATTCCTTTCCGCTCGTATTCGCCAGTCTGGATTTTTCATCCGTCAGGCGCTGCCTTAGCGGGTTCATGGGGACGGTGCAATGCGTCAGAGGACAGCGCGGCCAATGAAATCCGGCAATCAGTCGATTTCTGCGTTCTGAAGTGCCTGCGCTTTATTCGCCAGCGCTTCGGCACGCGCATTCAGGTCCTCTTCGACCTCGGCCGCTTCGCTTACGGGATCAACCGGTGGGCCCAACGCTTCGCTCAGTGGGATCAAGCGGGGAAACGTGGACTTGCGCACGGTTGGCGACTCGCTGCCTTCCAGTTCAGGAATGTCCGCGCATGCGGCGCAGACAAGCATCAAAAACAGCAGGGGCACGGGTTTCATGACAAGCCGGTTGTTGTTGCAGTCGCCATTGTGATGCACCTTTTGCCCGTTCGGTTCAAGCGGGGTTCTATTTGAACAAACGTTCAGATACTGTCGGCCTATGGCTCGTACCCAAGGTTCACACTCTGACATAACCGGCCCGCGGATCCGCAAGGCAGCGTTGGCTCTGTTCGCCCGACATGGGTATGCGGCGGTTTCAATGCGCCAGATCGCGTCCGAGGTCGGTGTGCAGGCCGGTGCTTTGTATAACTACACCCCAGACAAGCAAAGTCTGCTTTTCCGTCTGATGCGCGACCATATGCAGGAGCTTCTGTCGGCATATGAGGCACAGGACAAATCCGAAGATCCACGCGATGCCTTGCGCCGCTTTGTCGGATTTCACATTCGCTTTCACCTGGAACGCCCGGACGAGGTGTTCATAGCGTATATGGAGTTGCGAAACCTGACGCCCGAGAATTTCACGGAAATCGAAGATCTGCGCCGCAGGTACGAGGATTCACTGGAAGGTATTCTGCGTGACGGTCATGTCGCCGGCCTGTTCAAAGTACCCGACACCAGGATCGCAAGCTTTGCTGTGATCGCAATGCTGAATGGTGTGATGACCTGGTATCGGGCAGGCGGGAGGTTGTCACTGGATCAGGTCGAGCAGATCTACTGGGACATGGTATGTCGCGCCGTTGCGACGTGATCTGCCCGCCCGTCCTTAGTGGGCTGGCCGGATGAAGGTTCCGTTTCGAAGCTCTTCAAAGGCTTGTTTCAGCTCGGCCCGGGTGTTCATGACGATTGGCCCATGCCAGGCGACCGGTTCGTTGATCGGCGCACCGGAGATCAGCAGGAACCGAACTCCTTGCGGCCCCGCCTGTACCGTAATTTCGTCGCCAGACCCAAAGCGGACCAGCGTCCGGTTGCCTGACATGTCGCGAATGTTGACCTCTTGCCCCGCCACCTCTTTTTCCAGCAGAACGCCGGTGGGTTGTGACGCGTCGGCAAACGCGGCCTGACCATCGAAAACATAAGCGAAGGCCCGGCGATAAGTGTCTATGGGAAAAGTTTTTTTGACGCCTGCCGGGATGCGGATATCCAGGTATTGCGGATCAGCCGCAATGCCGTCGACAGGGCCGGTTTTCCCCCAGAACGTACCCACGATCACACGAACCGTGGTGCCGTCATCATCCGTGATCTCGGGGATTTCCCGGCTTTGAACGTCCTGATACCGGGGTGCAGTCATCTTCTGGTCAGAAGGCAGGTTCCCCCACAACTGAAAGCCGTGCATCTGACCACTGGTGTTTCCATGTGGCATTTCCTGATGCAATATCCCCGAACCTGCCGTCATCCATTGCACGTCACCGGCGCCAAGCGTTCCGGTGTTGCCCAGTGAATCCGAGTGTTCAACGGTCCCGGACAGAACATAAGTAATGGTCTCAATTCCACGATGCGGATGCCACGGAAACCCTGCTTCATAGTCTTGCGGGTTCTCATTCCTGAAATCGTCGAAAAGTAGAAATGGGTCGAGTTCGGACGGGTCCTGAAACCCGAAGGCACGATGCAAATGCACACCGGCGCCTTCCCGTGTTGGAACGGATTGTCTGGTTTCCAAAGTAGGCCTGAGGGACATTTTTGCCTCCTGATTTACATGACAATCATGTAATGTGTGCGCCTGCGCGGTCAATTGACAAAAACGCGCGCGGATTGTGCGACGCCGCGCAGGTCGGGACCCCCTGTCCATTATTTCGCAAAGCAGGTAAGGGAAGTCGAGGCAAACAAAGAGGGCCCCATGCAGGACGAAGTGCTGGCAACAGTTCAGGCATCATCACCCAGACGATGGGCAGGTGTAGGAATGCTGGGCACAGTTGGCGCAATTGTACTTTACGTCGCCTTAGCGGCACCACCTGCTTTGGGATGGCAGGTTTTCCTTTTCGTGATCGCGGGCGGGGCGTTCTGGCTGGCACATCGCATGTGGCATGCCACAACAGACCGTATCGAACTGACTCGAGCTGAGTTGCGCACCGGAGCGGGGCAGGTCATTGCCAATGTCGAAGATATTGAAACTGTTGATCGCGGCGTGTTTGCCTTCAAACCATCAAACGGGTTTCTTGTTCGCACGACCGGCAAGGGAAAAAACACCTGGGCGCCCGGCCTTTGGTGGCGATTGGGTCATCGCGTGGGAGTCGGCGGCATGACTGCCGCCGCCGAGACCAAGTTCATGTCCGAAATGTTGTCCGCGCTTCTGGCTGAAATGGATTGACCTAGACCGAGGCCGCAATTTCGTTGGTGAAACGCGGGCGAGTAAAGACAAAGTTTTCGAAAGTAACTCCGGTTGCGAATTTAAATCCCGTGTAAAAAATCGGAACATATTCATTTGACGTTTCAACCAGAATCAAAGTGTCTTGGTTGGGCATCGGCGGAAGCTGGGACCGAATTTCGTGAATGCTGTCATCTGTCCACTTGACGTCATAGCCGCGAGTCGACGACCACCGCACATAGTGGCGATCATCTTCTTCATCGAAAACAATCAGCGAAACACGCAAATTCATTTGCGAATTATTGTTGACCATCTTCTCCATCAATTCGTGCAGAGAATCTATGTAAACATCTGTAATAGTTTGAGTTTCACGAGAGATAAGATCGCTTACGGTAAATGCGGCCTTCAGATTTGACGCGCTTTGACGGAAGCCTTCGAACGCGACGAAGGTCATCGATACCGTCCAGAACAGTAGGGGAAAGACCATGATGGCCTCTACGGTAATAATACCACGTTCATCCCGCCGAAACGATTTCAGACACTTTGCCATTTTTGTCATGATCGACGTCATCTTACAAAGGTTCCTGTACGAAGGCTGTCGTAGCCGTTAGCGCATATTGACCGGTTTCATCCACGAGGGTTTTGCCGATTGTCGAGGTCGGAAACACCGGATCAATCCGCGCGCATGCCCGCAGGATCATCAATTCATTGGATTGACCATTGGTGAAGTTCAGAACAGGATCTACCTGTTCGGAGTTGTCCGTGCAGTCAGGTGTATCGGACAGCACGACCCCGTTGAAGGCACTCTGACGGATCATCTCTAGCCGAAGGTTGGAGGAGCAGTTTTTGATGAACTGAGCCCGTGAACAAATGGTGTCTTTTAGTTCGTCGTGCTGCGGATTATTCCCTGTTCCAAGTCGAATGTCGCGAACGGTCTGGTCAACAGCACGTTCCAACATACCCTGTTGTGTCGTCAATAATGTCAGTTCTGCGCCTGCTAGGATGAAAAACATGAACGCCGGAAAGATAATAGCGAATTCAATCGTGGCGTTTCCATCTTCAGACCCAAATAACCGGTGCATCAGCGGCAAAATACTCTGAGTCATTGTGTCAACCTCAGTTTGCGGATCGATGATGCGATCGAAGAAAAGGCGTCTTCAAGCGACAGTCCGCTCACGTCGTAGACATGGCTGTGCGAGCTAGCGCAGTCCCGAAGAACCCGATAGCCACTTCTTGGTGCTTCGAAGGCGATACCATATACGATAATGCCCTCGTCTTTTGCTGCGTCACAGATGTGTTTGGTGTGCTGGTTCTTGGCAGCGGTTTCTACTTTGGAGAACGCTGCAGAGTACCACTCAGCCCAGGCACTGGACTGCCAGTAGTAGTTGTAATTGGCGTTCCAAGCCAAAGACACACGGTTGAACAGTTGCGGGTATGTCAGGCGGAAAGCCGTACCTACCTCTTCGTTGTCGGCAGTTTCCGGCTCAGGGTTGCCGAACGGATGGTCTGCCCACTGGTCTTGCTGAGGCCAGAAAAAGTTCGGCTGTCCCTGCGAGTGATAAACGGTGTATTCTTCTGCTTCGGGGTTGTACCATACGTCCGACATACCTTCCCTCAGTGACGGATTCAGCATGTACTGATCGGTGTTCTTTCCATCGGTCATAACGATCACAATTTTCAGAACGTCCGAGTCATAGTTTGTCGGACGATTCGCAAACTTGGAAGGGACTATTGTCTTCGGCGCATATGCCGCATCCGTTTCAAGGGACAGATCGGAGACAATACCGCTCATGCCGGGATCAAGAAGCGCAACGCCCCATTTCATTCCAACATCAATCGACGTGTTTCCGCCGGGTGAAAGAAGTGCGATCTGGTCAAGCAATTTGCCCAGGTCATCCGTGACAGGTGTGATCGCGCTGCCGGCGCGGACAGGGCAAACAGGCAGAGTGATCGAACCCTCAGAATAAGTGAACGGGTCAAAATGCGCTGTCCGTTCCAGCCTGTCACCCCGCAGGAGATCGGAATCACTGTATTGCTCAGGGATAAAATTCACGCAGTGCGAATAGCTATGCTCCTGCGTGACATTCGTGAATTGGTCCAGCAGGGAAGCGCCCGCATTAACCTGCGTCGCATAGGGTATAAGCGAGATCGATATCTGGCTTTCACCTGGTTTGTCGAGCATCAGTTTAACGAAATCAGATGCTGCTTCTTTCAGAACATCGATTTTGCTGATCCCCGGGGTGGCCGAATTTTCGGACATTGAACCCGAAATATCGAGAACCAGCGAAATTTCAACGGCTCCGATTGATTCTTCAGCGGCGCTGGCTGCGGTCGCGGTCAAAGTTTTGATACCTGACAGGGCCATGAAATTTGTCGGTATCACTGCTTCGGCCGTCGCATAAACTCTTCGCGTACCAAAACTGTCTTGTACGTCGACGGTCTTGAGATTTTCCAAAAGCCCTGCCTTGTCGAGATAGGACTCAACAACGGTCTTCGGGCTTTCTTTCTGATCCAAATCGGCTGCGGCGAGAACGGCGCGGTCCAGAGTGGCCTGTAGTTTGGCTCTGTCGCGTTCATGGTTCATTAAATCGACGCCGACACCCGCTGCGGCCAACATTCCCAAAAAAACAAACAGCACAAAATATGAAAATGTACCGTCTTCATTTTCGACGAACTGCCGCAACGTGGAAGGTTTGCGTTTCTGCAAAATGCTACCGGCAATAAGCGAGAACTTTTTCATTTTGATGCCTCCGCTTCGCACATAACGTGTGCGACATAGGAAAATAAAATTGGGTTAAAGCTAGCTTTGAAACATGGCGTCAATTGGGCAAAAAAAGCCTGGTTTTGACCTTTTCGCCACTCAAGTGAGGATAATATAGGTATGCCAAAGGGTCTGTTTGTGTTTTGGCGACAATCTCCTGCAACTCGGCCAAACCAAACGACTCAGTAACAGTTGCGCATACGCCTTGAGGGCATTCTTATTAAAAAAGTGCAGTTGGGCGTTGCGGCTTTCCATGAAGGGTGCGACAAAAAGTCGTGACATATGTCAGTTTCCGGTACGGAGGAATTTATGACCGGCATTATTGAACCGAGCTTTCGTAAAAGTGTTGACCTGATGTTCAACAGGGCCGCGTCCCTGATGGATCTGCCGCCGGGACTTGAAGAGAAGATCCGGGTGTGCAACGCCACATATACCGTCCGTTTCGGTGTGCGCCTGCGCGGTGATATCCATACATTTACCGGATACAGGTCGGTCCATTCCGAACACATGGAGCCGGTCAAAGGCGGTATTCGCTATGCCATGGAAGTCAATCAGGACGAGGTCGAGGCGCTGGCTGCCTTGATGACGTACAAGTGCGCGCTGGTAGAGACGCCGTTCGGGGGCTCCAAAGGCGGCTTGTGTATTGACCCGCGTCAGTATGAGGAACACGAACTGGAACAGATCACCCGACGGTTTGCCTATGAACTGGCAAAACGCGACCTGATCAACCCATCGCAGAACGTGCCCGCCCCGGACATGGGAACCGGCGAGCGTGAGATGGCCTGGATGGCCGACCAATACGCGCGCATGAATACGACGGATATCAATGCGCGTGCTTGTGTGACGGGCAAGCCTCTCAACGCGGGTGGTATCGCGGGGCGCGTCGAGGCAACCGGTCGCGGAATTCAGTATGCGCTGCGTGAATTCTTCCGGCACCCGGACGACATCGAGAAGGCCGGCTTGTCCGGAAGTCTGGATGGCAAGCGCGTGATCGTTCAGGGGCTTGGAAACGTGGGCTATCACGCCGCAAAGTTCCTGAGCGAGGAAGATGGCGCGCGCGTTATCGGGATCATTGAGCGGGACGGTGCCCTGCACAATCCGGATGGCATCGACGTTGAATCGGTGCGGAACTGGATTGTGAAACATGGCGGCGTCAGCGGCTATCCGGATGCGGCGCATACCGCAGAGGGCGCTGCCGTCCTTGAGGCCGAATGTGACATTCTGATCCCGGCGGCACTGGAAGGTGTCATCAACCTTTCCAACGCAGAAAGGATCAAGGCGCCGTTGATTATCGAGGCCGCGAATGGTCCGGTGACTGCCGGTGCGGACGATATCCTTCGGAAAAAGGGCGTCGTTATCATTCCGGACATGTATGCCAACGCGGGCGGTGTGACCGTTTCGTATTTCGAATGGGTCAAGAACCTGAGCCATATCCGGTTTGGACGGATGCAGCGCCGTCAGGAGGAAGCCCGCCACGAACTGATTGTCAGCGAACTTGAGCGGCTGGACAGATATCTGGGCGATGCGTGGTCAATGTCCCCGAACTTCAAGTCCAAGTACCTCAGGGGCGCGGACGAACTGGAACTGGTCCGCTCGGGTCTGGATGACACGATGCGTATCGCCTATCAGTCGATGCGCGAGGTCTGGCACAGCCGCGATGATGTCGAAGACCTGCGGACTGCGGCATATATCGTCGCCATCGACAGAGTTGCCAAAAGCTATCGGGCCAAGGGCCTTTGATTCAGTAAGGCGATCCGGGTGCAAGGTAACCCGGGTCGCCTCCGATCATTTCAACGAATTCGGGAAATCGGTTGTGGCGGGCGCAATGGCGCACAGGTAAGTTGCCGCGAGTGAAACGAATCCCGGGGGACTTTCAATGTTGCGCATCGCCATCGCCGCCATTCTTTTGGCAACGCCTCTGGCCGCGGCTGAGACCAAAGAACAAAGCTGCAAGTATCAGGCCGACGTGGTGGCCGCTATTCAGAACGCCCGCCTGGATCGCGTCAAGGAACGCGATGTCGCGAAGGCGGTCGCTGACAGCGGCCCGACCTGGCCCGAAAACTACAATGCCGCGATTCCGTTGATCACCCCCTGGGTGTATGAGCAAAAGATGCGCGACGTTCGCAAAAAGGATCTGGGCGCGGCCTGGCTCGAGCTGTGTCTACAGCAATAATCCACAGCTGGCTCAATTCCTTGTGGATAAGCGCGCCATCCCCTTGGCGCGCGTTTTCATTTCTGGCAGGTTCGACACATGTCATTGCCCCCCGGTTTCCTGGATGAATTGCGCACCCGGCTAAGCCTGTCTCAGGTCGTCGGACGCAAAGTCATGTGGGATCAGCGCAAGTCCAATCAGGGCAAGGGCGACATGTGGGCGCCATGCCCGTTTCACCATGAAAAGACGGCATCGTTCCATGTCGATGACCAGAAGGGGTTCTACTACTGCTTCGGATGCCACGCCAAAGGCGACGCGATCAGCTTTGTGAAAGAGACCGAGAATGTCTCGTTCATCGAAGCAGTCGAGATTCTGGCGCGTGAGGCGGGTATGCCCATGCCGCAACGCGACCCGAAAGCACAGGAAAAACAGGATCGCCGCGCGCAACTGGCTGATGTGATGGAGCAGGCCGCCCAGTTTTTTCGCCTGCAACTCAAGACCGGGGCAGGTGGGGCTGCGCGGGAGTATCTGGCGCGTCGCGGGCTTAACGAACAGGCGTTGGACCGGTGGGAAATCGGCTTTGCCCCGGATGGCTGGCAAGCGCTGTGGGATCATCTGCGGGGCAAGAAAGTGGCCGAGGATCTGATCCTCGGGGCCGGGCTTGCCAAACCCTCGAACAAGAGCAAGAAGCCCTATGACACATTCCGCAACCGGATCATGTACCCGATCCGTGATCCGCGCGGGCGCTGCATTGCATTTGGTGGCCGCGCGATGGACCCCAATGACAACGCGAAGTACCTGAACTCGCCCGAGACGGAGTTGTTCGACAAAGGCCGAAGCCTTTACAATCAAGGCCCCGCACGACAGGCGGCCGGGAAGGGGCAGCCGCTGATCGTGGCCGAAGGCTACATGGATGTGATCGCCCTGGCCGAGGCTGGTTTTGAGGCGGCGGTTGCGCCGCTGGGAACCGCAATTACCGAACACCAGCTGCAGCTGCTGTGGCGTATTTCGGATGAACCGATCATTGCATTGGATGGCGACACGGCAGGCCTGCGGGCGGCGATGCGGGCCGTTGATCTGGCTTTGCCGCTTCTGGAAGCCGGCAAATCTCTGCGCTTTGCACTGATGCCCCAAGGCAAAGACCCCGACGATCTTTTGCGCGCCGAAGGGCCTGCGGCTGTGCAGACCGTGTTGGAAGGCGCCATACCCATGGTCAAGCTGCTGTGGCAGCGTGAGACCGAGGGTAAGGTTTTCGACAGCCCGGAGCGTAGAGCGGCTTTGGAGCGTGCTCTGAAGGACAGGACGGCGTTGATCCGAGATGCATCAATACGCTCTCATTATGAACGGGAAGTCAAAGACCTGTGCTGGCAGCTTTTCCGTCCGCAACGCCAACCGCAAAACCGCCAATGGCAGCCGGGCGGCAATTGGAAGCCACAAAAACAGCCTGCTTCGCCGGGCGCGCGCGCCTCGTTTCTGGCCTCGTCCGAGAATGCAGATATCCAGATGCGCGAAGCGGTCATTCTGGCCATCGCCATTCTGAACCCCAAGGTTGTCGTGCAGTTCGAACACCAGTTGGAAGAAATGGACTGCCACGATCCAGACCACTCGGCGCTGCGCGAGGTCATCCTGCGCCACGCAATTGATGACCCGGACAATCTGAAAGATCACATAGTGGGAATTTTGGGGGCCGAACCCCTTGAAAACCTTCTGGCCCTTCGCCATGTCGCAGTCATCCCCTGCGTGCACAAACCGGGCGACGTGGAAAAGGCCGAGATGACGCTGGCCGAGGAACTCGCAAAAATCAAAGCGCTCCGGGGGTTGGATGCCGAGATTGCCGAAGCTGCGGAGGAACTGTCCGAACTGGCAGATGAGGCGCTGACCTATCGGCTGGCGCAAGCCGCCGAAGAGCGCAACCGTACAAGCCGCAGCCAGAATGAGGACAGGGCCGTTTTTGACATCGCCGACAACGGCGCGCGGATCAACCGAGACGAGAAAGACGCGTTCGAGGCCATCATGTCCGGCATCAAATTCGAACGGAAACGCCGCTAAAGTGATGTTTTCGTAAGGCACTGGAAAAGAAAAACGGGTAAACGGGTGGCCGAATCACTTCTACGCGCTAATGATTCGGTTCAAACGAATCACCCATCCCTGCAGGAGCATTGAATGGCCGCCAAAGACACGTCCGAAGATCGCAAATCAGACGAGCAGGAACAGGAAATCTCGCTGGACATGAGCCAGGCCCAGGTCAAGAAGATGATCGCCGAGGCCCGCGAAAAAGGCTACATCACCTACGACCAGCTCAATCAGGTATTGCCGCCTGATCAGGTCAGTTCGGAGCAGATCGAAGACGTTATGTCGATGCTGTCCGAAATGGGCATCAACATCATCGAAGATGAAGAGGCCGAAGAAGAAGAGAACAAAGGTTCGACCGAGCTAACCACAACGGAAAGCAACCGTGAGGTTGCGCTTTCGGGTGCCGCGACCGAGAAACTGGATCGCACCGACGACCCCGTGCGCATGTATCTGCGCGAGATGGGCAGCGTCGAACTGCTGAGCCGGGAAGGTGAGATTGCAATCGCCAAGCGGATCGAAGCCGGCCGCAACACGATGATTGCTGGTCTGTGCGAAAGCCCGTTGACCTTCCAGGCCATCACCATCTGGCATGACGAACTTTTGTCCGAAGACATTCTGCTGCGCGACGTCATCGATCTGGAAACCACGTTCGGCAATCAGATGGACGAAGAAGGCGATGTCGAGGAACCGGTGGTGGACACGTCAGCGGTTCAGGCCGCCAAACCCGCCAAGGACACCGGGCCCGAGCTGGATGCGGATGGCAACCCAATCGCCACCGACGACGACGACGATGAAGACGAACAGGCCAACATGTCGCTGGCCGCGATGGAGACAGCGCTTAAAGAGCAGGTTCTGACCACGCTCGAGCGGATTTCGTCTGATTTCGCGATGCTGTCCGAAATGCAGGACAGCCGTATTTCTGCAACTTTGAATGAAGATAGATCTTTCACCGCCAAGGATGAAGAGACCTACCAGAAGTTACGGGCCGAGATCGTAGAGCTTGTGAATGGTCTGCACCTGCACAACAACCGGATCGATGCGCTGATCGACCAGCTTTACGGCATCAACCGCCGCGTCATGTCGCTGGACAGCTCGATGGTGAAACTGGCGGACCAGGCGCGTATCAACCGCCGTGAGTTTATTGATGAGTACCGTGGTCGCGAACTGGATCCGAACTGGTTGGCCGAGATGGCCGAAAAGCCGGGCCGGGGCTGGCAGATGTTCATCGAACGCTCGACCGACAAGGTCGAGGAACTGCGCAACGATATGGCTCAGGTCGGGCAATATGTCGGTCTGGACATCAGCGAATTCCGCCGCATCGTTCAGCAGGTTCAAAAGGGCGAGAAAGAGGCCCGTCAGGCAAAGAAGGAAATGGTCGAGGCCAACCTGCGCCTGGTGATCTCGATTGCCAAGAAGTACACGAACCGTGGCCTGCAATTCCTTGATCTTATTCAGGAAGGGAATATCGGCCTGATGAAGGCGGTCGACAAGTTCGAATACCGTCGCGGCTACAAGTTCTCGACTTATGCGACATGGTGGATCCGTCAGGCGATCACGCGTTCCATCGCGGACCAGGCCCGGACCATCCGTATTCCGGTTCACATGATCGAAACGATCAACAAGCTGGTTCGGACCGGTCGTCAGATGCTGCACGAGATCGGTCGCGAGCCGACGCCGGAAGAATTGGCCGAAAAGCTGCAGATGCCGCTGGAAAAGGTTCGCAAGGTGATGAAGATCGCCAAGGAACCGATCAGCCTCGAGACGCCGATCGGTGACGAGGAAGACAGCCAGTTGGGCGATTTCATCGAGGACAAGAATGCCGTGCTGCCGCTGGACAGCGCCATTCAGGAAAACCTCAAGGAAACGACCACCCGGGTTCTGGCTTCGCTTACCCCGCGTGAGGAACGCGTTCTGCGGATGCGCTTTGGCATTGGTATGAACACGGACCACACGCTGGAGGAGGTTGGCCAGCAGTTCAGCGTGACGCGCGAACGGATTCGCCAGATCGAGGCGAAAGCGCTGCGCAAGCTGAAGCATCCCAGCCGGTCAAGAAAACTGCGGTCCTTCCTGGATCAATAACTACAAAGGCGCCCCGATCGAGGCGCCTTTTTCTTTTCCTGGGGCGTTCACATCTTGTTGTCCTGTCTGAAAGTCAAATTGGCGAGAACTCACAAGAAGAGGGACAGCGGGATTTCTATATCCGTCTGGTCCACTCATGGGACGGGCCGGGGCGAGATGGTCTCATCGATGACCCCCGGCTACGCTCAAACGCGGTTCAGCGGGCGATCGACGCGGCCGCGAAATGTGGTCGGAGGCTGGCCGGTCCAACGTTTGAACGCCGTCGAAAACGCTGCCTGATCGGCATACCCCAGAGAATAAGAAATCTCGGACAGGTTCATCCCGTTTCGCAGAAAGGTCTGCGCAAGATCACATCGCAGGTCTTCAACGATGTTGCGATAGCTGGTCCCTTCATCGGCCAGCCTGCGGGCCAGTGTGCGAGGGCTAAGACCCAAATCGGCAGCTGCCTGATCTGCCTGGATAATGGTTCCGGGCAGGGACCGGGTGATCAGCCCTTCGACCCTTGCGCGTGTTTCTTGCCTTGGCGATTGCCGGTCGGCCAGCAAACGCTCGGCATAGTCAAGCAGATGGGCGCGCAGCGTAGGGTCGTAAGTTGGAATTGGAAGATCAAGCGAGGACAGCGACAGGACGATACACATCCGTTCGGCGCCGAAAACTACTGGAAACCCTCCTATTTTCTCATATTCCGACGCACGTTGACCGATTTCATGCTGAAAGCGCATCTCGACGGGGTGAAAATCTGACTGGGTCAGGGCGCGCAGTCGGGCTATGGCCGCAAATAGCAGGAACTCGGTGCGTCTGTGATAGCGGGAATAACTGGCGTCCTTCCAGTCGATTTCAAACACTGCCGAGTCGTCTGAAAGGCGCAGATTGAAAATCAGCGCAGGATCAATCATCCAGTGAAAGTAACACGTGTTTTCAACGGCTTGTCGTAAGTTTCGGGAGTATTTACTGATATAGGCCGTAAGAGTAGATGACTCATCAAATCGGATGCCTGCCCGGGCGGCAAAAGTGATGTCATTGACCGCATCGCAGGCATACCGGACAAACTGGGCCTCTTTTGTTGCATGGTAAGTGGTTGTCGGCGGGGCAATTCCAGCCCGACTGAGCCCGCTTTGCCGCAGGACGTGATCCGTCAGCGCAGATTGTCCGGTTTCTTCGTCCAGCGTCTTGGCCAATCGCTGAATGCGACAAATATCAACTTCCATGGCTCGGCGTAATCCATTCTCAAATCTGAAGCTGATCTTAATACCAAAGATCCGGCGCGCACCAACTTTTGTGGCGGAAGCCGAGTGCTGAGGGGCGGCTTTCGGTGCGATTGGCAAATTCACACAAGGATTTGACTGGTGTGCACATGACCGAGTTTTGACAATTCTTATGTACATATTGCTGTCGGGTCCGCGCCTTTTGGGGAAGAGGTCAGAGCCCAGAGAACCGGACTACCACCCCGGTTCAAAGGGTTCCCCGACACGCTGCACCCACAAGATCGTTTTCTTTTTATTGAGTTTTTTGGCTTGGCCGGAATATGCTTGGGCAGGTCCGGGGGCACCGGTTCACAGATTTTGACTGCGCGTCTGAATAGATCGTGAGGACCACTGTTCCGCCGATGCTGGCATACTAGTCTATGCGGCAGTCAGAAACAGGAAAGGTCGAAAATGATGAAACGGGTCATGACTTCAATGGTTCTTGCCACTGTGGCGATCTCCGCTCCGATGACAGCCGGGGCCGCGCCCAACGGGTTTCAGACGGTTGCCGTCAACAATTCGGTTTTTGAGGTGATCCCAAGAGCACGCCAGGATGTAGACGGTTATTGGTGCGCCGCGGCCGATTTCGCGCGTCGGACGCTTGGCGCCGGTTGGCAGCAAAGGGTGTATGTTGTTCGGGGTTATGGCCCAAGCGAGGCGACAGGTCGCCGAACGGCTGTTCAGTTTTCCCTGACACCACCGAAAAACGCACCTCAGCAAAGCAGTGTGTCACTTGGCTTTCAGGTTGGTGAAAGTATGTCGGTACAGGGCGCAAATGGACGGTGCAACCGCCGGCAGTTCATAAACTAGGTAATGGTAAGCAGAGCTTTGCAGGTCGAATTCACCATCTCAACACGCGGCGCCGGTCTCTATGAAATTACAGGCGACGTTTGCCGATGGATGAGTTCGGTTGCAGGCGACGGTTTGCTTACGCTGTTCGTCAGGCATACATCCTGCTCTCTGCTTATTCAGGAAAACGCGGATCCCGAGGTTCAGACCGATCTGCATGCGTTCTTTGAACGGCTCGTGCCTCCGTCGGATCATCCTTCGATGGCGTATTTGAGGCACACCTATGAAGGCCCCGACGATATGCCCGCACATATCAAGGCTGCCCTTTTGCCGGTTTCACTTTCCATACCTGTTGCGGCGGGGCGGCCTGTGCTTGGGACGTGGCAGGGGATCTATCTGTTCGAACATCGCACTGCACCGCATGTACGTCGGGTCGCTGCACATTTTGCATGACCCCTTTATATTGCGGTGATAAATTCCGACTACCCAAACCCTAGCGGCTGCCCTATAGTTGTGGATAAGTAAGCCGCAGTGCTTACAAAAAGAGGCGGAACAAGGGACGAGGAGACGGCGGATGCGCTGCCCGTTTTGCGGAAATATCGATACTCAGGTCAAGGATTCACGCCCGGCAGAGGATCACGTCGCGATCCGCAGGCGACGGTTCTGTCCGGCCTGTGGCGGACGCTTTACCACCTATGAACGGGTACAGTTGCGCGATCTTGTGGTGATCAAGACCAACGGCAAGCGCGAGGATTTTGACCGGGATAAACTGGAGCGTTCGATCCGGATCTCGATGCAGAAACGCCCCATCGATCCGGACCGGATCGATCAGATGATCTCGGGTATCGTGCGGCGCCTGGAAAGCATGGGCGACACGGATATCCCGTCCAACAAAATCGGTGAAATCGTCATGGAAGCGCTGGCCCGGATTGATACGGTGGCGTATGTTCGCTTTGCGAGCGTTTACAAGAATTTCCAGGCGGCCGATGATTTCGAGGAGTTTGTCCACGAACTGCGCCCGCCGCAGCCTTCGACGGACGAGTGAGCGAAACAGATAAGCGATATATGGCGCTGGCTTTGTCGTTGGGTCAGCGCGGACAGGGCACGTGTTGGCCCAACCCTTCCGTAGGGTGTGTCATCGTGCGTGATGGCCGGATCGTCGGTCGCGGGTGGACGCAGCCGGGCGGGCGCCCTCATGCCGAGACCGAAGCCCTGAAACAGGCCGGAGATGCCGCGCAGGGCGCAACGGCCTATGTTTCGCTGGAACCTTGTGCCCATCATGGCAAAACACCCCCTTGCGCGCAGGCCCTGATTGACGCCGATGTGGCGCGGGTCGTTTCAGCCATCGAAGACAGCGACCCGCGTGTAGCCGGGCAGGGCCTGGCCATGCTGCGTGAGGCCGGTATCAAAGTGACTACCGGTGTGCTGGATGAACAGGCTGCCAAGGCCCATGCGGGTTTTTTTCTGAAGACCGAACAGGGCCGCCCATTTGTAACTTTGAAACTGGCCAGCAGTTTTGACGGGCGGATTGCAACGTCCAGCGGTCATAGCCAGTGGATTACTGGACCCGAAGCGCGGCGTCTGGTCCACGCCATGCGGGCGCAACACGACGCGGTACTGATCGGCGCAGGCACCGCGCGTGCGGATGACCCATCCCTGACAGTGCGTGATCTGGGCATTGCGTCACAGCCGGTTCGGGTCGTTGTATCGCGCCATCTGGACCTGCCGCTGATGGGGCAGCTTGCGCGCACGGCCTCTGACGTTCCTGTCTGGATATGTCACGGCCCGCATCCGGATCCGGATCGTGCCAATGCCTGGCAGGGCATGGGTGCGCGCCTGATCCCGTGTGCATTGCAGGAACACCACATTGATCCGACGGACCTGTTGCAGCAGCTTGGACATGCCGGCCTGACACGTATCTTTTGCGAAGGCGGTTCCGCTCTGGCCGCATCGTTACTGGCGGCGGATCTGGTCGATGAACTGGTCGGGTTCAGTGCCGGGCTGACCATCGGTGCGGAAGGCCTGTCTGCGATTGGGGCGCTGGGTCTTGATAAACTGAACGAAGCGCCTCGGTTCGACCTGATCGAAACACGCGCTGTTGGCGGCGATATTTTGCATCGCTGGTCGCGGGCCTTGCGCTAGCGCCCGCGCCACAGGTGAGCATGGGTTGCGAATGCACCCTGAAGCTTTGACAGCAGACGATTCAAAGGCCCGTGTGGAGCGTCATACCCCTCGGCCAGTCGTTGCAGTACGACCTCAACCGGGCAGGGCAGGCCCGTTTTCGGATCCAGATAGCGGGGGTAGTCGATAAGGACCGCATGAACCAGGCCCGACAGACTGGGTCGCGCGCCTCGCCGGGCGGGAACTGTGCCCAGATCCTGCGTCAAACCCCATCCAGCATAGAATGGCGCGCCGAGCGTTGTCACCGGGACACCACGCAAAAGGGCCTCGAACCCCATGAGTGACGTCATGGTCCAGACCTCATGTACCTGTGGCAACAGAATGCCCGGGTTTGTGTGCGGAACAATGATATCTGCCAGACCTTCGGCTTCGATTGCGCCTTCCCGAAGCCCCGCCTCGACATCTGGATGAGGTTTGTAAACCAGGATCGCGTCCGGGTTTGCTTCACGCGCAGCCCTTAGCAGGTCCATATTCGTGCGCACGGCTCCACAGCCCAGCAGGATGGAGGCGTCGTCCTCGACCTGACCCGGGATCAGGATGCGGTGCCCGTCCGGCAAATCGGGCGGGTGGGTGCCGGTATTGTATTTGCTCAGACTGTTCGAGATGATTTGGGTAACCAGCCGCTCGGCCCGGAGCGCCTGATCGGGCCGCAGGTTTCCCCGGGCCGTGATCAGGTTTTCCAGTTGGCTGGGGCGCGTCGGGTCATAGTAAATTCCCAGATCGTCCGTCACCAGCGACAGCGGAGGCACAAGATTGGCGCCCAGCCCCCGTGATCGCAAAAAACCGTCTTCAACCCTGGTAACGCCGTCTAGATCCCGCGCCTGATTGGCCCACACCATATGAGGCCGTTGCGAAGCGCCAGGAGGATCGGCAGTGAAACGAATTTTGCGCTGTTGGCCGAACATCCGCTGCAGGTGCGGTCGTTTCCACAGCCGCATGCCCGATGCGGTCCAGCCCGCATGATCCTGCCGCCAGGCGCGTGACTGCGCCTCGAGCGTGTTTAACAGGGTCTCAAGCTCGCACAACTGGTCGCGGTACGGATCGTACCATGTTGGATAAAGCAGCATCGCAGCGGCGAACAACTGAGCGCGTGTCAGGTTTCTCTGGCGTCTTGCAAGAGGTGTTTCATCCTGAGTGAGCCCCCATCCGGCGTAAAAGGGTTGCCCGAACACCCGGGGCTTGTGACCGGCGAGAATGGCTTCGAACCCCAATTGTGAAGACAGCGTGTAGACCCCAATCGCGCCTTCCAGCAGGGTCCAGGGGCTGACCGGATCATTGAAAAACCGCACCCTGCCAGACAGGTCCTGATCGGTAAAGTGGCCGGGCCGGTGCCCTGACTGCGTTTCCGGATGTGTCTTTATCAGGATTTCGGCACCCGGGTTTTCCTCTTGCGCGATGACCAGCATCTCGCGGAAGCGGGCCGTGTCCCCCTTGCTGGCAGTTACGGCGGCGTCGCCCATGGTCTGGTCGACAACCAGAACATAGCCGGGGTCTGGGGCTTGGATGTTTGGATCAAAGGCTGAATACTTGCTCAGGTGCAGTTCCTGCATTCGCGCCATCGCGCCGCGCGCACGGTCCAGCAGGGCCGTGTCGTCCAGCGGATGTCTGGCCAGCAGGGTTTCCAGATCCGAGGGTTGATCAGGGTCGAAGTGCAGACCTGAACGGTCCAGCAGCAAACCCAGCGGCGGTTCGCCTGAGCGACCGGGGTGCAAGGACCGAAGAAAGGCATCCTCGACCCGCAATACCGGTGTCTGGTGCTTCGACGCGATCTTCAGCCCGCGATGCGCGGTCGGGCTGTTGCCCCAGACACCAACTAGATCACCGGGCTTCGGCAGGCCCAGACGAATATCAAACCCGGCCAGAGACAGTATCCGCCAGATGCGCCGTGATGTGAGAAACCCGCCGTTGTAGACAAACAGCCGGGTGCGTTCAGCCCCGGCTGCGGTGTCCTCTTGCGGCAACATACATCAGTAGCCGGTCAGTGTTGCGACATTGGCGATCGGGGTCAGTCCACCCGCAATCAACGAAATAGACTTACTCCACTGCGCATAGGGCGCTTCGGTCACGTAAATCGTGTCATCGTCGCGGATTACGAAGTCCCGCGCAATGAACAGGCCATTCGGGGCCGTCAGATTAAGCAGGTAGATCAACCTTTGATCCCCTTGCAGATCTGCCCGGCCCATCACATTGCGCGCCACATCCTGACGTTCTCTGCGAAGAACGAATATGCCGGTCGGGTCCGACGACAGCGACTGAAGACCGCCAACCTGCGCCAGGGCTTCCAGCGCGGACAGGTCCTGACTGTCAAATGCAACGCGGGATTGTCCTCCGGTTGCACCCAGCGCGATATAGGAGCGGCTGTCTTCTTCAACCAGAATGCGGTCGCCACCGCGCAGGGCGACGTCCAGCTTGGGGTTGCGGAACAGATCATCGTACCAGATGGTCCCGCGCTGATCACCTCGGATCAGCGTGACCAGCGCAATGTCGGACGAGACAGTGACGCCGCCGGCCTGCGCCAGCATCCCGGACAATGAGCGGGTCGGGCGCTGGATCGCGTAGATCCCCGGTGCGCCAATGGTTCCGGTCAGGGACACGGTCGAGCCGTCACCGGCAGCACGACGAACTTCGACCTGCGGATCCGGGGTCTGGTCCTGCAGTTTGCTGGTGATCAGGGTGCGCAATTCTTCCGGTGTGTTGCCGGCAGCCCGCAAACGACCGGCATAGGGAACAAAGATGAAGCCTTCGCTGTCGACCTGAACTTCTTCGAGTGTCGTGGCCGGTCCCGTCTCGCTGGCCAACAAGCCGTCATCCACGTTTTCCCAGATTGTCAGCCCCAGAACATCGCCGGGGCGAACGGTGTCTGCGGTCAGGTTCGGGGCAGTGCTGAAGGCGGCAGAGAAGCCGTATTGGGGCACGGCAGATGTTGCCTTGGCGACGCGGTCATCCACTTCCACGACAAATGCATTCCCGCCATTCTGCACAGAACCTGCAAGGATTTCAGATTTGTTCGGGCCGGACTTGGGAAGCTGGCACGCAGCCAGAAAGCCGCAAGCCGCCACGAGAGTTACCCCCCGTATCCACCGGATTGGAAAGCGCTTCACTGCCGATATACCTCAATTATCTTTCTTTCAGCGCAGGCTACCCGCAATGTGGTGTGACTTCCAGAAACAACCGTCCAGATTCACTGAACGATTCTCAACTGTGGCGTCAGCGCCGCTTTGCCTGACAGAACTGTTTGATATGGATCTTGCGGCCGCAACATCATGTCGACAGCCCGTCGCAACAATTGCCGCCGCCCCCGGCATGAATAGAACCCACCGGGCACCTGGCTGGTTTCCAGAAGAAACCGGCGATAGATCCGATAGGCACCGCTGTCAGGGGCGACCGGGTTCGCGAAGAAAGCAGTCAGGGCCTGCCCGGAAACGAATTCGGGTTTGTCATAGACGGACTTGCCGAAAATTCGCAGGGGAATGCCGCGCCATAACACTTGCTGGCCGGCGGTCGAATTGATCGTGACCGCAGAATTCGCATCATCCAGAAGTCCGGCAAGCTTGCCACCGGGAACATAGTAGACGCGATCGTCAATCCCGTACCGGGCCGACAGTTCACGCACGCGTCGTCGCAATGGTTCGCGATGATTTTCCAGCGGATGTTCCTTGATCACCAGCCGATGATGTCTTGGCGCGCCCTTTGCGAAACCTTCGAGAATTTGATCCAGAAAATCGCTCATGCAGGAATACCCGGAATGCGCCTGTACCGAGCTGTCATGACCCAGTTGCAGCAGGACCATGTGATAGGGGTGACCGCCCAGCCGAACGCGGGTCGTTGCCCAGATCCGCTGTAGCCGGTGAAATGGCATAAGGGACAAACGCTTGAAGTACAGACGAAACTCCTTCGATACCGGCAGGTCCCGATGAGGTCTGAAATTGCGATAGCGGCGGTTCAGGAACAGCACAAACCAGTGATACAGGGCACCGTAAAAGATATGTTGCCTCATATCGCCCCAATGGGACGGTGGTGGTGATTGCGTATCTGACTGGGCTAGGGCCTGCTGCATCTGGTCAACGTTCAGGTCCATCAGCCGGGAATTTCCGTTCGAGCCCGTGCGTTCATATGTGACCCACCAGGGGCGCAGATAGCCTTCTTCGAACACGTGGACGGTGATGCCCCTTTCCCTTGCGATTTCGACTGCCTGAGCATGGATCGGACGCGTGTCGCCATAGAGTACGATGTCTGTGATATCGAGGTCGTTGATCAACCCGGTCAGGGTTTCCGGCCAATGCTCTGGTTTGTCCAGGAACGGAATGTAGGATGAGCGATCGAACCAGAACGCGTGGTCGCCGGCATTGAAGCCGACGCGCCAGACCTGCGCGCCGGATGCGCGCAACATGCGCCCAAGGGCGTTGAAAAACGGGCCATGAGGTCCCTGCAGAAACAGGAACACACGGCGATCCGGGGCATAGGGCAGGTGGGTCATCGGGACTGCTGTATTCGTGTTAAATTGTCAAAACTATGCCCGTTTTGCGATTTCCCGGCAAGCCGGGGCTTGCCCGAGAAGCCGCTTGGGCTTACCTCGGCTGTGGAAGCGAGACACAGGTTAGGAACTGAGGGTTAACAGAATGTTCACAGGGATCGTCACCGATGTTGGCACTGTCACCGAGCTGGAACAGCAAGGCGATCTGCGGGCCCGGATCAGCACCGGCTATGATACTGCGGGCATCGATCTTGGCGCTTCGATTGCCAGCGACGGGGTCTGCCTGACCGTTATCGCGCTGGGCGACGACTGGTACGATGTCCAGATCAGTGCTGAAACCGTGTCAAAAACCAACCTCGACGCCTGGCAGGTTGGCAAGCGTGTCAACCTTGAACGCGCCTTGAAGGTTGGAGACGAACTGGGCGGGCATATCGTCTCGGGCCACGTGGACGGGGTCGCTGAGGTGGTTGGCATTGAAGACGAGGGCGACAGCACTCGTGTTACACTGCGCGCACCCAAGCATCTGGCCAAGTTCATTGCGCCCAAGGGATCGGTCGCTCTGAACGGCACCTCGCTGACTGTCAACGCGGTGGAAGGTTGCGACTTTGGGATCAATTTCATCCCGCACACCAAAGAGGTCACGACCTGGGGTGATGTTCGAATGGGCGACCGCGTCAATCTTGAGATCGACACGTTGGCCCGATATGTTGCGCGGCTGGCGGAAATGTCCTGAACTTTAAGGCCGAACAACGCCGCGTTCTGGTCCGCTGACGCCGCATGTGGTCTGGCCTTTGGGCGAATGGTGGTCTATCCAGCCGCTCATACGTGCTCTTGCGAAAGGCTGCCCCATGAGCTTTGAAACCCCCGGCCCGGTCGAGGCCCAGTTGCGTGACGCGATAAGTCCGATCGAAGAAATCATCGAAGAGGCGCGCAAAGGCCGGATGTATATTCTGGTGGATCACGAAGATCGCGAGAACGAAGGCGATCTGGTCATCGCCGCCGAATTCGCGGATGCCGAGGCAATCAATTTCATGGCCACCCACGGGCGCGGCCTGATCTGCCTGCCGATGACCGCCGAACGGGTCGACGCGCTGGGCCTGCCGATGATGGCGGTGAACAACTCGTCCCGGCATGAAACCGCCTTCACCGTGTCTATCGAGGCGCGTGAAGGTGTATCAACCGGTATTTCCGCAGCTGACCGCGCATTGACTGTGTCGACCGCAATCAATGAGCAAAACACGATGGCGCAAATCGCCACCCCCGGTCACATCTTCCCGCTGCGGGCCAAGCGGGGCGGGGTGCTGGTGCGTGCCGGTCATACCGAGGCTGCCGTGGACATTTCGCGTCTGGCGGGGCTGAACCCCTCGGGCGTGATCTGCGAGATCATGAAACCGGACGGCACCATGGCACGCCTGCCTGATCTGGTCGCCTTTGCTAAAGAGCACAACATGAAGATCGGCACGATCAGCGATCTGATCGCGTACCGGTCCCGCAATGACAATCTGGTGGTCGAAACCTCACGCGAAACGGTGATGTCGGAATATGGTGGCGAGTGGGAGATGCGTCTGTTCACGGACCAGACCCACGGCATTGAACATGTGGTCATGACCAAGGGCGACATTACCACGCCCGAGCCTGTCCTGACCCGAACCCACGCCCTGCACGAAGCGCCGGACATCCTGGGCCTAGGCCCGAAATCGTCGCGGGAACTGCCCCGCGCGATGGAAAAAATCGCCGAGGAAGGGCGCGGGGTCGTGTGCTTGTTCCGCCAGCCGCGCAACTCGCTGTATGCGGCCGAGGACGAAGGCCCGCGCACCATCAAGCAAACCGGTCTGGGCGCTCAAATCCTGTCCAAAATGGGCGTTCAGCAACTGGTGTTGCTGACGGACTCGCCGGAAACCGTTTATCTGGGGCTCGATGCGTTTGGCCTGTCCATCGTTGGCACCCGCTCCATACTCAAGGATGACTGATCGTGGCTGAACAAGACAAACATGGCGTTCTGCCGACGCCGACATTCGATGAACCGGTGAAACTGCTGATCGTGGCCGCGCCTTTCTATCGCGCGATTGCCGACAACCTGATCGCCGGAGCCAAGGCCGAGATCAAAGCGGCAGGTGGCACTTGCGAGGTTGTCGAGGTGCCCGGTGCGCTGGAAATCCCAACCGCCATCGCCATGGCCGATCGTCAGTGCAACTTTGATGGCTATGTCGCGCTGGGCTGCGTTATCCGCGGTGAGACCACGCATTACGAAACGGTATGCAACGATTCCAGCCGGGCCATTCAGCTCATGGGCTTGCAGGGCTTGTGCATCGGTAACGGTATCCTGACTGTCGAGAATGACGATCAGGCAGAAGTCCGCGCAAACCCTGAAAAGATGAATAAAGGTGGCGGAGCGGCCGCTGCGGCCTTGCATCTGATCGCGCTCAGCCGTAAGTGGGGCTCTTCCAAAAAGGGCGTCGGCTTCAAGCCTCCGTCCGAGTCCATCCTTGTGGCGGGCGACAGCAACGGACCCACGACAGCATGACCCAGACAGACGCGCCGAAACCGGCCAATCAGAAACGCTTGATGAAATCCGCAGCCCGGCTTTACGCCGTGCAGGCGTTGTTCCAGATGGAGCAGTCGGGACAAACGACCGAACAGGTTGTTAATGAGTTTCTGGATCACCGGTTTGGCGCAGTTTACGAGGGCGAAGAAATGCTGGATGGCGACATCAGCGTTTTTCGCAAGCTCGTGGATGATGCCGTGAACTATCAGGCGCCGATCGACCAGATGACCGATCGCGCATTGGTCGCAAAATGGCCCATCGCGCGCATCGACCCAACTTTGCGTGCAACCTTCCGTGCTGCAGGTGCCGAACTGACCCAAAGCGACACGCCGCCCAAAGTGGTCATCACCGAATTCGTCGATGTCGCACGGGCCTTTTTCCCGGAAGGCAAGGAGCCGAAATTCGTGAACGCCGTTCTAGATCACATGGCGCGTGAGGCCAGGCCCGAGGCGTTCTGACGCCTTTACCGGCGACCGACAAGCGCTAGACTGAATGTCAGAGCGCAAGGAGGCCCGCCATGCCCAAACTGATACGGTTATACATCACTCAGGTTGCCTGGGGATTTGTCATCTCGGCGGCTTTCGTTGCGGTGCTTTTGGTTTTCAACGTCGCCAATCTGCGCAATCTGATCACCGGGTCGGAACTTGGCCTGATTGCATTGCTGATGATCTGGTTCATGAATGGAATCGTTTTTGCCGGGGTGCAATTTGCCTATGCCGTCATGAGCATGGCGGAAAAGCCGCAGGGGCCACGCCGGGGAACCCCGGTTATCCACAAATTTGAACCCGCCTTGGTGAAGCAGGAAACTGGCGCAGAGCGCTGATTTTTTAGCGGAAAATGTGGCGGGACCACCAGTCAACCGTGCGGTGTGATTCCCGAGGACCTGTATGTACAGGTGGGCGCCAGGTAATCAGGCCAGGACCTGAACAGAGCCAGCCCCCTCGGAATTGCTTAAGGCCACCAGAATGCTACCAGTCACAAGAAGGGCAGAACCCGCCACGCGCCTAAGTAGGGGTTGCAGCGGGTTTGCACAAGGGGTCAGGCATCAACAGTTTCGTGCAATGCGGTGCGCATCTTGCCGAAATGCTCATCCCAACCGTTATCCAGCGCCAGGATCAGGCCAAAGGCCTCGGCGCCCTGTGGCAGGCCTTCGTGCAGCAGGCCAAGCTTCGTGCCCCCGGCAACGGGTTCCAGGGTCCATTTTACTATACTGACGGCTTCTCCCATCGGCTTCACGGTGAACGTGTATTCAAGGTATTCGAAAGGGTGTGCCTTTTTGACTTCACCCCAGATCAGCAGATCGCCGCTGGTGGTTCCAAACATCGCCAGCTTGCCGCCCTCGGTCAGGGGGTGTTTGGGTTTGTGAAACCACTCTGCCAAGCGGTCAGGGTCGGTCAGATAAGCCCAAACCGTTTCAGGTTCGGCACGCAGGAAGATTGTTTTCTGCAAAACAGCGTTGGTCATTTCTTTTTCCCTTCAATAGCTTCCTTCAGATTGTTCAGACGGTCATCCCAGAACTGATCAAAATAGCTGAACCAGTCCAGAACGGGTGCCATGCCTTGGGGTTCCAGGCGGTTGATGCGCTCTCGCCCGCGAGCCTCGACCGTAATCAGACCGCCATCGGACAGAACGGTCAGGTGTTTCTTGACGGCAGCTCGGGTCATGTCGAAACGGTCCGTCAACTGGCCTATCGTCAGATCCTCCGATGCCAGCATTCTTACAATGTCTCTGCGGGTAGGGTCGGCCAGCGCCCGGAATGCAAATTGTGTTTGTGTGTTCATTGGTCACCTCAAAGAGATACCGATTGGTATCACGTTATTATGATACTGAATGGTATCATGTCAACATGTTTGAGGGGCTTGATATTTGTTCATGAATTGTTCACATATTTTGAATGACACTGGAAATGCAGCCCGGCCAGAAACTGGCCCGCGGGGTTTCACGCCACCTTCTGACCCACGGGTATGTTTCAATTGAAGAATTTGTTCCCGCGCGTGGATTGCGGGTGGACGTGATGGGGCTTGGCCCCAAGGGCGAGCTTTGGGTTGTGGAATGCAAATCCAGTTGGGTGGACTATCAATCAGATTCCAAGTGGCACGGCTACCTGGAGTGGTGCGACCGGTTCTTTTGGGCCGTCGATACCGAATTTCCGACCGAGATGCTGCCGCCGGAAACCGGCCTGATCATTGCCGATGCCTATGATGCAGAAATCGTCCGAATGGCGCCAGAGGACAAGGTTGCCCCGGCGCGGAGAAAAAAGATGATCCAGAAATTTGCCATGGACAGCGCCCGCAGGCTGCACGCTTTTCGCGACCCCAGGCTGTAAACGCTCAGCCCTGAACCGCGCGGGCAGCCTGTGCTGCGGCGAGAATTTCTTCCGCGATTTCTTCAGCTTCTTCCGGGTCAAAATCCATCGGAATCTCGACGCCATCGGCTTCGATGAACAGGCGGACCATGCCGTGATCGGTCGGACCGATCTGCAGGTTAGCCTGAATGTCGCGTTCGGTATTGATGCCCATAAGTGCCTCCGGGACTGAGCATTCGTGCTAGCGCGCAAAGGGTTGAGAATCAAGTCGCCTTTGCGGTCAGATGGCTTATGGAAGATGCGCTTATCAGACCGTTTCGTTCCGACGATGCATCGTGGCTGGTTGACCAACACGACCGTCACTACACGCGCGACGAAGGCTTTGACCACACATTTGCGCCGCTTGTTGCCAGTATTCTGGACGCATTTACTGCATCGCATGATCCGGCCAGGGAACGCGGCTGGATTGTTGAACAGGCGGGCGAAAGGCTGGGAAGTATTTTTTGCGTGTCGCTGGACCGTGACACGGCAAAGCTGCGGCTGTTTCTGCTTGTGCCGCAAGCAAGAGGGCAGGGGCTGGGCAAACGGCTACTGGACACCTGCATGAGCTTTGCGCGCACTGCCGGTTACAAGGAAATGGTCTTGTGGACGCATGAAAGCCACAAGGCCGCGTGCGCGCTTTACAAGGCGAACGGTTGGCAGCTGACGGGCAGCAAACCGGTACACTCATTCGGCGTCGATCTGGTTGAACAAAGCTGGAGAATTCAGCTTTAATCCTCTTGCAATCCCGCTGCGCGTTCGGTACATCGCCCCTCACGAGTGCCGCCTTAGCTCAGTTGGTTAGAGCGCTGGATTGTGGATCCAGAGGTCCCCTGTTCAAGCCAGGGAGGCGGTACCACTTCTCCCTATTATCTCAGGTACGGATTTTCGCAACCTAACCCGCATTGGGCTAGGGCAAAAAGACGTTCGGGCCTGGTTGTCCAGACCCGGTCATTGATTCAAAAGCGTTTGTTAACGCGCCAGATTCAGGCGAAGCCGCATTTTGGACCGTTTGGCCTGCGGCAGGTGCCGGTTCAGGTGCTTGTTCACCCTGCCGAACCCCCAGACGATCACCAGTGTCAGCAGGATGAAATAAAAGGCCAGAATCGGATAGGGGACAAACGGGTTGAATGTTTTGTCCGCAAAATAGCTGGCGTAGTACAACGCGTCTCCGCGTTGTTGCCAGGCCGGAAAGGCCGAGAAAAACACCAGCGTGGTTGCGTGGAACAAAAAGATCGCCTCGTTTGTGTAGGCAGGCCATGCTAGGCGCAGCATCGTAGGCCAGACAACGCGGCGGAAACGGGACCACCCGGTCAGACCGTAGGCGTCGGCCGCCTCGATATCGCCCTTTGGGATCGAGCGCAGGGCGCCATAGAAGATTTCGCCCGTGTAGGCGGCCGTGTTCAGGAACAGAACGATCAGCGCCCCAAGCCATGCCGAGGTCAAGGCGTCGAACATGGGGTAGGATTTCTTCAGCGACAGGAAGAAGAAATAGGCAAAGAAGAACTGGATGAACAGCGGCGATCCCCGGAAGATGAAGATGAACCATTCAGACGGTTTGCGCAGCCATTTGTTGGCGGACGACTTGCCGACGGCCAGCGCGGTGGCCAGAAAGAACCCGGTCGCCAGCGCCATCAGGCCGAAATAGACGTTCCAGATCATCCCCGATCCGATCAGGGTGAACTGTTCGCACAAGGTAAAATCGTTGCGCGGCAGCAGGCGCTCGCCGAGGCCGATGGAACGCAGGGCATAGTCCTGGATGGTTTGCAGGCAGCTCATGCGGTGGTCTCCTTGCGCAGCAATTCTCCGCCGGATGTTGCCTGACCGTGCGACAGTCGCCGCATCAGTCGTTCAAGCCCGATTTCGGATACTCGGGTCATGCCCAGATAGAAAAGCAGGAGGAACAGGAAATACCACATGCGCCAGTCACCATGCGGGTATTGCGTGAATTTCGACGTCTTGGTGCCACCCAGCTCACGCGCCCAGTAGACGATATCCTCAATCCCCAGCAGGAACAGCAGGGGCGTGGCTTTGATCAGCACCATCCACAGGTTCGACAATCCGGGCACGGCATAGACCCACATTTGCGGAACAAGCACGCGCCAGAAGGTCTGACGGCGGGTCATGCCATAGGCCTCGGCGGTCTCAAGCTGGGCGTGCGGCACGGCGCGCATCCCCCCAAACAGAACGTTGGCGGCGAATGCACCGAATACGATCGAGAATGTGATGATGGCCAGAAAGAACCCATAGGTTTCGTGCACCCATTCCGGCGAAGTGCCCAACGGCAGCTTGGCGGCCTGACAGACGATGAAATCATTGCCCTGTCGAATCGGATCGGTCCAGTCGGGGCAGAGGACTTTGTGGCGGGTCCA
Source organism: Ruegeria sp. AB8 (assembly GCF_056542605.1). Classification (NCBI taxonomy): domain Bacteria; kingdom Pseudomonadati; phylum Pseudomonadota; class Alphaproteobacteria; order Rhodobacterales; family Roseobacteraceae; genus Ruegeria; species Ruegeria sp. AB8. Next base: position 52,797 of record NZ_JBQGAB010000016.1, read on the forward strand.
TTCGAACGCCTGATCCAGTGCAATCACGAAGAACAGGAAAAACGCGATGTCGGGTACGCCTCGAACGATGGCGATATACCCCTTGCCCAGCCAGCTGAGCGGTGGGAAATGTGACCGGGCGGCCATGGCTCCTGCGAAACCAAAGCTCAGCGCGACAGGGGCGGTGACAGCCAGAAGGGCCAGTACCTTGACGAACGAAAGATAAAACGACCAATGCACGCCATTGGTCAGATAGCAGGAAAACCAGCGGAAAGTGCCGAGCGTGTCGGGATCGGTACAGTAGGAGAACATAAGGCGTCTTTCGAACGTCGGATCCGGCGCGGGGCCAAGACAGGTTCGGCGCCAAGAGGCGCCGAACCATCAGACAGAGTTTTTAGTTGGTAACGACTGAGCCGTCAGCGTTGTATGTCGGAACGCCTTCGCCGAACCACTTGATGATCAGCTCGTTCAGGCTGCCATCCGCCTTCATCGAAGTAATGGCTTCGTCGAACTTGCCGCGCAGCTCGCCGTCGGATTCACGGATACCGAGACCGATGCCGCCGCCAAGCGGAACATCGTCGCCGACAAATACCAGTTCACCGCTGGATTCTTCGACGATCGGCACCAGGAAGTCCTTGTCTGCAAATACAGCGTCAGCCTCGCCGTTGCGAACCGCAGCGATGGTTTCTTCAGGGGTTGCAAACTCGACGAGGGTCGCGCCGGATTCGGCCACGTGGCCGGCCTGGATCGTTGCGGTTTGCGCCGCGACGATGCCGCTGCTTACGTCAACACCTTCGGATGCCCCGACATAAGCCGATGCCGCCGGAGGGAAGTAGTTCTGGGTGAAGTCGATAACCTCATCACGCTCATCGGTGATCGACATGCCCGCGATGATGGTGTCGTAGTTGCCCGAAACCAGGTTCGGAATGATCGAATCCCAGTCGTTCTTGACCCATTCGCATTCCAGACCGGCGCGCTTGCACAGCTCGTCGCCGACTTCGCGCTCGAACCCGTCGATTTCGCCTGAGTCATTGATGAAGTTATACGGAGGGTAGGCGCCCTCGGTCCCCATGCGGACGGTATCGGCCATTGCCATGCCAGCGGTCAACGCCAGTGCTGCAGTGGTCAGAATCAGGTTTTTCATTGGTTACTCCCCATTAGTGATTCTGTGGATCAGTTAAGCCGCCTTGGTGGCGGAGAGAAAGCCCCGAAGCCGTTCGGATTCCGGGGTGGTAAAGATATCTTCGGGCAGGCCTTCTTCTTCGATAAGGCCCTGATGAAGAAAGACAACGTGGCTGGAGATGTCAGCAGCCATCTTCATGTCGTGGGTTACGATGATCATGGTGCGGCCCTCGGCGGCCAGATCCTTGATCACCTTGATGACTTCCTGCTCCAACTCGGGGTCCAGTGCCGAAGTGGGTTCGTCAAACAGCAGCGCCTCGGGTTCCATGCACAGCCCGCGCGCGATAGCTGCGCGCTGTTGCTGACCGCCCGACAGTTGTGCCGGATAGACGTCACATTTGTCGCCGATACCCACTTTTTCCAGGTATTTGCGCGCGCTGTCTTCAACCTCGGCCTTGTCGCGGCCCAGAACGGTTACGGGTGCTTCCATCACGTTTTGCAGAATGGTCATGTGGGACCAAAGGTTGAACTGCTGGAATACCATCGACAGGTTGGTCCGGATGCGCAGGACCTGTTTGGGGTCTGCGGGCCGGCGATGATGACTGTCACCACTCCAGCGAACCGGCTCACCCTTGAACAGGATTTCGCCCTCCTGACTGTCTTCCAGAAGGTTGCAGCACCGCAGCAGGGTCGACTTTCCGGAGCCGGAGGATCCGATGAGCGATACAACATCCCCTCGCCTGGCTGTAATATCCACCCCCTTCAGCACCTCCAGATGCCCGAAGCTTTTGTGAAGGTTCTTGATCTCGATAACGGGAGTGGAATCTGTCACGGGTCGTCCAGTTGTTGTGATTGTTAGTGCGGTAATAGGGCGCAAAATGTTGAGCAATGCAATGCGCAAATAACATGTTCCCATCGGGAAACGACCAAATTGAACAATTCAGCTGTTCAATTTGTTCAGTCGTGCGACCCGAACGCTTGCGGGGCCGGGGGCGTGGAAACCGCCAGGTAGCGCTCGGCCGGGATGTTGACCAAACCGTTGATGTGCAGTGCCTGGCAGTCGGCATCCGACAAACGGGTAATGGCCCTTCTGACGGCCCCGGCGATGCGGCCGGCGTCTTGCCCAAGGGCAGTTATGTAGGGCAGCGTCGGTGTCGGTTCCGTTCTTGCGACTTCGCGCAGTTGCGATCCCAGTTCTGTGTGTTCCCTGAGCAGCGTCCAGGTCAGCAGGTCGAGCGAGGCATAGTCGGCCCGTCCGTCCGCGACCGCGTTTGCGGAGCGCGCGTGGCCGCCGGTTTCAAGCAACTTACCCGGGCGCAGGCCCAAAGCGGACAGATGAGTAACAGGTGCGGACCACCCAGATTGGGACAACGCCTCGTTATAAGCGAAGATGCCGGTCGCCAATTCGGACAAGGGGCGTGTGTCATCGGTGCGGGCCACAAACACAGAGCAGTAATAGCCGGTTGGGCAGTCGGGCAGGCCATAATCGGGCGTGCCGACCAGTTGCACTTTTCCGTGCAGGCTTGTGCGGTAGGGCATTCCGCAGGTTTGCGACAAAACCAGATCGGGGTCTTGCCAGACCTCCCAGAAATCCTGGTCTCGGGTCAGGTGCGTCGGGCCGAACCCAAGTTCCACACGAATCAAGCTCCAGAACCGGTCATTGGCCGCGTGAAGCGCGGGCATGTCGTACATGCCCAGCATCGCCGTCACGATTTGGCAGCCTTTTGTCTGGCTAGCGCGGAGTCCACGTCGCTGACACCCAGAAGACTGACCACTAATCGCAGAAGCGAATCCTCTTCTCCCGAGCGCTGCCCATCGGCAAGAGCCACAGACCACATTGCCTGAACGACGGCCAGTCGGTCGTCATAGGCGACGGCTTCCTTGATGGCGCGGGTAAAGCGCACGGTGTCCGGTGCCTCGCTTTCAAGGTCTTCCGCGCGGGCACGAAGACCGGCGGCCTCGAAAGGGGACAGACCGTAGCGTTCTGCCGAAATCCGGTCGATCCGCGCCATTTCAGAGTCTGCATAGTCGTTGTCGGACCGCGCGATACGAACCATCAAGGCGGTCAGCGCCAATCGGGCATCGTCTTCGGCAAGCGGGTCGGGCTGAGGCTGGGAAAGCCGTGACAGAAAATCCTTGAACATGAGAGAGATATAGATCCGGTTTATTCAGCTTCCAAGCGTGACAGCACCCGTTCGCGGGCAATCTGGCTGTCCTTGAAGCTAAGGCCCATGGCAATCCGGGCCTCTTCCACGATTTTCATTTCACCTTCGTCAGAGTTGCCATCGGCCAGCACGATCTCCCACAAGGCATCCAAAGCCGCCAACCGTTCTTTCAGGTCTGTTGTTTCGCGGATCAGCTTGCCGAATGTGTCGGTGTCGGGGGCCGCCGCGTGCAGCTTTTCGCAAGTTGCCCGCACTTTTGCAGCCTCGATCGCGTTGTGCTGGTAGAGGCGGGCCAAAATCCTGTCGATCAGGCTGATTTCTTCAAGCTTATAATCCCGATCCGCCTGTGCCACCCGCACCATCAGGGCCCCAAGAGCCAGTTCGGCATCCGGGTCGGGCAGTGTCGTCTGCTGGGGTGGGCGAAAGGCCTGAAAAAGCTTTTTTAGCATGAGCGCAGCTTATCCCATATTTTGTAGGTCGCCAAGCGTGGACTACCCGTCATAGCCCTGAACAATCACCAGATCGCTAGTCGCGACCGGGTCACGCAAAGCCTTGGCACGTTGATAGGCGTCGCTATCATAACAGGCCAGCGCATCCTCATAGCTTGGAAATTCAATCACGACCGTACGCGACCGCGAGGTGCCTTCCTTGATTTCGTATTCACCACCGCGGACCATGAACTTTGCCCCATAGGCGTGAAAAGGTTCGGCGTTTGCCGCAATATAGTTTTTGTAGGTTTCAATGTCGTCCACATCGACGTGAGCGATCCAGTATCCTTTGGTCATAACTTGCCCTCTGATTCACGCTATACGTGGCCTGATTGTGTGGCACATGGCAATCCCGCAAATGACGAAAACCGCCCTTCGGAGTTTATTCGCCGGATTTGCCCGATTTGCGGAAATCGTGTATGCATAATGATTAATTAGACAAAGCAATTTTCGCCTCACGTATTCAGCGGTGCCTTGGTGCGATTGATTTTTGTCCAGGACGTGGACGCACCCTAAACGCGCTTTGATGTTGTGAGATGCGGTATTTTCGGAGGTCAAAATGGTTAAGCCCAAGAAAGTTGTCGACATACCGAAAAAGATCAACAAAGGGTTAAGCTCTGCCAAGCGGTCCACAATGTTGGCTATCCTTGGCATGCCGCGGCCTGTGTTGGACAACAAGTGCCGAGGAATTGCAGGAAACGACAAGCTCAAATCGCTGATGGTCACAGACGACGTGGGGCCGTTCAAAGCGACCGGCCTGAAACCCGCTATTGCTTCGCTGCGCGGCGTTATGGCGGATGTGAAAGATGCTCATCCAGAAGTGTTCAAAACCCTTGGGAGTTCGGGGATGCTGTGTGTCCGAAAAATCAAAAACAGCAACAATCCGTCCAATCATTCATGGGGTTGCGCAATCGACATCAATATCGAAGGTGCATTGGATGGTATCGGTGTCAAAGGGGGAACCGATGGTAAGGACGGCAAGACACTGGCGGGCCTTGCCGCGATGGCACCGTTTTTCAACGCGGCTGGCTGGTTCTGGGGCGTGGGTTTCAGCAGTTTTGAAGATGGAATGCACTTCGAGATTGCTGACGAGACCATACGCAAGTGGCACAAGGACGGTGTTTTGGGAGAGGCGATTTCAAACCGGACCGTCCCCAACGCAAACCTTTCCATTGGCGATATCGGGGCCGAAGTTCAGGAACTGCAAAAGCGGCTGGCGGAATTGGGCTACGACATTATCGCGGATGGTGAATTCGGCCAGATCACGCATGCAATTGTGATTGATTTCCAGGCGGAAAACGGTCTGGAACCGGACGGTATCGTCGGGCCCAAGACCCGCAAAGCACTGAAGCTCTGACTGGTGCAGTAGCCGGGCGCTGTTCAGCGCCCGGTCAGTCTGTTGGGTCAGACCAGGCGCGACGTATCTTTGGCCGCGCGCACGAAATCGCGGAACAGCGGATGCGGGTCAAACGGCTTGGATTTGAGTTCCGGGTGGTATTGCACCCCGATGAACCACGGGTGATCCGACCATTCGACAATTTCCGGAAGGCGGCCGTCAGGTGACATGCCCGAGAAGTTCAGGCCCGCCTTTTCAAGCTTGTCCCGGTACTTGATGTCCACTTCATAGCGGTGACGGTGGCGTTCTTCGATATTGGTGTTGCCGTAGACCTCGGCCACTTTCGATCCTTCGGCCAGCACTGCGTTGTATGCGCCCAGACGCATGGTACCGCCTTTGTCGTCACCGACTTTGCGTTCGATCTTGTGGTTGCCCTGCACCCACTCTTTCAGGTGGTAAACCACGGGTTCAAAACGTTTTTTCCCGGCCTCGTGGTCGAACTCCTCAGAGCCCGCCTCGGTGATGCCGGCGGCGTTCCGCGCTGCTTCGATGACGGCCATCTGCATGCCCAGACAAATACCCAGATAGGGCACCTTGTGCTCGCGGGCATATTGCGCGGCCTTGATCTTGCCTTCTGTCCCGCGCTCTCCAAATCCGCCGGGGACAAGGATGGCATGGTAGCCTTCCAGATAGGGCGCGGCATCCTCGGTGTCGAAGATTTCCGCATCAACCCATTCAATCTTCACCTTCACCCGGTTCGCCATTCCGCCATGGGTCAGTGCTTCGGCGATGGACTTATAGGCATCTTCCAACTGAGTGTACTTGCCGACGATGGCGACCTTCACTTCACCTTCGGCGTTGTGGATGCGATCGCTGACATCTTCCCATTTCGCGAGATCCGGTTTGGGGGCCGGGCTGATCTGGAACGCATCCAGAACGGCCTGATCCAGCCCTTCATGGTGATAGGCCAATGGCGCGTCGTAGATCGTGGACAGGTCTTGCGCCGCGATCACGCTGTCCGGGCGCACGTTGCAGAACAGGGCCAGCTTCTCGCGCTCTTTTTGGGGGATCGGACCTTCGGAGCGGCAGACCAGGATGTCAGGGGCCAGCCCGATGGAACGAAGTTCCTTCACCGAGTGCTGGGTTGGCTTTGTTTTCAGCTCACCCGAGGCCTTAATATAGGGCAGCAGCGTCAGGTGCATAAAAATGCACTGGCCGCGTGGTTTGTCCTGGCTGAACTGGCGGATGGCTTCAAAAAAGGGCAGGCCCTCGATATCGCCGACGGTGCCGCCGATCTCACACAGCATGAAATCGACCTCATCCTCGCCGATGGAGATGAAATCCTTGATCTCGTTGGTAACGTGCGGAATGACCTGAATGGTCTTGCCAAGGTAGTCGCCACGGCGCTCTCTCTCGAGCACATTGGAATAAATTCGCCCCGAACTGACCGAGTCGGTTTTTCGGGCGGCAACACCGGTGAAACGCTCATAGTGGCCAAGGTCCAGATCCGTTTCGGCCCCGTCATCGGTGACGAAAACTTCGCCATGTTCAAATGGTGACATCGTGCCGGGATCGACGTTCAGATAGGGATCCAGCTTGCGCAGACGCACCGAATATCCCCGGGCCTGCAACAGCGCGCCCAAGGCCGCCGACGCCAGTCCTTTGCCCAAGGACGAAACCACACCACCAGTGATGAAAATAAATCGCGCCATGTTTTTTCGGCTGCTCCCGTGAGACGTCAAAATCAGCTGCCCGGCGGTTCCGAAAAACCGCTGCATCACGGGACTTCACGTATAAAGGATTCGCGCCAATAGCGCAAGAGAACCGCAAGATGCTGTTGCAGTTCTCTTTCAGGTTTCTAGGTCTAGTGAATCAGTCGGCTTGCGGAATCAGCGGCGCGTTGTCGCCCTGCGCCGGTGGCAGAAGATCATCCGCCGACGGAACCGCTGGTGTGCTGTCTTCTGTTGCGGCCGGTGCCGGAACGCCCAGACGATCGATCACCGAACTGCCCGAGGATTTCTGAGCCGCCAGAATGGTCAGCGTGATCGAGGTTACGATAAAGCATGCCGCCAGGATCCATGTCAGCTTGCCCAGCGCGGTTGCAGCCGCACGACCGGTCATGGCGCCACCACCACCCCCGCCCATGCCAAGGCCGCCGCCTTCGGACCGCTGCATCAGGACGACGGCGATCAGGCCCAGAGCCAAAAGAAGATGGATGATGAGAACGACGTTTTCCATGGTGGTCCTGTACAGCGTGGCGTGTATCGCGTGGTATCTATGCAAGTTTGATGCTGGGGGCAAGGGAGGAGTTGGCATCAAGAACCCTGATGCCTCAGATCACGTCAAAGGGACTGGACAGCAGGGCTTTTCCTCGCGCAGGCTGCGGCCATGCCACATGATGATCACGATCACCCGCACGCCCTTTTGCCGCCTGAACCCGCGCTTCGCGTTAAGGCACTTGAGACTATTCTGACACGCAAGGGTTTGATTGATCCAGCCGCGCTGGATGAGATCATAGATACGTATCAGAACAGGATCGGCCCTCAGAATGGTGCCCGCGTTGTCGCCAAGGCCTGGAGCGATCCGGCCTTCAAGGCCGCGTTGCTGGAAGATGCCACGCCGGTTGTGGCCGAACTGGGATACTACGGACGGCAGGGTGAACATATGGTGGTGGTGGAAAACACGCCCGATCAGCACAATATGGTCGTCTGTACATTGTGCAGCTGTTACCCTTGGCCGCTGCTTGGAATACCGCCGGGCTGGTACAAGTCGGATGCCTACCGGGCGCGTGCAGTGCGAGAACCTCGCAAGGTACTGGCGGATTTTGGCGTGACGCTGCCCGATAACACGTCGGTCCGGGTTTGGGATTCCACGGCCGAGGTTCGATACCTTGTACTGCCGATGCGTCCGCATGGAACGGAGGGGTTAGGCGAAGACGAACTCGCCACGCTTGTCACGCGGGACAGTATGATCGGGACCGGATTGCCGAAGGTGCCGGCATGACTCGCGTGCACGACATGGGTGGACGTTTCGGCGACGGACCGGTTCGCCCCGAGCCCGAGGACGGCCCTGTATTTCCCGAAGGCTGGCACGCCCGGGCGCTGGCGCTGACCCTGGCAGCCGGATCACTGGGACAGTGGAACATCGACATTTCCCGCCACGCACGGGAACGCCTGTCGCCCAAGGATTACACCCGGTTCTCGTACTATGAAAAGTGGATCTCCGCCCTTGCCGATTTGTTGGTGGAACGCGGCGTCCTGACGCCCGATGACCTGGAGGGGAACCTGTCCAAAGGCCCACATCCGTTGGCAGGCAAGGCCATGAAGGCCGAAGCAGTGGCCCGTGTACTATCCAGTGGTGGTCCCGCCGATCGTCCGTCGGATATTCCGGCCAGGTTCGTGGCAGGCCAGGACGTCGTTACCTCGCATCTGGCGGCCAATCGTCTTGTGGACGGCGGTCACACGCGTCTGCCCATCTATGCCGCCGGTGCAAAGGGGCGCATTCTGAGACTGCACGGAACGCATGTTTTTCCCGATTCAAACGCACACGGTCTGGGAGAAGCCCCTGAACCGCTTTACGCAGTGGTCTTCCCCGCATCTGAACTCTGGGCCAACCCGGAACACCCGAGGGATGAGGTGGTTTTGGACGTCTGGCAGAGCCATCTGGAACCCGCATGAGCACCTGTCTGACACATTCGGCACCTCAGCCCGTTTTTGACCAGCCATGGCACGCACAGGTCTTTGCGATAACCATGGCCCTGAACGAAACCGGTCGGTTCGGTTGGTCAGATTGGGTCGCCAGGTTTTCGGCGACCTTAAGAAAACATGGGCTGAGCAAAGAGTTGGATGGCGGAGATGATTATTTTCACGCCTGGCTCGAAACGCTGGAGGCGCTGTTGGCAGAGCATGGTGATGCTGCCCCGGATGAACTCCTGTTGCTGCGGCACGCTTGGGAAGACGCCTATCTGACGACGCCTCATGGTGAGCCCGTTTGCCTCAGGTAAGGGTGAGGGGGCGCTGCCCCCGCCGCCCACCGGGCGACTCCCCCGGGATATTTCGGGCCAGATGAACAAGGGATCCGGACTTCATCTGGCCCAAAAATATCCCCGCCGGAGGCATCGCGCGCAGCGCGATTTGCGGATGCGTCGAATTACCTGTTTCCCTGCTGCTGTCACCTCGCTATACGAGCCGGGTTTGGTAAATCAGCACAAAAGGACCTGGTATGGCCAATGTGGTTGTTGTCGGAGCCCAGTGGGGCGACGAGGGAAAAGGCAAGATCGTCGACTGGCTCAGCGAACGGGCGGACGTGATCGCGCGTTTTCAGGGCGGGCATAACGCCGGTCATACTTTGGTTATCGATGGCGAAGTCTACAAGCTTCATGCGCTGCCATCCGGTGTTGTGCGCGGCGGCAAGCTGAGTGTCATCGGCAATGGCGTGGTTCTGGATCCGTGGCATCTGGTCAAAGAGATCGAAACGGTCCGGGCACAGGGTGTCGATATCACGCCCGATACACTGATGATCGCAGAAAACACACCGCTGATCCTGCCGATTCACGGCGAACTGGACCGCGCGCGCGAAGAGGCTGCAAGCAAGGGTACCAAGATCGGCACAACCGGGCGCGGCATCGGGCCGGCATATGAAGACAAGGTCGGTCGCCGTTCGGTCCGTGTTGCGGACCTGGCGGACGAGGCAACTCTTGAAGCTCGGGTTGACCGGGCGTTGCAGCATCACGACCCGCTGCGCAAAGGCTTAGGGATCGAGCCGGTTGACCGCGACGGTCTGATCGCGCAGCTCAAGGAGATTGCGTCGCAGATTCTGCCGTTTGCCGCCCCGGTCTGGAAGGTGCTGAATGAAAAGCGCAAAGCGGGCAAACGTATTCTGTTCGAAGGGGCGCAGGGCGCCTTGCTGGACATTGATTTCGGAACCTATCCCTTTGTGACCTCGTCCAACGTGATCGCAGGGCAGGCTGCAACCGGGGTCGGCATCGGCCCGGGGTCCATCGATTTTGTGCTGGGTATCGTCAAAGCCTATACGACGCGCGTGGGCGAGGGGCCGTTCCCCACGGAACTGGAGGATGATGACGGTCAGCGCCTTGGTGAGCGTGGTCACGAATTCGGCACGACCACTGGTCGTAAGCGCCGGTGCGGTTGGTTTGACGCCTGCCTGGTGCGCCAGACCTGCGCGACCAGCGGTGTGAACGGTATTTCGCTGACCAAGCTGGATGTTCTGGATGGTTTCGAGACGCTCAAGATTTGCGTGGGTTACGAACTGGATGGCGAGCGCCTGGATTATCTGCCCACGGCGGCAGATCAACAGGCGCGTTGCAAGCCGATTTATGAGGAAATGCAGGGGTGGAGTGAATCGACCGAAGGCGCGCGCAGTTGGGCGGACTTGCCAGCCAATGCGATCAAATACGTTCGCCGTGTCGAAGAACTGATCGAATGCCCTGTCGCCCTGTTGTCCACCAGCCCGGAGCGGGAAGACACCATTCTGGTGACAGACCCGTTTGCCGACTGATGAGCGACGAACAAAAAACCGGCCTGAGCTACAAAGCGCGCCGCCGCTGGTCGCTGATTATTCTGCTGGTTGGCTTGCCCGTTTACGTCGTTGCCGTGGTGACGGTTGTGAACTGGCTGGATCGCCCGCCAATCTGGCTGGAACTGCTGGTCTACATCGTGCTTGGCATCTTGTGGGCATTGCCGTTCAAGTTCGTTTTCCGTGGTGTTGGCAAAGAAGACCCTGACCAGGGATCACGTTAGCCACGCCGGCGAAAGCGAGTGTGTTGGAACGACGGAAACGTACGCGTCTTCCGGTTCGTTCCCAGATACGCAAACAGAAAAAGGCCGGAGTTGTCCTCCGGCCTTTTTCTGACTAAACCTTTTGCGGATCAGCCCGCTGCGCGCTCGTCGCTGGGGCGAAAACCGATCTGGTTCGAGGCGGCAAAGCGGCCTCCGCCAGCCTTTTCGATTTTTCCATCCCGCAACAATTGACCGAACGAACGCAGGCTTTCTTCGCGGTTGAATTCGTCCTGCTTGAGGGACCGGACCTTGTTCATCAATTGCGGACGCGAGAACTGTTCCTGACCCTCGATAAAGGACAGGTATGCAGCGGCGGCTTCCAGCAGATCAGGCAATGACTGAGCGCCCTGTTCCTGGGCGAACGTCGCGAAACCACCTTCGTCAGCGGATTTCTCCTCTTGCGGGGTGGTGACGCGGCGGGGCGTGACAGGGCCAGATTCGCTTTGCTGATTGTCGATGCGCTGTTCCGCCACCAGTTTGAGCGGTGCAGCGGCATCGGATTCCGGACGCATGCTGGTGACCTGAATTTCCGGGCGGCGCGGGCTGACGACCGACGCCAGATCCCCCCGGTATTCCTGATCCTGAGCTTTCTCGGCCGAGTCACCCTTTTCTTTACGCTCGGCTTCGGTGGCCGCAACCGCGGTGCGCAGGTGCGAATATGTCTCGCGCTGATCATTTGCAGCCGGGTCATCAAGTTGTTCGTCGGCTTTGTCCATCAGGCGGGACACGTCCAGATCAAGGCTCGAATGATCCTTCGGTTTTTGGTCTTCGGCCCGCTGCGCCAGTTCTGCCTCGACGGCCGAGATCTCATCCAGCAGTGCAACTTCATCTTCGGCAGTCAGGAGAAGCTTGTTGTCTTCCGCTGCTTCCTCTTGCGACTCGGCTGCTTCGGATTCCTCTTCCTGCTCTGCCACGTCTTCTTCGCTGAGGATGTTTACGATCTCGTCTTCTTCGGCTTCCGCTTCCGGCTGTTCGTCTTCCGTCAGATCATCAAGGTCCGAAAACAGCGCGTCCGCTGCCGGAGCTTCAGCCTCGTCTTCAAACTCTTCGGATACAACAGGCTCCGGTGCGGAAACAGGTTCTGGAGCGGCGGGTGGGGTTGCCGCTTCGGGTGCAGGCATCGAGACGGGGGTCACAGGCTCGATGTCTGCCGGGTTCAGCGCACCCGCCTCAAAGGCTGCGGCCACGGCGTCAACCGGGGCGGCACCACCTGTCAGCAAGGTGCTGTCTTCGTCTTCCGAGTATTCAACAGGATTGTCAGCCGAGTGCGAAACTACCGCGCGTATCCGCTGAAGTTTGGCGGCGATGCTGTCAGCAGGGGGGGCTGGCGCAGCATCGAAGGGTTCGGCAGTGGCAACGGGTTGCGCTGGTTGCGGTGTATTGACGACGTTCAGATCGGGGGCACTGATGGTTGGTTCCTGTGCTGGCGGCGTTGCGGGCGTGGCGATCGTGGCTGAACTTTCGGTTGCGCGCAGCAGCAGGCCAGTGTCGCTCTGTCTGGCTTCCACGCGTTTCGAGGCGTCCCGCTGTGCGATCCGGGTCAGCATTTCGGCGTCAGGCTGTGGCGGTTCCGAGCCGAAGTATCGATCATCTGCTGCAAGGTCGCGAAAGTACTCGGCAATCGCTTTCATCGTTTCAAACGAATCGTCAAAGCCTTCTAATGTGCAGGAGAAGGTTCCATAAGAAACGGTCAATACCTTGTTATTCTGTACCATCAGACGCACGTCCTTTACAAACTACCTGAACCAATTCGCCCGGAATCAGGCACACGTATTGGTTCGAAACTCTCTATATGAACCTATCATTTTGTGGTCTGAATGTGTCCAAATCCGGGAAAAATGATCAATCTTAGAAAAAATGCGCCGATTGTGCGGTCGTCCGAGCCAATCTTACTGGTTGGCGGAGGGCAAATCGGGCCCGATGATCTGAATCTGGCGCTGAATCGCGCCAATTTGGCCGTTGCAGCGGATGGTGGTGCGACGGTTCTCAGGGAATCGGGGCGTATTCCGGATGCCGTCATCGGTGATTTCGATTCGCTCTCCGCAACTGACTTCGACGAAATACCGGCGGACCGCCTGTTTCCCATACCTGAACAGAATAGCACGGATTTCGACAAGGCGCTGCGCAATATCGAAGCCCCCGTGGTTTTGGGCGTTGGCTTTCTGGGCGGGCGTCTGGATCATCAATTGGCGGTTCTCAGCGTGCTGATCAAGCGTCAGAACCAATCATGCATCCTGCTGGGAGAGCACGAGGTCGTGTTTCACGCGCCGCCCAAGGTTTCCCTGAACTTGCCGAAAGGGAGCGTGGTATCCCTGTTTCCCCTGCAAAGAGTGACAGGACGCTCGCAAGGGCTGGAGTGGCCGATCGATGATCTGGTTCTGCAGCCGGACGGTCAGATCGGCACGTCCAACCGGGCGGTATCCGAAGTCACGTTGCAGATGAATGGCCCGGGTCTGGTTGCAATGGCTCCCCGCTGCGCGCTGGATCAGGTCATGCAGGCGTTTCTGTCGGAGCAGACCGGGCGCTGGCCCGCTCGCGCAGAATGACGTAAAGACCTGCCGCCATCGTGATGCCGATCCCCAATGCGGCGATGCCGTTGGGCAGGTCGTGAAAGATCAGCCAGCCGAACACGGTCGCAACCGGGATTTCCAGATACTGCATCGGCGCCAGCGTTGCTGATGGGGCATAGCGCAACGACCAGGTCATCAACAGGTGGGCAACGGTGCCCAGAACGCCGATACCCAAAAGCAGCCAAACCGCGTCTTTATCAGGCAGGCTGAACGTCAGTTCCGAAACGTCAATGGCGCTTCCTAGGGTCAGCACAGGCAGCAGGATCAGCGTTGCCATCGCGCCCGAGACAGCCTGGAGCGAAACCGGATCGGTTTCCTTGGCGATCTGCCGCGTGACAAGCATGAACAGCGCAAACACCACGGCCACGATCAGCGGCAGCAGGGCAGGCGCTCCGACCTGAGCGAAGCTGGGCTGAATGACGAGAAGCGTACCGGAAAACCCCACGACGCAGGCCAACAATCGCCTTATGCCAACCTCTTCATCCAGAACGAACCTGCCCAGAAGCAGCATGATGAAGGGCATGACGAAGGCGATAGCGATGGCATCGGCCAGCGGCAGGAATTGCAAGGCGCTGAACATCGCGGTGATGCCAAGGATGTGCAGACCGGTCCGGATCACGGTCAGTTTCAGAATACGCCCCCGCAGTCGCCAAGGACGACCCGTGAGGGCGACCAGAGGGATCAGGATCAGTGCCTGCACGGCAAACCGGGTGAAGACCAGTATGCCGATCGGAGTTGTCTCACCCAACAGTTTGGCCATTGCATCGCCCAGCGGGGCGAGCATGCAAAAGCCAAGCATCAGAATGATGCCGAGTACGGGGCGGTCCTGAGTCATGTCCGCGACGCTAACGATTTGCTGCGGACGGGGAAAGGTCAGCTTTCAGCAGGCGGTTGATATTTAGTGTAGTCGGGGCCGATGCAGCAGGGCAGGCCGTCATCAAGCTTGAGCCAGCCAAGCTTCTCTTCATGGGCGACGTGCAGGGTAGGCTGCAAAGCCTCGGGGTCCTCAAGGGCGGCGACGTAAAGATGCATTACGTCGGACATAGACTGCGAGCGAAAGGACATTGGTGTGCCGCAATGCGGGCAAAAGCTGCGTTCAACGCCCGGAGAGGAACGAAACGTCTTTGGTGTTTCACCTGTCCAGCGCCATTGGTTGTCCCGGATGCCGAAATAGGCGGTCATCGGGGCCGAGCATTGCCTGCGGCAGCTTTCGCAGTGGCAGGTGACGCAGGACAGAACAGGTGGATTGACTTCAAAGCCGACCTTTCCGCAAAGACATCGTCCACGCATGAAACACCTTCCTTTCAGGAACAGATTTGCACCGCTTTTGGTGCAAATCCATCCAGAAAACGCAAGAATACGGATGCGTTGCGACGTCGCCCGTTTGCCTCAGCAGTTCGGAACATTGACGGCCAGGCCGCCCAGAGACGTTTCCTTGTAGCGTTCGTGCATGTCGTGCCCGGTCTGGCGCATGGTTTCAATGACCGAATCCAGAGGGACGAAATGTTTACCATCGCCGCGCAGCGCCAGCGAGGCCGCTGAAACCGCCTTGATCGCACCCAGACCGTTCCGTTCGATACAAGGCACCTGAACAAGTCCGGCAACCGGGTCGCATGTCATTCCCAGGTGATGCTCCAGCGCGATCTCCGCAGCGTTTTCGACCTGTTCGGGCGTGCCGCCCATCACTGCGCACAAACCGGCGGCTGCCATCGCCGAGGCGCTGCCAACCTCGGCCTGGCATCCGGCTTCTGCGCCCGAGATTGAGGCATTGAACTTGACCAACCCGCCAATCGCGGCCGCCGTCAAAAGGAAATCTTCCACATGGCTTTCGGACGCGCCGGGTACGTGATCCAGATAGTACCGCAAAACGGCCGGCAGAACACCTGCGGCCCCATTGGTGGGCGCCGTGACCACCTGGCCCCCGGCAGCGTTCTCTTCGTTGACGGCCATGGCGTAAACGCTCATCCAGTCGTTGATCGTGTGCGGAGCGTTCAGATTCATGCCACGCTCGGCCACCAGTGCGTCATGGATGCCTTTGGCACGGCGGCGAACCTTGAGGCCACCGGGCAGAATGCCATCTGTGACCAGTCCACGTTCGATACAGTCATTCATTACCTGCCACAGGCGCGCGGTGCCCTTGGCAAAACTGTCCGCGCATCCACGCGCGATTTCATTCGCGCGTTTCATGTCCGCGATGCTTTTGCCGCTGGAACTGGCCATCTCAAGCATCTCGACCGCAGTTTTGAACGGAAACGGCACCGGATCACCTTCATCCGTTGCCTTGCCCTCGGCCAGTTCTTCTTCGGTCAGGACAAACCCGCCACCGATCGAGTAGTAGACCTGCCTGAGGATCACATCGCCCTGCGCGTCTGTGGCCATCAGGATCATACCATTGGCGTGACCCGGCAGGTTTTTTTCATAGTCGAACACCAGATCCGATTTTGGATCGAACTTCAGCGTCGGCAGCCCTTCCGGCGTGACAGTATGGGACTCGGAAATGGCGGCCAGCGCTTCTTCGGCCTTGTTGTTGTCATAGGTGTCCGGAACAAACCCGGCCAGCCCGAGGATCGTGGCGCGGTCGGTCGCGTGGCCCACACCTGTGAACGCCAGTGAGCCATGCAATGACCCCCGAAGCCCCGAGAAGTCGAACGGCGAGGCGCGCATCAGGTCCAGAAAGCGGGCCGCGGCAACCATTGGTCCCATGGTGTGGGACGAGGACGGGCCGATGCCCACTTTGAACATATCGAAGACAGATAGAAACATATCAGGTAGCTGAGCCTTCTGGTGGTGTAGCGTATGATGGTGCAGTGAACGGTGCAACTCCCAGCCCTTCCGCTGCGATTGCTGCGCGCGTTGCGGGGCGGGCTTCCAGTTGCAGCAAAAGCTGCCTCAGATGAGGAGTGTTAGTCAGTTGAAACCAGCTGCGATCGGCCTGGGCCGGATACAACGCCATCCATCGCATCATGCAGGCGATGTAGTATGACAGGGCCGACGGTTGGTCTGATCCAAACCAGCCCGGCGTGTCCTTCGCCTGCTTTTCGAGGATTGAAAGATGTCGTTTCAGGCGGGTCCGGATACCAGCCCGCAGCGCTTCTGTCTGCGCCGCCTCGATGTACTTCTCGGCATAGAACAAAATGCGCAGGTCGGCGTGCAGCGTGTTCGACGCAAAAAAAAGCCATTTCAGATACGCCGCGCGGTCCGGATGTTGCGGAGCTGGCGCGAGTTGCCCGTGTGTATCGGTCAGCCACAGCAAAATGGCTGCGGTTTCAAAGATCGGTCCCTGCGGCGTCTCCAAAACAGGGATAAGGCCGTTGGGGTTCAGTTGCTTATAGGCAGCACTGTTTTGTGCATCACGGGTCCGATCGACCAATGCGGTCTCATAAGGCAAACCCATCTCTTCCAACGCCAGTCGGATCACCAGCGAGGCGTTGTCAGGGGCGTAATGCAGGCGGTAGCGCGGTTCCATAATGCATATCTATTACGCACCTTTCCCGCAGGACGCGCCGATTGCGACGTTTCCAATAGGAAACGCGTATTTTCGCGACAAGACGCCCAGTTGAATTGGCGTTTTGGGTCTCGAAGTTGAGTGTGGCATTTCGTATAAGGCCCGCAGCAACTTGGGGGAAAGCTGCCATGACAGGGGATCTGTCGCCCATCGACAAGGCGAAATATGTAGCCGCGCACCGTGCCGCGGAAATGGTTCAGGATAGCATGCGTGTCGGATTGGGAACCGGATCAACGGCCGCCTGGCTTGTGCGTCGGCTCGGCGAACGGGTGCAAGAGGAAGGGTTGCGGATCAAGGGCGTGCCCACTTCAACCCGCACGGCACAGCTGGCACGTGAAGTCGGGATCGAAGTCGTCTCTCTGGATCAGGCGGGGTGGCTGGACCTGACCATAGACGGCGCAGATGAATTTGACGGCGAATTGAACCTGATCAAGGGCGGCGGCGGTGCGCATCTTCAGGAAAAGATCGTGGCAACGGCCAGCGATCAGATGGTGGTCATTGCCGATGCAGGCAAAGAGGTTGAAACCCTGGGGGCATTTCCATTGCCGGTCGAGGTGATCCCATTTGGCTGGCAAACCACGCGAACCCTGATCGAGGAAGCACTGGATACGATGGATGTGCTTGGCACCTCGGCCGCGCTGCGAATGAACGGCCAGGCCCCTTTTGTCACTGATGAGGGCAACCACATTCTGGATCTGCACCTGCAACGCATCGGAAATGCCCGTCAGTTGGCGCTGGTGCTGAACCAGGTTCCCGGAGTTGTCGAGAACGGGTTGTTCATCGATATTTGCGACAAGGTCGTAATTGGCCACGGTGACGGGCGGGTCGAACTGCGCGACATCAACGAAGGAACCCTGGAACTGGACCAGTTGGCCGATGGCGACAGGGACAATCTGTTTACGGACCTCTCTGATTGAAAATTGCGGCTGGATTTTCTGCAAATGGCCAGAGAGAAACCCGAAATCCTGATCCTAAGGGGTTGGCAGACGATTTTCCGCGCCCAGATATCCAGAACCCTTCAGGCAAACTGAACAAAGGAACCCGGTATGAGCTTTGACTATGATCTTTTCGTTATCGGTGGCGGCTCGGGCGGGGTCCGTGCAGCGCGCGTGGCCGCTGGTGAGACCGGCGCCAAGGTGGCGCTGGCGGAAGAGGATCGGTATGGCGGAACCTGTGTGATCCGGGGCTGTGTTCCAAAAAAGCTGATGGTTTTCGCCAGCGAGTTTTCCGGCATGGTTGACGATGCGCAGGCCTATGGATGGGATGTTCAGCCGGGTGCGCTGGACTGGAATACATTCCATGGCAAACTGGTGGCGGAACTGGACCGGCTGGAAGGTATCTATCGCAACATTCTGAAAAACAACGGTGTCGAAAGCTTTGACCAGCGCGCCACTGTGGTCGATTCCCACACGGTTGAGCTGGCGGATGGGACACGCAAGACGGCCAAGCACATCCTGATCGCCACCGGCGGACGCCCTGTGGTGCCCGAATTTCCGGGCTCTGACCTGGCGATCACATCTAACGAAATCTTCCACCTTGAGAAGCTGCCTGAATCTATCCTGATCGTTGGCGGCGGCTATATCGCCAGCGAGTTTGCCGGGATCATGAACGGGATGGGGGTCAAGACCACTCAGTTCTATCGCGGTGCGCAAATCCTGCGTGGGTTCGACGAAGAAGCGCGTGGCCTGATCTGCGAAGAAATGCGCCAGAACGGCATCGATGTGCGCCTTGGCACCAACGTGCTGGAGATGATCAAGGAAGATGACAAGATCCGGGTAAAGGCCACTGACGGCACTGAAGATCGGTTCGATGTTGTCATGTACGCAACTGGCCGGGCTCCGAATGCGGACAATCTGGGGCTTGAGGCGCTGGGCGTCGAACGAGGTCGCAAGGGCGAGATTGTGGTGGATGAGTACAGCCAGACTGGCGTGCCCTCGATCTATGCCATCGGTGATGTGACTGATCGCGTGAACCTTACGCCGGTCGCCATTCGCGAGGGCATGGCTTTTGTGGAAACCGTGTTCAAGGGCAACCCGACCCCGGTTGATCATGAACTGATCCCGACGGCGATCTTCACGCAGCCGGAATTCGGGACCGTCGGACTAAGCGAGGAAGAGGCTGCGGCACAGGAGCCGGTCGAAGTTTACGCGACGTCCTTCAAGCCGATGCAGAAAGCCTTCGCCGGCGGCACGCAGCGGGTGCTGATGAAACTGATCGTCAGCCAGGCGACCCGCAAGGTGCTGGGCTGTCACATCGTCGCGCCGGGTGCGGGCGAGATGATACAACTGGCCGGGATCGCCGTCAAAATGGGCGCGACCAAAGAAGATTTCGACCGCACGGTTGCGGTTCATCCGGTAATGGCGGAAGAACTTGTTACAATGCGGCAACCTGTGCGCACTGCTTGATTTGCAACCGCGCGCACACAAGTTACAAGGGATCCCGTGATCACACGGGCCTAAACGAAGGAATAGACACATATGGCGGGCAACAGCGGCGGCCCCTGGGGGGGCGGAGGCTCCTCGGGCGGCGGAGGAAATCGGGGTAACAACGGTGATGGGCGCAAGCCCCCCGAAGGAGATGGCCCGCAGATCCCCGAGATCGACGAGCTGATGAAGAAAGGTCAGGAGCAGCTGCGCGTGCTGATGGGTGGTCGTGGTGGCGGTGGCCGTGGCGGTAACGGTCAGGGCGCAGGTGGCGGTGGCCCGGTCTTTACCAAAGGCACAGTGGTCATCGGCGCTCTGGTCGCAGTGGGCCTTTGGGCAGCTGCCAGCTTCTATACCGTAAAACCGGAAGAACAGTCGGTTGAGTTGTTCCTGGGTGAGTTTTCGGCCGTTGGGAACCCGGGTCTGAACTTTGCACCCTGGCCGGTTGTGACCGCCGAGGTTATCCCCGTCACCCGCGAACAGACCGAGGATATGGGCGGTGCGCGCGGCAGCGACGATGGCCTGATGCTGACCGGTGACGAGAACGTGGTCGATATCGACTATCAGGTTGTGTGGAACATCAACGATCCCGCGAAATTCCTGTTCAATCTCCGCGACCCGCGCCAGACGATCCGCGCCGTGTCGGAATCGGCGATGCGTGAGATCATCGCCCAAAGCGAACTGGCCCCGATCCTGAACCGGGATCGCGGCATCATCGGTGAACGCCTGCAAGAGCTGATCCAGTCCACGATGGACAGCTACGATTCGGGCGTGAACATCATCCGCGTCAACTTTGACAAGGCCGACCCGCCGCAGGACGTGATTGCCGCGTTCCGCGATGTTCAGGCCGCCGCGCAGGAACGTGACCGCCTGCAGAACGTGGCTGACGCCTACGCAAACCGGGTTCTGGCCGAGGCGCGCGGTGAAGCGGCACAGGTTCTGGAAGAGGCCGAAGCCTATCGCGCCCAGCAGATCAACAGCGCGCAGGGTGAAGCCAGCCGTTTCAGCGCGGTTCTCGAGGAATATTCCAAAGCCCCTGACGTAACCCGCAAACGTCTGTACCTTGAACGGATGGAGCAGGTTCTGGGTGACGTGGACAAGATCATACTGGACGAGGGCTCGACCGGGCAGGGGCAGGGCGTCGTGCCTTATCTGCCGCTGAACGAACTGCGCCGCAATCAGGCCGAGGGGAGCAACTGATGCGTAAGTCACCCATTATTCTGATCGTTCTCGTCATACTGGTTGTTGCGGGGCTGTCATCCATCTTCATCGTCGACGAGCGGGAACGCGCCCTTGTTCTGCGTTTTGGACGGGTCGTAAACGTCAAGGAAGAACCCGGTTTGGCATTCAAGCTGCCGGTTTTCGACGAAGTGGTGCGTTATGACGACCGTATCCTCTCGATCGACGTGCAGCCTCTGGAAGTGACACCGCTGGACGATCGCCGCCTTGTGGTTGACGCCTTCGCCCGCTATCGGATTTCCGATCTGAACCGCTTCCGTCAGGCTGTTGGTACGGGCGGTGTCCCGGTTGCCGAGAATCGCCTGGACAGCATCCTGCGGGCCGAAACGCGCGAGGTACTGGGGTCGGTTTCGTCCCGTGACATCCTCAGTTCGGACCGTGCGGCGCTGATGCTGCGCATCCGCAACAGCGCGATTGCCGAGGCTCAGGCGCTGGGCGTCAGCGTCATCGACGTGCGTCTGAAAGCCACCGATCTGCCGCAAGCCAACCTTGAGGCAACCTTCGACCGGATGAAGGCCGAGCGGGAACGCGAAGCCACCGACGAACGCGCCCGCGGTAACGAGGCGGCGCAGCGTGTGCGCGCGCAGGCCGACCGGACCGTGGTCGAACTGGTCTCGGACGCCAACCGCGAGGCCGAGATCATTCGCGGTGAGGCCGACGCTGAGCGGAACGCGATCTTCGCCGAAGCCTTTGGCAAGGATCCGGAGTTTTTCGAGTTCTATCGCTCGCTCTCCGCATATGAGCGCGCGCTGCGCGGTGGCAACAGCTCGATGGTGCTGAGCCCGGACTCTGATTTCTTTAATTACCTGAAATCACCTACGGGTCAGGGCGGCCGGTAATGGGTATGATCCTTCTGGCCTTCGGGCTGGTGCTGATTGTCGAGGGGCTGGCCTATGCGCTGGCCCCTTCGCTTATCGAACGGATGCTGGAAACCCTGCGGACCCTGCCCGAGCAGGCACGGCGAATTACGGGTCTTTTGTGCGTGATCAGCGGGCTGATCCTTCTGTGGGGTGCCTATCAGTTGGGCTTTTGAGCAGGACATCTCACTTGCCGGTGATTTCCACGCGATCCTGAGTTGCGGGACAGGTCAAACTGACTACATTAGTCCGTAAGAAAGGCCGCGCTAGAGTGGCCACCTGAATAATTCGACAAGGAGACCACAGGTGCAGGCAAAAGCACGCAGTATTTCCCTCGGGCGCGAAGACGCGGTTTTTATGATGCGGTGGATGTGGTTGGCCTTTGCCGCAATGGTGTTGGTTCTGGCCCAGACCGTCGCTGTTCATGCCCGGGGCGAAAGCCTTGCGCCGCTGGCAGAAAAGATAAGCCCCGCGGTTGTCAACATCACGACCAGCACGCTGATCGAGGGACAGACCGGTCCACGCGGGATCGTGCCCGAAGGGTCTCCGTTCGAAGACTTCTTTCGCGAGTTTCAGGACCGTAATGGCGACGGCGATGAGAACCTCCCACGCCGCAGCAATGCGCTGGGTTCCGGGTTTGTGATTTCCGAAGACGGGTTCATTGTAACCAACAACCACGTCATCGCCGAAGCGGACGAAATCCTTGTCGAATTCTTTCCCGGTGACGGGCAACCCGTAAAGGAGTTGCCGGCCAAGGTGATCGGCACGGACGAAAAGACCGACATCGCACTGCTTAAGGTCGAAGCGACCGGTCCGCTCAAATATGTAAAGTTTGGCGACAGCGACACGGCGCGCGTTGGTGACTGGGTGATTGCCATGGGCAATCCGCTGGGGCAAGGGTTCTCGGTCTCGGCCGGTATTGTCTCGGCGCGCAACCGCGCGCTCAGCGGGTCTTACGACGACTACATTCAGACGGATGCAGCTATTAACCGGGGCAACTCGGGTGGGCCGCTGTTCAACATGGATGGTCAGGTCATAGGTGTGAACACCGCGATCCTGTCACCCAATGGCGGGTCCATCGGTATTGGCTTTTCCATGGCTTCGAATGTGGTGGTCAAGGTTGTCGATCAACTGCGCGAATTCGGCGAAACGCGTCGCGGCTGGCTGGGTGTGCGCATTCAGGACGTGACCGAAGACATGGCCGAAGCCATGGGGCTGGAGAAGCCCGGTGGCGCCCTGATCAGCGACGTTCCCGAGGGGCCGGCAAAAGAAGCCGGGCTGAAGGCGGGTGACGTGATCCTGAGTTTTGACGGTGTCGAAGTGGAAGACACGCGCGGGTTGGTGCGTCAGGTGGGGGAAACGACGGTCGGCAAATCCGTTCGCGTCGTTGTCCATCGAGATGGCGGCACCCAGACCGTTCTGGTCACTCTGGGGCGTCGCGAGGATGCTGAACGGGTGGAAAACGGAGATGAGCCCGCGCAAACGGACGACGAGGACGAAAACTCCGAGATTCTGGGCCTGACCATTTCCCCGCTGACCGACAAGCTACGGGAAGACCTTGGTCTGGACGCCGAAGCCGACGGGCTGGTCGTCAGCGAAGTTGATGAGGCGTCCGAAGCCTATGCCAAGGGATTGCGGGCCGGTGATCTGATTACCGAGGCCGGTCAGCAAAAAGTGACATCCGTCAGTGACCTCGAAACACGCATGGAAGAAGCACGAGAGGCCGGGCGCAAGTCCCTGCTGCTGTTGGTGCGTCGCGGAGGTGAACCCCGGTTTGTCGCACTCAGCCTTGGTGAATGACCCAAGGCGCAAAAAGGTAATCGGGCCGGAGTGTAAACTCCGGCCCTTTTTTGTCTGAAATTGCTGATGGAAAAGGTGAGCCATACGCCTGGGAAGGACGTATGGCTCTGGTACAGGGAGAGGTCAGTGGACAGATATCGGGGATGATTCTCTGACCTCCTACGGTAACAGTTATTAATTTAGTGTTAACGTCGCCGCTTGTATGTGAAGCAGGTCACAGGCGTCAGATCAGGTCGGATTCGGCCAGTTCCCGCAATGCATCGAAGTCCTGGATCAGCAACCCACCCCGCGACGCCTGAACGATATTGTCACGTTTCCAGGTGGATATGGTCTTGGACACCGCCTCGCGCGTGGCGCCTACGAATTCGGCAAGTTCGCTTTGCGACAGGGTTATCCTGTCTGCCGGATTGTCCTGAAGTTCCGAAAGGTGAAGCAGTTTGCGGGCCAGCCGGATCGGCATCGGCAGAAAGACCTGCTCGTTCAGCTGCGAGCCCATCCAGCGCATGCGCAGACCTGCCAGACGGATCATGTCCTCGGCCAGATCGGGGTGCTGTCGTATCTGACGCAGCACATCGTTGCGCAGCACGCGCAGGACACGCGAGGGTTCGGCAGCGGAAATGGTGGCGGTACGCGGGCCGTTGTCAAACAGGGCGATTTCGCCGAAGATCTCACCCGGACGCATCAGCGTCAGCGTAAGCTTTCGGCCGCTCATCGCCAAAAAGGACACTTCGAGTGTGCCTTCCAGAATGGCGTAGAGCGCGTTGCCCTCGTCACCCTGTTCGAAAAGGGTTTCTCCGTCGTTCAGTGAAATTTCGGTAGCCTGCGCGGTAAGCATGGCTTTCAGGCGATCAGATGCTTCGGCAAGAAAGCCGCTGTTTGGGAAGGCCGTCATGAGTGTACGGGGCTCCGGATGGGGGTGGTGAGTGGTTACCCCATTCTTCACAGCTTTGGCGCTTAGCCAAGCTGTTTGTGGGTAATTGCCGGATTTCAGACAGAATACTTGGCGCCAATGCGGGCATGTTCACGGTTTTGTGATGTCCGCTGTCGGAACCTATTGATGATCCGGGTCGTCCATATAGCTTTGCAGCAGGTTGAATTGCAGCATCAGAAAGACCATCAGGGCAATCGGAAACCCGAAGGTTTCGATTTTGACCCAGAGATCGGTCGACAAGGTCCGCCAGACAACTTCGTTGGCAACCGCCAAAACGGCGAAGCAGCCACAGAGGCGACGTGTCAAAATCATCCAGCCCTGATGGCGCATGGGCAACATCTCGTCCAGCACATAGGCGAGATAGGATTTCCCCTGCAAAAGACCGATGCCCAGGATGACCGAGAAGAAGCCGTAGACCAGCGTGGTTTTCATCTTGAAAAACCGCTCGTCATTGAACCAGGCCGTCAGACCGCCGAAGAAAATCACCATGAAGGCCGTGAAGATCTGCATCCGGCTGAGTTTTCCGGTCAGAAACCACAATATGCCCATGGCACCCAGCATCAGCGGTACAAAGATGATCGTCGCTATGATGAAGCCGGAATACTCGATGCCGCCGATCAGGAAACTGTCGTCACGCAGGCGCAGATAGATGAAGAAGAAGGCCAGAGGCGGGCCCAGTTCCAGCACCTGTTTCAGAAACGGGTTGATTTCTTTGTTACCTGTCATGATTCTGTCCTGCTGCTTACCCGCCCATTTCAACTATTACTGCACCCAATGCAATCAAGGCCATCAGGGCAATACGCCGGGGGCCGACGGTCTCTTTCAGCACCAGCCATCCGATCAGGGCCGCAAACACGGTCGAGGTTTCGCGAAGCACCGCGGCCTCGCCAACTTTGTCCAGCCGTGTGGCGAGCATGATGGCCCCGAAGGACAATGGGGCGATGATACCGCCCGCGAGCCCGCGCAGCATCAGTGGGCCAATCGCAGGGCGATGGATCATGGCCCGCCATCTGAGGAAGGCATAGATCGGCATTGCCGCCCCGTCGATCATGAAAAACCAGGCCAGGAATGTGAACGGATCGGCGGTCGCACGAATGCCATAGGCGTCATAGGTTGTGTAAAGCGCTACGAACAGCCCGGTTACGACGGCCAGAAACAAGGCGATACCCAGCGTTTCGCGGTTGGTCTCGAGATAGCGCAGATTGTATCCGGCCAATCCGAAGATACCGGCCAGCAACACCGCGACGCCGAACCACTGCGTGGCCGAAAATGTCTCGCCGAACAGCAGGTAGGCGCCAATGACGGTGAACAGGGGGCCGGTGCCGCGCACCACCGGGTAGACCACGGTGTAGGAGCCTTTGGTGTAGGCCAGGGCCTGCAAGGTCTTGTAGGCGATGTGGATCAGCCAGACGACTGCGAAGATGGGCCACATATAAGGTTCAGGCCAGGGCACGACGAAAAAGGCAAAGGGCGCGGCCATCAGGCAGTAGCAGATGTCGACCGCGCCGCGTGACAGCCAGGGGTCGTGACGCCCTTTCTGCAACGCTCCGAAGACCGCGTGCAGGAATGCCGCCATAAGCGCCAGTCCCAGCGCAAGTTGGTGGCCCGCTTCGGTGCCTTCGAGGGAAATCAGCCAGTCGCTCAACTATCGGCCTTTTGCTGGGTGGAAAGGGTGGGGGGCTGTCTGCCCTTCACACCCCCCGAGGATATTTTCAGCCAGATGAAGGGGTGGATCAGCCCTTGTCGAGGCCAGTGAGGGCGGCGGCGAATTCTTCCGGGTCGAATGGGGCCAGGTCGTCGATCTGTTCGCCGACACCAATGGCGTGGATGGGCAGACCGAACTTGTCAGCGAGCGCCACAAGAACACCACCCTTGGCCGTGCCGTCCAGCTTGGTCATCACAAGGCCGGAGACATCGGCCAGTTTGCGGAAGGTTTCAACCTGGCTCAGCGCGTTCTGGCCGGTGGTGGCGTCGAGGACCAGAAGGGTGTTGTGCGGGGCGGTGTCATCGACCTTGCGGATGACGCGGACGATCTTGGCCAGTTCCTCCATCAGGTCGGCGCGGTTTTGCAGACGGCCTGCTGTGTCGATCATCAGAAGGTCCGCCCCTTCATTCTGCGCACGGGTCAGGGCGTCGAAAGCCAGCGAAGCCGGGTCCGAGCCTTCGGGCGCGGTCAGGACGGGGACGCCAGCGCGGTCGCCCCAGACCTGAAGCTGTTCGACCGCGGCGGCGCGGAAGGTGTCGCCCGCTGCAATGACCACTTTCTTACCCGCGGATTTGAACTGGCTTGCCAGCTTGCCGATGGTTGTGGTTTTGCCGGATCCGTTGACGCCAACAACCAGAACCACCTGTGGGCGTTTGGGGTAGATGGGCAACGGCTTTGCAACAGGTTCCATCACTCGGGTGACTTCCTGCGCCAGAAGTTGCTTGATTTCCTGGGTCGACAATTTGCGGCCAAAACGACCTTCGGCCATGTTGGCGGTGACACGCAGTGCGGTATCCACCCCCATGTCCGAGGCGATCAGCAACTCTTCAAGCTGTTCAAGCATGTCATCGTCAAGCGTGCGTCGTACCACGACCTGAGTGTCGCCCCGATTGAACAGCCGTCCTAGAACACCCTTGCGCTGCGCCGGGGTTGCTTCGGGCGGAGGAGGGGCCGGTGTGGGGTCCGCCGGAGAAGGTGTTTCGACCGGTTGCGGGGCGGGGACTGGTTCGGGGGTCGGTTCGGGAACCTCGGGGACGGGCTGAGGCTCCGGTTCTGGCGCGGGGATGACCGGATCGGGGGCGGTCGTTTCTTCGCCGCCATCTTCGACAATCGCATCGAGCCCCTGTTCCAGCCGGGACGAGGATTTGAACAGCCGATCCTTGAGCTTTGAGAAAAACGCCATCTTTGGTCTCCGCAGGTGTTCCCTTCACCTAATGCGGATTTGCGGCAGTTGCAAAGGGTCAGAGAAACGCAAGCAGCAATGCAGCTTGTGCGCCCCAGTAAAGCGGCCAGACCAGATATGGGGTCAGGGCCGTTGCGGGATGCCGGGGCGGAAGCAGGAACTTTTCTGTGGCCAGGATCAGGTCGGATGCGATGAAGGCCAGCGCTCCGGGAAGGGCCCAGCGTAATGCTCCGGTCTCGGGCAGGCTCAGAACCGTAATCCCCATCCCCAGAATGATCGGGATATAGCAAAACACCGGGATTTTCAGATCACCAGCTCGTGGTGCCAGAAGTGTCGCCGCGACAATGCCCAGTAGAACCAGCGACCAGACATATCCTGGCCGGTCCAGGATCAGCGCCGGATCGCTGCTGGCGTGGGTCAGAAACAGGGCAATATAAGCCAGATGCCCGGCGGCAAAAGCACCGATCCCGGCCATGAACGTCGCCTCGGTCTCTTGCGACAGCAAAGCATCCCCGACGGCACACAACACCAGGGCCAGGATCAGCAGGGAAGGGGCGCCGGCAACCGCTGCGATCAGCGCCAGGATGGCAACCGATCCGGTCTTGAACGCCGTTCGCATTAGGCTGGCCGGTTTTGGAGCCATCGGAAGGTAGGCGACTGCAAACAATGCGGCGATCCAGAACAGAGCTGTTGTCATCCCTTACTCTCCTGCCAGTGTCGGCTGTTGGTTCTGATGCAGTGTCAGCCTGATGTGCCGGGCAACTCAACCGGTGACGTCAAGGAAACCGGTCGCAAAATGCTGGTTGGCGTCGGATTGCGGCATCTGACAATATGAAACCATGTTGAGGCATTTGGTGATTCTTCTGATTGCGTCCGCGCAGGCCGCAACCGCGCAGACTGCGCTATCGGCTGCAGAGTTCGACGAATACACACGCGGCAAGACCCTGTTTTATGGGTTCCAGGGGCAGGTATATGGGGTGGAACGCTATCTGCCCGGGCGCAGGGTCATCTGGTCGTTTCTGGATGGCGATTGCAAGGAAGGTGTCTGGTACGAGCAAAATCAACAGATATGTTTCGTCTATGAAGACCGACCGGATCCTCAATGCTGGTTGTTCACCAGATCGGGTGGAAGGCTGATTGCGCAGTTCGAGGGCGACCCTCAGGAGACTGAACTGTACGAGGCTGATGACCGTGGCGAAGAAATGGTGTGCTATGGTCCGGAAATCGGAGTTTGAGCCTTTGATTAACGCGCACGCAGGCTTTCGTAGTTTATCATGACGTGATCGCGATAGGCCGGTCTGGCCGACAGGGTTTCATAGTATCGCCGTAGGTGCCTGAATGGTGCGCGCGGGATGTCGATGTCAAAATACCTGTACAAAATGTGGCCCAACTGGATGTCGGCCAGCGTGAAACTGGTCCCTGCGATATAAGCGCTATGCGACAATTGTTGGTTGGCAATGGCCAGCTTGTCTTCCAGCACATGCAGGGCAGCGGTGATCGCTGTTTCATCCCGGTCGGAGGGCGCCGTTCTAACGACTCGCCAGAAGACCGGCACGGTAAAATTCATGGCGACGTTCAGCTTGGCCCATTCCGCCCATTTATCGACCGTTGCACGTCGCACCGGGTCGTCGGGCCAGAAACTGTCATCAGCATAGCGTGCAGCGAGGTATCGAAGGATCGCGCCCGTTTCCCAAATTGTTGTGTCGTCGTTGTCCTGTACCACCGGAATTGTCCGGTTTGGGTTGAGGGCCGCGAAGGCATCGCTGTCCAGCCCGCCAAATTCATGTCCGACGTCATGGCGGCGAAACAGCAGGCCCAGTTCGCCGACACACCACATCAACGCCTGGACGTTGGATGATGTTTTGCGACCCCAGATTGTCAGCATGAGTCAGAAAAGCGATCCCTGATCCGGGGCGTCGGGTTTGGTTTTTTTGGCCGCTGGTTTGGCCGATCCGCCGGTTGTCAGACGACCATCAGAAAATTCGATCTCAAGAACAGGATGCCCGGCTGCCTGCGACTTGGTGGTGACAACCGCACCTTCTGCGCGAACCACAGCGTACCCTCGTTCCAGCGTCGCTTTGTAACTGAGCGTTTCGCGCAGCCGGTCGGTCGCGTCCAATTGTTGACGAAGGCTGTCCAGCCGGGATTTTTGCGCTGTATTCAGACGCTCTGACAGTCGGTTCAGGTTTTCGGTGCGGTTTTTCAGTTCCTGTCTGATCGGGCGCAGAGACAGGCGGGACGTCAGGTTGTGCCATCGGTCGCGGCGGGTTTCGACAATCCCGCGCAGGGTTGACGGGCGTAAATGTGCGGATGTGTCCAGCAACTTGACGCGCCGGTTCTGAACACCGCGGATCAGGGCGTTGGGCAGGCGGTCTGAGACCTGATCCAGGCGTTGCCTTGGTGTGTCGAGCAGGCTGTCAGCCCTTGGCAGTGCACGTGACAAATCCCTTAAGCGCTGCGAACGGCGTTGCACGGCATCCGTTGCTGCCCGCGACAGACGCGCGCCTTGTTCGCCGGTCCAGGCCAGCAATTCCAGCCGCACGGGTACCGCCAGTTCGGCGGCGGCGGTTGGCGTAGGAGCCCGACGATCCGAGACGAAGTCGATCAGGGTCGTGTCCGTTTCATGCCCCACGGCTGAAATCAGTGGAATCGCGGATGCGGCGGCAGCCCGCGCGACGATTTCCTCGTTAAACCCCCAAAGGTCTTCGATTGAGCCACCACCGCGCGCAACGATGATCAGATCGGGGCGGGGTAAAGCGCCGCCGGGTTTCAGCCGATTGAACCCTTCGATTGCCCGCGCGACCTCGGGCGCGCAGTTGGCGCCCTGAACTGCAACCGGCCAGATCAGCACCTTTCGCGGGAACCGGTCGCGCAGCCGGTGCAGGATGTCGCGGATCACCGCGCCGGAAGGAGAGGTCACAACGCCGATGATCTGGGGCAGGTAGGGCAGGGGAGTCTTGCGTTCGGGCGCAAACAGGCCTTCCGACTCAAGCTGTTTCTTGCGTTTCTCCAGCAAGGCCATCAGCGCGCCTTGCCCGGCAACCGCAACTTCGTCGACGTTCAGATTGTATTTCGATTGCGCGCCGAAGGCGGTCAGCCGTCCGGTGACGACAACCTCAAGACCTTCTTCGGGCACAACGGAGAGGCCGGAAACCTGACCTTTCCAGGTTGTGCAAGCCAGGACGTTCCGGTCATCCTTGATGTCATAGTACAAATGCCCCGAACGTGCTTTGAAGACGCGACCGACCTCGCCGCGCACACGGATTCGGCCAAACGCACCTTCGAGGGTCCGTTTCACTTCGCCCGAGATGTCCGAAACAGTGTATTCAGGGGTATTCTGGCCGGGAATTGGGTCGTCTAGCAGGTCGGACATTTCAGCGCCTTGTTTCAAATGCTCACCCAGCTTAGAACGCCGCGCAGGCAAGGCCAAGCAGATCGGAGAGCATTCATGAACATCCTTATTCTCGGCAGCGGCGGGCGTGAGCACAGTCTGGCCTGGGCGGTGCTGCAGAACCCCAAATGCGACCGTCTGATCGTGGCACCCGGAAATGCCGGGATCGCGCAGATCGCCGATTGCGCGGCGCTGGATATCGAAAACGGTGGCGCGGTTGTCAGCTTTGCCGAAGAAAACGCGATAGATTTCGTGATCGTCGGGCCCGAAGCCCCTTTGGCGGCAGGTGTTGCCGACCGGTTGCGGGAAGCGGGCGTCCTGGTTTTTGGACCGTCGGCCGGTGCCGCACAACTTGAGGCATCAAAGAGCTTTACCAAGGAAATCTGCGATGCCGCGAGTGCCCCGACAGCGGCTTATGCCCGGTTCACCGAGGCCGGTCCGGCCAAGGACTACATCCGGACCCAGGGTGCGCCCATCGTCGTCAAGGCGGATGGTCTGGCCGCGGGCAAGGGCGTGATCGTGGCAATGGACGAGGACACCGCGCTGGCGGCCATCGACGACATGTTCGGTGGCGCTTTTGGCGGTGCCGGAGCCGAGGTCGTGATTGAAGAGTTCATGGAGGGCGAAGAGGCCTCGCTTTTCGTGCTGTGTGACGGTGAGGATATCCTGTCCATCGGTACTGCGCAGGACCACAAGCGTGTGGGAGAAGGCGATACCGGGCTGAATACCGGTGGCATGGGCGCATACTCTCCCGCACCGGTTTTGAACGCCGAAGTCGAAGCGCGTGCGATGGAAGAGATTGTGCGCCCGACCATGGCCGAGATGAAACGTCGCGGGATGCCGTTTCAGGGCGTGCTTTATGCTGGATTGATGATCCGGGACGGGCGGCCGAGGTTGGTCGAGTACAATGTTCGTTTCGGCGATCCGGAATGCCAGGTACTGATGATGCGACTTGGTGCGCAGGCGATGGACCTGATGCACGCAGCCGCCGAGGGACGTTTGCGCGATACACAAGTTAATTGGGCAGATGATCACGCGATAACGGTTGTCCTGGCTGCAGAGGGATATCCGGGGACCTATGAAAAAGGTTCGGTGATCCGGGGGTTGGATAACCTGCCGGAAGACAGCAAGAACATGGTGTTCCATGCCGGAACCAAGTCTTCTGAAGGGCGGACTACGGCGTCGGGCGGGCGGGTTCTGAATGTCACGGCACGTGGCGGATCGCTGCAGGACGCGCGTGACAGGGCTTATGCGATGATTGATGCGATAGACTGGCCCGAGGGCTTCTGTCGGCGGGATATCGGCTGGCGGGCACTGTAAGCTCTGGCAGAGGTCTCGTGGCGGGCTGCGCCCGTCACGGGTTCTTGATCAGGGGGCTTTGCCCCCTCGGCCTGCGGCCTCACCCCCAGGATACTTTTGGCCAGATGAAGGGGCGGATCAGCAAGTCAGGGCTTGGGCGAGGCTGTCGCGGCCTTGGAAGGGTCCCAGATCTGTAGATTGCCAGCCATTGTCATACGTGACGCTGACAATATGCGACCAGTTCCCGTCGGCCAGTATCAGCGAGGGAGTGTCCCCGCAGGAGCGCAGGCCGCCAGAGATGAAATCTTCGCCGATGCGATGGTTTGTCAGATTGGGAATTGTTGCGATCTCGGTCAGTTGGTTGTTTTCGAAACGCCAGATCCGTAGCGTTTTCGCCAGATGAGGGCGGTCGACATAGGCGATTTCGACATGGCCGTCGTTGTCCAGGTCCGCTGCGCCGACCGGTGCGAGCCAGCGGAAACGGGTGCCGATGTAGGGCGTGGCCGCGATCAGGCCGCCGCCGTTGTAGATTGCAAGCCGGGCACCCTTGTCGCGATGGCTTTCGACGACAAGGGCTTCGCGACGGCCGTCGTTGTCAACGTCGACCAGGCGCGGCCGGATGTCTTCGAAAACACGTTCTTCTGGCAGCCGTATAGTATACTGCGTCGATCCGGGTGCGTATTGCAGGACCAGCGCGCCGTATTCAATCTGATCACCCAGAACACCATGGGGGTATCGCGCCGTGGGTTCGGAGTATTCGGCCGAGCCCAGTGGTTCATACTGCCACGGTTGCTGCGATTGTGCCGTGACCGGACATACACCGAGTGCGATTGCGACGGCGACGACCGGTCTGGCTGGCATCAGATCTGTTTTTCCGGCATCTGCACGACCAGACCGTCCAGAGCATCCGTGACCTTGATCTGGCAGGTCAGGCGCGAGCGGGTCGGATCGGGTTCATAGGCAAAGTCCAGCATGTCTTCTTCCATGTCGTCCTTGGCCGGGATTTTCTCGACCCAGTCGGGGTGAATGTAGACATGGCAGGTCGAGCAGGCGCAGGCGCCGCCGCAATCGGCCTCGATGCCGGGGATGTTGTTGTCACGGGCCCCTTCCATGACGGTCAGTCCGTTGGCGACCTCGACAGTGTGTTCGGTACCGCCATGCTCGACATAGGTGATCTTTGCCATTGCGTGCGTCTTCCTTTTGCGATGTTCGAAACCTTCCTTAGTCAAGGCATTTAGCTCTTTCCAGCCTCATTTGCGACTCGGCGTGCCGCGACTGGACTTTCTTGTCATTTGTTCTATTTTTGTTCTCATGCTTATTGTCCCTGTTCGCCCCACAGATCAAAATAGCGATTGGCCACGCCCGCCCGCGTGCCTGCCCGCCTGCCAACTGAACGCCCCGCCCGAAGGTGCGCGCGTGACGGTGGCGGGGCTGGTGATCCTGCGGCAGAGACCGGGGACGGCCAAGGGGGTGATATTCGTCACGCTTGAGGATGAGACCGGCATCGTCAACGTGGTGGTCTGGCGCAAGATCTACGAACAATTCCGCCGCGCGGTGATCTCGGGGCGGTTGTTGCGAGTAACGGGCCGGATGCAGCGGGCGCATTCTGTGACACATGTGATCGCGGAAGAGATCGAGGATATCTCGGGGATGCTGGATGTGCTGGTGCGGGGGGAGGGATAGGTCTGCCTTACGGACAAAGTGGACGCTTACCGGTTGCAAGACTTGCGGTCCGGCGCTCATGGATACGTGCTTTATGATCCATGTGTGAGTATAAGGATGATCCATGTGTGAGTATAAGGCGCTTTTCCGCCGCTTTGACGCCGGTTGGTCGACTCTCCGATGCCGGAAGGGTACTTGCAAGCATCTTTGCGCGTCGGCCTTTGTCAAAGTCTGGGCTTGACTGT
This sequence comes from Ruegeria sp. AB8, assembly GCF_056542605.1. Classification (NCBI taxonomy): domain Bacteria; kingdom Pseudomonadati; phylum Pseudomonadota; class Alphaproteobacteria; order Rhodobacterales; family Roseobacteraceae; genus Ruegeria; species Ruegeria sp. AB8. The sequence goes on from NZ_JBQGAB010000016.1 coordinate 86,495, forward strand.
GCACCACTCAACGTCTTCTCGAAGTCAGTCCGGATGCCCAACGTAACACAAAATGGATCGCTCAAAAAAAATGTCCGACCGGATGAGAGCCAGATCCATGATCGTTTTGTCGAACTTTCAGAGTTCACGCGATCAAAAGGATATGTACACACCGCCAGAATGATCGAAGAGGCACTGAATGCTTACGCCTTCGAACGCAGGCACCTTGGGATTGCAACAACGTACCTCTCAGAATTGCAGCAGCAGAAGGGCGTTGAGTTGTCACGGTCGGAGGAAGAAACAGATCGGAAACAGCATTCGGTTCCAAACTTCCGCTCTGCGCGGTCGAAAAAACCGATTGGCGTGGATTTCAAAAAGACAGAGCGTTCAGTCGGCCCAGCTCAAACAACAGAGACAGGGCATGCGGCTTTTGTCCTGACCGCCCGGATGCGTACGGACGGCAGCAATGCTGCGCAAATGCGCAAGGGTCTCCGGAAAAAAAAGCTGATGCCTTTGCCGGCGGAGCCTGAATTCCTGTTTCGCTAGCGGTCTTTGGTATGGCCAAGGTAAAATCAGCGATGATCATTGAGAACCCAAAACGACTTCCAAAAACCATCACCGCTTGAATAGCACCCCTTGCGATTGCTTGTCCCGGTGATCGCCGCGCAAATCGGCATGCAGCGCGCGACCGGCCTGCACGCCGGGGCGGGCACTGACGATTTCCAGCCAGCGCGCAAAATGAGGCTTGTCCTCAAGCACTTGCTGTTGACCTTCCCACAGGCTGGCCCAGCCCCAGATCGACATGTCGGCGATGGAATAGAAGTCGCCCGCGACGTACTCGTTTTCCGCCAGCCGACGATCCAGTACGCCATACAGACGCCCAACCTCTGCCCGGTAGCGGTCCTTGGGATAGGGGTGGTCCTGCGGCGGGTCCATGTTCGGGGCGTATTTCAGGAAGTGGTGCGCCTGACCGGCCATGGGGCCGACGCCGCCCATTTGCCACATCAGCCATTCTTCGACGGCAATGCGATCACGCTCGGTTTCGCCATAGAACCGTCCCGTCTTGCGGGCCAGATACATCAGGATCGCTCCGCTTTCGAAGACCGAAACCGGGGCGCCGCCCGGGCCGTCGGGGTCGACAATTGCGGGCATGCGGTTGTTCGGCGAAATCTTCAGAAATTCGGGGTCGAACTGATCACCCTTGCCGATATTGATCAGATGGGTTGTGTAGGGCAGGCCCATCTCTTCCAGGGCAATGGAAACCTTCCAGCCATTCGGTGTTGGCCAGAAATACAGATCGATTGGGTTGGTCATGGCTCCTCCGTGTATCGGCGATCATGCGGCTTTCTGCCGGTTCGGCAAGAGGCGGTTACGAAAGCGTGACAGAACCAAGCGCAGCCTTGACGAATAGCGGCCCGAGGCGTATGGCAGCACAGAGCTACGTGGCGATTTGTTACCGGATTGCGGGCCACGCTAAACAACACCGCTAAAAGGTCAGGATGAAAGACCCCTTTCGCTTGGCCGCGTCTGGGGTTTTTTGTTTGCCTCCTGCGCCGGGGGCGGAAAGGAAAAAGATGAGCGAGACCTGGAACAAACGCACTCAAGCCGTTCATGGCGGTATTCGCCGCAGCCAGTACAACGAGGTCAGCGAAGCGATCTTTCTGACGCAGGGTTTCGTCTATGACACTGCCGAGCAGGCCGAGGCGCGATTCATCGAATCCGGCCCGGATGAGTTCATCTATGCCCGCTATGGCAACCCAACCGTGGCGATGTTTGAACAGCGCATCGCCGCTTTGGAAGGCGGTGAAGATGCGTTTGCCACCGCATCCGGCATGGCGGCCGTGAACGGCGCGCTGACGTCGATGCTGCAGGCCGGTGACCATGTTGTTTCGGCCAAGGCGTTGTTTGGCTCCTGTCTGTATATTCTTGAAAACATCCTGACGCGGTATGGCGTCGAGGTGACGTTTGTGGACGGAACCGATCTGGCCGCGTGGGAGGCTGCGATCCGGCCTGACACCAAGGCTGTTTTCTTCGAATCCATGTCGAACCCCACGCTTGAGGTCATTGATATTGCCGCAGTGTCCCGGCTTGCTCATGTGGTCGGTGCCGTGGTTGTCGTCGACAATGTGTTCTCGACCCCGGTCTTCTCGCGCGCGATCGAGCAGGGTGCCGACGTGGTTGTGTATTCAGCCACCAAACACATAGACGGGCAGGGGCGTGCTCTGGGTGGTGTGATCATCGGAACTAAGGAATTCATCCGTGGCACGGTCGAGCCGTATCTCAAGCATACAGGCGGCGCGCTGAGCCCGTTCAACGCCTGGATCATGCTGAAAGGGCTGGAAACGATGTCGTTGCGCGTAAACGCGCAGGCCGAGACGGCGCAGACAGTTGCAGAAGCGCTTGAGGGGCATCCTGCTCTGGTTCGCACATTGTATCCGGGGCTGAAAACCCATGCGCAGAACGCGCTTGTTCAGGATCAGTTGGGCGGCAAGGGCGGAACGGTTCTGTCGCTGGATATCCAAGGCGGAAAAGAAGCAGCCTTTGCATTCCTGAATGCCATGACCATTCCGGTGATCTCGAACAATTTGGGTGATGCGAAGTCGATCGCGACACACCCCGCCACAACCACGCACCAGCGCCTGAGTGAGAAGCAGCGGGATGAGTTGGGCATCACGCCGGGCCTGATCCGCCTTTCAATCGGGCTGGAAGACCCGACAGATCTTCTGGCGGACATTCAACAGGCACTTGCGGCATCGCAAAAATAGACAGATGCACCCTGTGGCTTGCAGTCGCCGCAGGGTGCACGTGCCTCAGGCCCGTCCGTAGAAACCCATCCGCTCGGTATCCGAAAACGTGACACCGGGACTCTCATAGTAGGAAAACACCGCAATTATCCGTGGCTTGCTTCCGGCTACGGGCGTCACCCGATGGGCGGTATTCTTGCCCTTGAACACGTTCAGGGTTCCGGGGCTGAGGGAAATAACCCGACTGTTTTCATCGTTGCCGCTCAGCAGTTTTGCAACGCCGTCATAGTTCGGGTCGGTTTCACTGCGCAGGTCTTTCCGGTACTCAAAAGCGCCACCCTGATCCGGTGCCTGTAACAGCATCGTTGTGGTAAACTCTGACCGGTCAAAATGCCAGTTCAGGGCCTGACCCTCGCGATAGGACATGACGTTCACCCGGGCCATCGGATCGTCCATCACATACAAAGTGGGTTTGTCCATCGTCGCCGCCAGAAATCGGGCGAATTCGGGCCATTCATAAAGTCTGAGCAAGGCAGAGTCAGGGATCTGGTCCGCGCAGAGCGTCCGGTTGGACGTCTGAAACTCCTGCAAAGCCGGGTGGTCGCCCGGCAGGCCGTCGATCCTTTTGAAGTAAATGTTGTGTCGGCGCTCGTGCAGAAATGCTTCGCTGTCAAATCGGGGGGCCATTTCCGCCACCGCCGCTGCCGCGACCTTGCTGTGCATCAACCCATCGAGGTTGAACATTCCGGTCGCTTCAAGGTCTCTGCGGCAAGTTTCGACAAGCGCGTCCCATTCCGGGCTGCCGGGTTTGTCGATTGGAAACCGGTCAAGATCAAGAATGTCTCTCATGCCCTCCCTTTCCTTTGCTGGGGTCCTGCACCCTTTGCACCTACTGAAAGGCTAGGTCGGGAAATTTGAATTAACTGTCCCGTTTGCGACAGACATCCAGTCCTGGGCTATCGCGACTTGCGAACCAATGCAGGAATTTCGCAAGGAACGGCGCATTCTTGTTGAAAATGACGGTTTTGCATTATTTTTTGCAGTGCGATCTGATACTGCGCGCCTATCGGGCAAGACTGGTAAAAGAACGACAGTCGTATATATTCCGACGACCAACCCCGAGGAAATCTGATTGATGAACGTTTACCCCGGCGACCTGAACGACGCACCCGACGACGAAGATGCTGCCGCGGCGCTGAAGCTTCTGCGCAAATGGGCAGAATCTGCTACAGAGGCCGAGATCAATCAGCTTGATCCTGCTGTTGCCCGGCTTGTTCCCGGCTTGATTGCGTCCAATTATCCCCCTTTGTCGCGGCAATACCCTCAGAACTTTCGCGTCGATGAGGCGTATCGCGCGACGTTGCCCGATCTGCAAAACGGTCCGTCCAGCCTGATCCGCGGCGCAAAGCAGCAAATTCAGCATGTGGGTATCTCGAATTTCCGCCTGCCGATCCGCTTTCACCGCAAAAATGATGAGGATCTGACGCTGGAAACCTCGGTCACGGGCACTGTCAGCCTTGAGGCCGGGAAAAAGGGCATCAACATGTCCCGGATCATGCGATCCTTCTACAAACACGCGGAACGCACCTTCAGTTTCGAGGTGATGGAAGCGGCACTGGACGACTATAAGACCGATCTGGACAGTTTCGATGCGCGTATTCAGATGCGGTTCTCGTTTCCAGATCGCGTTGAAAGCCTCCGCTCTGGCCTGGGTGGGTTCCAGTATTATGATATCGCGCTTGAACTGGTCGAACAAAATGGCGTGCGTCAGAAGATCATGCATCTGGACTACGTCTATTCTTCAACCTGCCCATGTTCGCTGGAATTGAGCGAGCACGCACGCGCATCGCGGGGGCAATTGGCGACACCGCATTCGCAGCGTTCGGTCGCGCGAATCTCGGTCGTTGTCGACAGCGCCGCAGATTGCTTGTGGTTCGAGGACCTGATTGCCCTGTGCCGTCGCGCGGTTCCGACCGAAACTCAGGTCATGGTCAAGCGCGAAGATGAGCAGGCGTTTGCCGAACTGAATGCCGCCAACCCGATTTTTGTCGAGGACGCCGCTCGGTTGTTCTGTGCCGAACTGCTGGCGGACCACCACATCGGCGATTTCCGGGTAGTTGCCAGCCATCAGGAAAGCCTGCACAGCCACGACGCGGTGTCCATTCTGACAGAAGGGCCGACCTTTGCGGCGGCCAGTCTGGATCCCCGGCTGTTCACCACATTGTTCCACGTCGGTTGATCTGCCTGATTTAAGGGCAGTTTTCCGAAAATAGGGTGCGTCTTGGCGATTTTTTGCCGCACTGCAGCAAAAATTCTGCACAAGCACAAATATCCGGGTAGTCTGCAAGACAATGCAGATGCAGCATGATCGCACCAGGTGGTGCGACACCTTGAGGGATGCCGGGACGTGCAACGCCTTGGATTGCAAATTCGGTCTGCCGCCCAAAGGGCCCGAGCCGGGGAATCCCCTTTGCTCTGTCTCTGCCTGCATCGCTTTCAGAGGAGAATTAGTAGATGAACCCGATTTCCGGACCATTGGAACTTCAGGCTGCTGCCGTGCGTGTGGCTGGCTATGCCATGGTCAATCAGATGAAGATCATGCAAATCATGACCCGCTCTGCGATCGAGTTGCCTTTAGTACCCTTGCAGGCACTACGTGCGGCAGCGTCTGAGTCCTCTGCGGTGGAACCTGCTAAGGAACCAGTCCGCGCAAAGCCAGCGGCAAAGCCAAAGGCAGCGGCAAAACCAAAGGCAGCGGTAAAACCAAAGAACCGGGCAAAACCTAAAGCGCAGGCAACGCCAAAGGCACCTGTTGTCAGAGCGTCGTCTGTCACGCCCAAACCGGTGGCAAAGAAAGTGGAATCTAAGACCACGCCGGTCGTCAACGCTGCCACGCCGAAACCGGCCAGCGCAAAATCGTCCGCTACTGTGGCCGAGGCGCCGACGCCCAAAAAGCCAGCGGTCAAGCCGGAAGCGGCGGCAAAGCCTGAAACCGTCAAAGTGGCGGCACCCAAATCTCAGGCAGGCAAGACGGCCGAAATAGTGACAACCAAACAGCCGGAGGCCGAGCCAAAGCCTGTCGCGCGTCAAGCAAGCAAGGCATCCGAGGCACCAGCGGCGGCAAAACCTAAAACCGCCGCCGAACAGCCGGTGCGGCGCACCCGGGCACCTTCCAAACCGCCCGCGATGCCAGTTCAGGCACCAAAATCGGACAGTTGATCCCGACATCCGCTTGACACAGTCGTGCAGGCGCGCCAACGCTGCGCCTCATGACGGATATGCGCCCGGTTGGATATGTGATTGGCCTGTTGGTCGCCATTCTAGGGGCGACCATGCTGCTGCCGTTGCTTGCTGACCTGATCGAAGGGCGGGGCGAATGGAATGTGTTTCTGGAAAGCGCCGTCATTACCGTTATGACCGGCGTGGTCCTGGCCATGAGCTGTTCGAACGGTGTGGGCGAGGGGCTGACAATCCGCCAGACCTTTCTGCTGACAACCGGCGTGTGGGTTGCCCTGCCGGTGTTTGGCGCCATTCCGTTCATGTTCGGCGAAACCGAACTGCGTTTCGTTGACGCCTATTTCGAGGCCATGTCCGGCCTGACTACGACAGGGTCCACGGTTCTATCGGGCCTGGACGGCATGCCCACTGGATTGCTGCTGTGGCGCGGAATCCTGCAATGGTTGGGCGGGATCGGAATCATCGTGGTTGCGATGGTGTTCCTACCCGAACTGCGCGTCGGGGGGATGCAGATCTTCCGCTCGGAAGGGTTTGAGACCATGGGAAAGATTCTGCCGCGCGCGCAAGAGATCGCCGGGCAGATTTCCATGATCTATGTTGTACTGACTCTGATTTGTGCCCTGGTCTATGCAGCCTTCGGGATGAGTTTTTTCGACGCCGCCGTGCATTCGATGACGACCATCGCGACCGGAGGATTTGCCAACTATGACAGCTCATTCGCCGTATTCTCGGGTCCTACAGAGTATGCCGCTGCCGTTTTCATGATTCTGGCTGCACTGCCATTCGTGCGGTATGTGCAACTGGCCAATGGCAACACCGGTTCGCTTTGGCAAGACAGCCAGATTCGCGCCTTTCTGGCGACCATTGCGGTGTTGGTCGTTGTCATGACCGTCTTTCTGACGACCGTGTTCCCGCACCATTGGGAAAGAGCTTTGCGGGAATCGCTGTTCAACATCACCTCGATCATTTCCGGCACGGGCTATGCCAGCGTCGACTACATGGGTTGGGGCAATTTTCCGATTATGCTGTTCTTTCTGATCGGTCTGATCGGTGGCTGCGCGGGTTCTACGGCCTGTTCGATCAAGGTATTCCGGTATCAGCTTTTGTTCGCGTCGATCAAAACCCAGATCAGCCGCATTCGTTCGCCACACGGCGTGTTCACACCGCAATATGACGGCCGCCCCATCAGCCGAGATGTTTTGACCTCGGTCATGAGCTTCTTCATGTTCTTCGTGCTGACGATGGGCGTCCTGTCCTGGGCGCTGGCTCTGACCGGGTTGGATTTCATTACATCCGTGTCCGGTGCTGCAACCGCACTTGCCAATGTCGGACCGGGCCTCGGCAATCAGATCGGACCGGCCGGCAATTTCGCGGGGTTGAGCGATACGGCGAAATGGCTGCTGATCACGGGTATGCTGGTCGGTCGGCTTGAACTGCTGGCGGTTTACGCGATCTTCACCGTTCAATTCTGGAGAAGTTGATGAAAAGAACCCTTGGTGCGCAGATCTCGCATATGCTTAGGGATCGTGGCGTAGATGTGATCTTTGGCATTCCGGGCGTACATAACCAGGAAATGTATCGCGGTATCGAAGAGGCGGGCATCAAGCATGTGCTGGCGCGGCACGAGCAGGGGGCGGGCTTTATGGCCGACGGCTATGCTCGTGCTACCGGGAAACCGGGCGTGGCTTATGTGATTTCCGGACCAGGATTGTGCAATATCATGACGCCGATGGGGCAGGCTTATTCCGATTCCGTCCCGATGCTGGTCCTGTCATCTTGTCTGGATGAGGTAAATGCCCAGCGGGGCCAATTGCATCAAATGAAGGATCAGCGCGCCGCCGCGGAAACCGTGGCGGACTGGTCCTGCCTGGCCAACACCGCCGACGCGGCCTTTGGCCTGGTCGAACGCGCGTTCGAAGAGTTTGAGCTGAAGCGCCCCCGCCCCAAACACATTCAGGTGCCGATCGCACAGCTTGAGGCCGAGGCTGACCCGGCGCCGTTCCCGAATCAGCCCGGGCTCAGAACAAAAGTGCTGCCACCTGATATCGCGCCGGTCCTGTCGATGCTGAATATCTCGCGCCGCCCCCTGTTCATTCTGGGCGGAGGGGCGCATTCAAATCTGTGGCGGCAGATATTAACGCAACTGGGGGCGGCGTGCTTCACCACCTTTGCTGGGCGGGGAATGGCGGGCACCGGCTATGCTCTGGATTTCGGGGCGATGCTGACACGACCGGGCAGCGCCGATGTGATCGCGTCAGCGGATCTGGTTGTCGCCGTTGGGGCAGAATTGGGGGAAGTCGATCTCTGGCGCGACAAACTTGGGCACACATCGCAACTGATCCGCGTCGATCTGGACCCCGAGGTTCTGTCAGACCGACATCGTGCAGCGATCAAGCTGCAGGCGGATGGTGAAAGCTTTGCGAAAACGCTTTGGGCGGTGTTGGATAAGGTGAAACCGGCAACTGGTTGGACTGCCGAGGAGGTGGCCAGTGCCCGTACCAAGTGGCGGGCCGAAATCGACGCCGAACGCCCCGGGATCGCCGCAGCGATTGATGTGATGCGCGCGGCTTTGCCCGCAGATTCGATGATTTATTCGGATATGACGCAGTTTGCCTATGTCGCAAAGGAACTCTGGGACATGGCCTATCCGTATCACTGGCATCACCCGACCGGGTTCGGCACGTTGGGATATGCGTTGCCTGCCGGCATTGGCGGCGCGATTGCCCGACGCGGCAAGCCCACGGCCGTGATCGCCGGGGACTATGGGTTCCAGTACACGATGCAGGAATTGGGCGTGGCGGTCGAACTGGGTTTGTCCCTGCCAATCATTCTGTGGGACAATGGCAAGCTGAAGGAAATTGAAGACAGCATGGTGCGCAGCCAGATTGCGCCGAATGCCGTTGAGGCTCGCAATCCAGATTTCTGCAAGCTGGCCGAAGCATTTGGCGCGTTGTCGTCCCAACCCAACTCGGGGGTCGACTTGCAATCCGCCATCCGTGCGGCGTTTGATGCGCCGGTGCCCACGCTGATCCGCGTCACACCGGACATATTCTGAAGCTTCGTAAAACAGATATGGCGCCGCCTGGTCAGGCGACGCCATTAGTGGAACCTAACGGTTTCTTAGTCCCAGCAGTGAACCAGAACAGTCATTCCGGTTGCGCGGCGGTTCAACTCGTTTGGTGAAATTTCACCGACTGCCTGCCCAGGCTGACCTGCAACACCGGCTTTATCCAGGACTGTACGCAGTCGATCAACCGAGGCGGCAAGACTGACCGAGTCGGGCAGGGTGCGACCGTCAGAGGCCTTAGGCAGAAGCATCCCGACCACGTTTCCGCTGTCGTCGAACACCGGACCGCCTGCATCGCCGGGCTGTGCGACCAGTGTAAGACGTTTTATTCCATCTTCGCCATTCAGGCCCCGCACATCGGCGACTTGACCGAAAGTCAGTGTTGGTGCACCCAATGCGCCCAGATAGGAAAAGCCAGATACGGCCACTTCGGATCGGATACGAGGCTCATCTGCGCTGAATTCGGCCACGCTCATGGGGGCAAGTGCCCGGCTTGGGCGCAACACGGCCACGCCTAGATCGGCATCGTCCCACGCCACCTGAACCTCCTGATCGTCGTCCAGGGTCATACGGGTGCAGTTGTTTGCCACTTCCGAAACCGTCAGAACCGTACCGTTGGCAGCGGCGAAGAAGCCCGAGCGGGACAAGCGCGGTTTACGCACCTGCAAGCCTGAAACCAGGTCGATCCGCTGTTCCGCATCCGCGCCGGCACCGGCGTCAAGGACGGCATCCGTTGTGGCAAAGCTGGCGTTGATGGAGGCCAGTACGCGTGCACGACGCGCCTCGTCCCCTTCCGGCCAGACCAGGGTGAAGCCCTTGATCTTGCCATCCTTCAATGCGGCCTGCGTATACGATACGATCCCTTTCCCGCGGCCTTCCAGCGTGAAGCGATCGCCCCGCAGGGTGCGCGGGCCGTTCAGCGGAACAATTTCCAACGACTGCATCACCTCGTACAAAGCGCGCAACGTCGCTTTGTCACCTTCCTGGCTGATCAACAGCACCTGTGCATTTAGATCTGAGGTCGCATTGAAATGCGCAAACGGTGCTTCGTAGCGGTCAAAGGCCACAACACCCAGCGGCAAGTCCAGTTCAATACCGGCCTGCGGGTCTGCATAACGCTTCATGCCAACGCTGATCAGCGGTGCATTGTAGTCATCCATCAAGGCCTTGCGCTGCAGCGTCGTCAGAACGCCGGTGGTTTCAAACCCATTGAAGCGCTGCCATTCGGCCATGGAACGGCGTGTACCCTGACCAAATGCCCCGTCGATCGTCGAGTTATAGAAACCCTCCGACTGCAATGCTGACTGCAGGTCTTTGCGTTCCTGCGCAGTCAGCAGACGTTCGCCCTGCAGAGCTTGCGATCGGGTTTCATCGGCATCTTGCGGAACCGCTGCAGCTTGCGGCTGTTCTGTTTGCGCCTGGGTTTGAACCGGCGGCGTTACCGCGCCCCGATCCAGAACGTTCGCACCAACTGGCCAGAATTGCGGCCCCAGTGCGTTCGAAAAGGCAATGAAACTGTCCGACGGGATTTGACCCTCAGCCCGGTAAACCTGCAGAACCTGATCCGCATCTGATCGTAAATAGGGTCCTATTACAATGGCATACCAGCCGCTGTTAAGGCGAAACCCATTCACGTCGGGCAGGGTATTTGCATAGATCTGCGCCCGATCCTGCGCCGCCTGCAAGGTCGGTTGTGCCTCGATCTGGACCCAGACACCCGTATCCTGTTGCGCAAAAACGGCGCGCACACCCAGTAGAAAAAGAAATGCAATTGAAGTGAATATGCGTGCCATTGTCCGCCTGTGTTTCGCAGAGTTTTTTCAGCCCGGAGAATACGCCAAATCAGCCTCGGAACGCCATGGCCAGATTACGGGGAATTTCCAGTGTGGCCGCACAGAGACATGACGAGCCCACTGGCCCGTTGACGCCCCCGGACCCCTTGCATAGGAAGGGCAAAACCGACCGGAAACGGATGCTGCGGCGTCCAGGGGAAATGTCATGACCGAACCGTCCAGCGCTCCACGTTCATTTCAGGAGATCATCCTGAGGCTTCAGACCTACTGGGCCACCAAAGGATGCGCCATTCTGCAGCCCTATGACATGGAAGTTGGAGCTGGCACGTTTCATCCTGCCACGACGCTCCGCTCGCTGGGGTCCAAACCCTGGGCTGCGGCCTATGTGCAGCCCTCGCGCCGTCCCACTGATGGTCGCTATGGCGAAAACCCGAACCGGTTGCAGCACTATTATCAGTATCAGGTGCTGATCAAACCCAGCCCGCCCGATCTGCAGGAGTTGTATCTGGGCAGCCTCGAGGCGATCGGCATCGACATGGAATTGCACGACATCCGATTTGTCGAAGATGACTGGGAAAGCCCAACTCTGGGCGCATGGGGTCTTGGCTGGGAAGTCTGGTGCGACGGGATGGAAGTCAGCCAGTTCACCTATTTCCAGCAGGTCGGCGGACATGATTGCGCGCCGGTCTCGGGTGAACTGACCTATGGGCTCGAGCGTCTGGCGATGTATGTGCTGGGCATTGATCACGTGATGGACATGCCGTTCAACGACCCGCAATCGTCCAGCCCTTTGACCTATGGCGACATCTTCAAACAGACCGAAGAGGAATACGCCCGCTGGAACTTCGATGTGGCCAATACCGAGGTATTGCTGCGTCAATTCGAAGAGGCCGAGGCAGAATGCGCCGCCATTCTGGCGCAGGAACATGACGATCCCAAGACCGGGAAGCGTATCATCATGGCGCACCCCGCTTATGACCAATGCATCAAGGCCTCGCACATCTTCAACCTGCTTGATGCCCGTGGCGTGATCTCGGTGACGGAGCGTCAGGCGTATATCGGGCGTGTGCGGGCGCTGGCCAAACAATGTGCGGATGCGTTTGTTCTGACCGGGGCCGCCGGTCACGCGGGCTGATGGGCCGGTCAGGCCAAACCGGGAAGCAATGCCTTCAGGCCGTCCGCGATCATGCCGATTGCGATGGCCGACAGGATCATGCCCATGAACCGGCTCATGATCACGCGCGCGTTGTCAGACAGCCGCTTTGCCAGGGCCGTGGCGTTCCAGAACGTGATCAGAAGCAACAGCACGACCGCAAGAAAAACACATGTGTACACAATGGCTTCGGTCGGGCTTTTGATGCGATGAGCATACAGGATCAGGGTTGTAATCGTTCCGGGACCCACGAGAATGGGAAATGCAAGCGGGTAAAAAGCGACCGCTTCAAGCGTCGCATAGGATTGCTTTTCATCCTGCGTGCCATGGTGCGAACTGCTTTCGTTACCGTTCAGCATGTTCAGCCCGAACATCAGAACGACAAGGCCCCCGGCAACGCGCAGGTCGTCGACGCTGATTCCAAAAAGACCCAATACCTGACTGCCGATGACGGCAAACCCTCCACCCAGGATCAGGCAATAGACAGCAGTCTTGATCGCAACTTTTCGCTGGTCGGCGACGGACAGGCTCTGTGTGACGCTCAGGAACACCGGCAGGTTGGTGACCGGGTTCATAATCGCGAAAAGCGCGCCAAAAAAGCCGATGGCAAGGGTCGTTTCCATTCAGTGTGCCTCGATCAGTTCTGCAATCTGCGCGAGGTTGTCCTATTTTCAACGATGAATGAAGGGGCAGCATGAGCGAAAAAAGAAAAAGTTCGGCCGGAAAGGTCCTTGTTGTCATTCTGTTGATGTGCGCGGCCATCGCGGGCATCAGCATGTATTATTTGCAGATTTACGGGTTCTACTATGATGTCGAAGCGAAACCGGGCAAGGATGTCGTTCTGACGGAAGTCAAAACGAACCAGCCGGTTGCTATCAAATACAGCGCATTTGAGGCGATTGACGCGGATAGTTCGCCGATCCGCTATCGCGCCTGTTTCGAAACAGAGCTGACATTGGAAGATTTGTCCGCAGCCTTCATGCCTGCCGACGATCCCGAACCGCTAACCGCGCCCGGCTGGTTTGACTGCTATGATGCCTTGGCCGTCGCCGATGCGCTGAAAACCGGACATGCGCGGGCGTATGTCGCCATTAAAAACGTCCATTTCGGGGTCGATCGCATTGTGGCCGTGACCGATGGCGGGCAGGGCTATGTCTGGCACAGGCTGAACAATTGCGGCGAAAAGGCTTATGACGGGACAGTTGTGGGCGAAGAATGTCCGCCGCGGCCACAGGAGTAAGAGGTTCATTTTGGTTGATACGGTCCAGATCCCCGATTTCCTGACAGCGACGCTGGGATTTGCGGTTTACCTGATCGGTGCCGAGATCAACGCCCGGGTCGCAACTCTGCGTCAGTTCAACATCCCCGAACCGGTAACAGGGGGGCTGCTGGCGTCGCTCGTTGTGCTTCTGCTGTATTTGGTGGCGGGTCTTGAACTGTCCTTTGGTTTGGCGGCGCGGGACTTCCTTCTGGTGCTGTTCTTTGCCGGGATCGGATTGAATGCCCGATTGTCGGATCTGATTGCGGGCGGCAAGCCCCTGTTTTTGCTTCTTGTCCTAACTCTGATCACAATTGTTGCGCAAAACGTCATTGGCGCGGTTGGGGCTGTCGTGTTCGGGTACCCGATGCAATCCGGAGTATTGTTTGGCTCTGCCGCGCTGATCGGCGGTCACGGTACTGCAATCGCATGGGCCCCGGAAGTGGGCCGGGCCACCGGTCTGGAAGGCGCGACCGAACTTGGTGTGGCCGTGGCCACGCTGGGTATTGTTCTGGCTGCGCTTGTCGGCGGCCCCGTCGCTCGGTTTCTGATCGAAGGGCGCAGCCTCAGCCCGGATCGGCCGGAAGAAGAGCACACCGTCGGTCTGCCGGACAATCCGGATGAAGCGAGCGCCGGAATAGATCACCTGACGGTGATGCGCGTTTTGCTTCATCTGAATCTGGCCATCATTCTTGGTTACGCACTCAGCGAAGTCATCACGGCAGCCGGGCTCAAACTGCCATTGTTCGTGCCCTGCCTGATCATGGGCATCGTGATCGCCAACGTCCGATCGGCCATCGCGCCCTCAGCCCCTCCGGTTGCGCGAACTCCGTCGCTGGCGCTGATCTCCGAGTTCGCGTTGGGTGCTTTTTTGGCCATGTCACTGATGAGCCTGCAATTGTGGACCATTGCGGAACTTGGAATTGCAATCGCCGCAATCATGACCGCGCAAACCCTGTTTGCGGTGGCATTCGTTATCTGGGTGCTGTTTCCGATCATGGGGTCGAATTACCGCGCTGCGGTGCTGGCTGCCGGGTTCGGAGGTTTTGCGCTGGGTGCCACTCCGACCGCCATCGCAAATATGACCGCCGTGACCAAGCGATATGGGCCGTCGCCTATTGCCTTTATCGTGCTGCCCCTTGTATCCGCATTCTTTGTGGATATCGCCAACGCCATCGTCATCCAGACGATCGTGAATTTCTAAGGACCGAAAATGCCCGACCTGCTGATCGAACTGTTTTCCGAGGAAATCCCCGCACGCATGCAGCGCCGTGCGGGTGAGGATCTGAAAAAGAAGGTGACAGATGGTCTGGTCGAGGCCGGTCTGACGTATGCCGGGGCCGCAGCGATGACCACTCCGCGCCGTCTGACATTGGCGGTCGAGGGGTTGCTGGCCGAAAGCCCCACCATCCGGGAAGAGCGTAAAGGCCCGAAGGTCGGCGCGCCGGACAAAGCCATCGAAGGGTTTTTGCGCGGCGCGGGCCTGACCCGCGATCAGTTGGAAGAACGCGAGACACCCAAAGGTGCGGTGTATTTCGCAACCATCGAAAAGTCAGGTCGGGCGGCTGCCGATATCGTGGCCGAGGTGCTTGAGGCTACCATCCGCAATTTCCCCTGGCCCAAATCGATGCGCTGGGGCAGTGGCCCGATGCGCTGGGTGCGCCCTTTGCATTCGATCCTGTGTATCCTGACCGACGAGGCCGGAGCGCAGGTGGTTCCGCTTGAGGCCGAGGGGATCACCGCCGGTGACAGAACCGCCGGCCATCGCTTCATGGCGCCGGATCGTTTCTCGGTTTCGTCTTTCGAGGACTATTCGGCCAAGTTGAAGCGAGCCTTTGTTGTACTGTCTCCCGAAGAACGCGCCGAGCATATCTGGAATGACGCCCAGAACCTTGCCTTCGCTGCCGGTCTTGAGGTGGTCGAGGATAACGGGCTGCTGGCCGAGGTCGCCGGTCTGGTCGAATGGCCGGTCGTTCTGATGGGCAAGATCGACAACGAATTCCTGGATTTGCCACCCGAGGTTCTGCAAACCTCGATGAAGGAACACCAGAAGTTCTTTTCGGTCCGCAATCCCAAAACGGGTCGGATCGAACAGTTCATTACCGTTGCAAACCGTGAAACCGCTGACAACGGGGCAACCATTCTGGCCGGGAACCAGAAGGTTCTGTCGGCGCGTCTGGCCGATGCCAAGTTTTTCTGGGAGAACGACCTGCGCGTTGCCAGATCGGACATCGCCCAATGGACCCGTGCGCTGGAGAATGTGACCTTCCACAACAAGCTGGGCACTCAGGCCGAACGGATCGACCGCATCGCAGCGCTGGCCCGCGAACTGGCCCCGGTGACGGGGGCGGATTCCGATCAGGCCGAGAAAGCCGCGCGTCTGGCCAAGGCTGACCTAAGCTCCGAGATGGTCTATGAATTCCCGGAACTTCAGGGGCTTATGGGTCGCTACTACATCGAAGCGGCAGGCGAAGACGCTGCCGTGGCCGCCGTGGCGCAGGAGCACTACTCGCCGCTGGGTCCGTCGGATGACGTGCCGACCGCGCCGCTGTCGGTGACCGTAGCGCTTGCCGACAAGCTGGACACACTGACCGGGTTCTGGGCGATTGATGAAAAGCCGACCGGATCGAAGGACCCATTTGCCCTTCGCCGCGCGGCGTTGGGCGTTATTCGGCTGGTGCTGGATAACAATCTGCGTGTTCGGATGGACCGTTTCTTCGACAGCCAATTGGTTCGAGCGGAAAGTGCTATCAACGACGCGCTGCCGGAAGCGAATACACGCGTTCTATTGGAAAAAATCGCCGAGCACGGCGTATTTGGTGCGGCCTTTCAGACAGTCAAAGAAGGGCTTGAAGGATCACCCGCGGCGGCGTTTCTTGAGCTGGAGAAAAAGGTTCCAGACGCATCTGACGACCTCCTCTCCTTCTTCCATGACCGCCTCAAAGTCTTCCTCCGCGACGAGGGTATCCGCCACGACATCATCGACGCCTGTATCGCGATGGAGGGGAATGACGACCTCAACCTGCTGGTCAAACGCGCCCGCGCGCTGAATGCGGTGATTGCGACCGAGGATGGCGAGAACCTCGTGCAGGGCTTCAAACGCGCCAACAACATCCTGACGCAAGCCGAGGAAAAGGACGGGGTGGAATACTCCTATGGCGCCGACATAAAATTTGCCGAGACTGACAGCGAAAAGGCGCTGTTTGCCGCGCTGGATCAGGCGCAGGCCGAAATCGAACCTGCGCTGAAGGCCGAGGACTTTCCAAAGGCGATGGCCACAATGGCCGCATTGCGCGGCCCTGTCGATGCGTTCTTTGACGAGGTTCAGGTGAATACCGACAATGATATTCTCCGTCGCAACCGTCTGAACCTGCTCAGCCAGATCCGCCGGGTTTGTGTGGGCGTCGCCGACCTGAGCAAGATCGAAGGCTGACCCAGAACTCACTTGCGCCAACAGTGTTTGCGCTTATGCTGCGGTGAAATCAAAAGGTGCCGCAGTGCAGAATAACCCGCATACAACGCTGATCACATCCGACGCGCCCGTCGCCGCCCATACCCATGGCGGCCGGGCGAAATGCCTGCAACGTCTGGTCCGGCTTGACCTCCCGGTCCCGCGCACGGTCGCCTTGTCATTCGATGCGGTCCACCGGATTGCCGAAGGTCATATCCCCGACATCGCCGCCATTCTAGAACAGTTCGAACCGACAGCATTGCTGTGTGTGCGTCCCAGCTCCGAGGACCCCGACTGGGGCGGGCCGGGCGCGGTTCTGAACATCGGCATGAACGACGCCCGCTATGTTGACCTGTCCGACAAGATGGGAGCTGAAGCAGCGGCCGCACTGTATCTGCGTTTTGTCCAGAGTTATGCCATCCATGTCGCCCGGCTGGACCCTGACCTGTTTGATGATATCGATCTCACCGGCCGCGAAGGTTTGCGCCAGTCTTTGCGGGCTTACGAAGATGAAGCCGAAGAGGCCTTTCCGCAGGATCGGGGCGAGCAACTGATCGGTGTTCTGCGTTCGATGGCCCGAGCCTGGGATGGCACTTCCGCGCGTTTGCTGCGTCAGGCCAAGGGCGCGCCGGCCGATGCCGGCCTTGGCCTTGTCATTCAGGAAATGATACCGGGCGTCGGGCAGGGGGAATGCGGTTCCGGAGTTCTGCAGCTTGTGGATTCCACGACCGGGCTGCCGCAGATCACGGGCCGTTACCTGAGTCAAAGCCAGGGTCGGGACGCTTTGGGCGAAGACGTGGCGGCGCTGTATCTCGAAAAAGACCCGCGCGGCTTGTCACTCGAGGAGCTGGCCCCCGATGCATTTAACGACCTGAAATCTCATGCCGCGCTGATGCGCGAAAAGCTGCGTGAGGAAATGCAGGTCGAATTCGTTATCGAAAACGGACACGTGCATATTCTGGACGGGGTACGCGTTCAGCGCAGTGCCCGCGCCGCGATGCGGATAGCCGTGCGTCTGGCCGAAGACGGTATTGTGCCGCCGCAGGACGCGGTGATGCGCGTTGACCCACACTCTCTGAACGAGCTGCTGCACCGGCAGGTACACCCCAAGGCAGAGCGGGACATCCTGACCACCGGGATCGCCGCCAGCCCGGGTGCGGCAACAGGCAAGATTGTTTTTACCTCCGCCGAGGCACAGGCCAGCGCGGCGCGTGGTGAACCCTGCATTCTGGTGCGGCGCGAAACTGCGCCCGAGGATGTGCGCGGTATGCATGCCGCAGTGGCAGTGCTGACGGAAAAGGGCGGCATGACCAGCCACGCAGCGGTTATCGGGCGCGGTTTGGGCCTGCCGTGTATCGTTGGCGCGTCGGAGATGCGGTTCCAGACAAAAAAGAAGCTGCTGACCGCTCCGGACGGGCGTGTCTTCCAAACCGGTGACGAACTGACAATTGATGGCAGTTCGGGTCAAGTTCTGGCCGGTCGGCCCGCGATGCTTGAGGCCGCGTTGGACGATTGTTTCCAGACACTGATGGGTTGGGCCGACGCCGAGCGCGATATTGCAATCCGCGCCAACGCAGACACGCCGGCGGACGCACAGACCGCGCGGAATTTCCAAGCCCAGGGCATCGGCTTGTGCCGAACCGAGCATATGTTTTTCGATCCCGGTCGGCTTATTGTCATGCGCGAGATGATATTTGCGCAGACCTCGTCGGGTCGTGCGGCTGTGCTGGAACGTTTGCTGCCGATGCAACGCGAAGATTTCGTGCAGCTTTTCCGGATCATGGAAGGGCAACCTGTCTGCATCCGCCTGTTCGACCCGCCATTGCACGAGTTCCTTCCAACCACTCGTACAGGGCAACGTGAACTGGCCGAAGCACTTGATCTGCCGGTGTCGGATGTCGAGCGGCAGGTCAATGCGATGACTGAATACAACCCGATGCTGGGCCTGCGCGGCGTGCGTCTGGGGGTTACGGTGCCTGAAATCTATGACATGCAGGCGCGGGCCATCTTCGAGGCCACGATCGAAGCCAGTATGGATGGTGCGGCCGTCGTGCCCGAAGTCATGATTCCGCTGGTTTCCGCCAGGCGCGAGGTCGAGCTGGTGAAGTCCCGTATCGACTCCGTGGCTGCGGCCGTCGCCTCGGAAAAGGGGCAGGAATTCGAATACAGACTGGGCGTCATGGTGGAAACACCGCGTGCGTGCCTGCGTGCGGATGAGATCGCGCCACAGACCTCGTTCCTCAGCTTCGGAACAAACGACCTGACCCAGATGACCTATGGGCTGTCACGCGACGACGCGGGAAGGTTCATGTCCGCCTATGTGCGCCAGGGCGTGTTTGTCGAAGATCCGTTTCATGTACTGGACCGCGACGGCGTCGGCGAGCTGCTGAAACTCGGGGCTGAACGCGGGCGTGCCGCGCAGCCGGATGTCACGCTTTCGGTCTGCGGCGAACATGGCGGAAACCCCGAATCAATCTCGATTTGCCGCGATCTGGGTTTTGACTATGTGTCCTGTTCGCCCTTCCGGGTGCCTGTCGCTCGGCTGGCTGCCGCTCAACTGGCGATTTCGTCCAGACTTGGGGGTTGACAAGGGTCGCAAGCCCTAGGAATAGTGGTTTTGGAAGGACCTGTGGTCGAAAAAACTCGACCCCGCAGGCAATTTTCCTCTTGCATTTTTTTCAGATGTAGACCTTTCGCCCTCAGTGCGTTAAGAGCCTCATCGCGCCCGCCGGGGGAGGGTATGGCGCGAGAAGTGCCTGTGCGAGGTTATCTGATGCTACGTTACATAATGGCTGTTGCCACTGTGGCAGCAACCGTGCTGCCGACTGTATCCTTCGCCGAGAAGGAAGAGACTCATTCCGCCAAGGCTGAGCTGGTGACTCGGAGTGAACTGCCGGGTCAGGTTTTTCGTGATTACCTGAAGCTATTTACGCCCCGAAAAGAAGCCAAACCGCTGGACGTATCCTATTCCAAGGAATGGTTGGACCAGCAGCCCAAGGCAACCGGCGATGAGCATTGGAAGTGTCTGGCCGAAGCGCTGTACTTCGAGGCACGCGGCGAAAGCGTCCGTGGTCAGTTTGCGGTGGCCGAGGTTATCTTGAACCGGGTTGAAAGCAGCCGCTTTCCGGATGATCTGTGCGGTGTCATCCAGCAGGGAACGGGCAAGAAGTACCAGTGTCAGTTCACCTACACCTGCGATGGCCGCAAAGAGGTCATTCACGAAAAGAAAGCCTATGAGCGTGTCGCTAAAGTTGCCCGCACGTCCATTGATGGGATTGCAGATCAACTGACCGAAGGGGCAACGCATTATCACACCAAAGCCGTACGCCCGTCTTGGTCGCGGGTGTACAAGGAAACCGCCCGGATCGGTGTGCACATCTTCTATCGTCACAATTACCGTACCGCGAGCAACTGACCTGCTTCCGATTGGTGACTAAGCACCGCGAATGCTGAACCGGCATTCGCACGCTCGGGTTTCGCAAGTTCTCGCCGGTGCAAATGGCCCAAGTGGCGTTTTAGGCGGTTGGAATGGCGTTTGTATGAATGTTATAGGCCTGCGCACCGCCTATGATAGGCAACCTGCACTGCCCGAGCCCGAAAAGGCCATACCCATGAGTTCTGAAATCCGCCTTGCCTTTGCGCACCCGTCCGAACGCTCGGAAGCGACAGCGTCCCGGGGTCCTCTGGACCGTATTTCACTGCGCGATCACATCGTCGAAGTGGAAATCGGCGCATTTCAGGCCGAGCGGGGAACAACGCAGCGCATCTGTTTCAACATCGTGGTCGAAGTGCGCCCGATCAGCGATCCGATTGATGATGATGTCGACCGGATTCTGTCCTACGACCGCGTCACAGAAGCCATTGCATTTGAACTGGCTGCTGAGCGGTTGAACCTTCTGGAAACTTTGGCGGACCGGATCGCCGAGCGTATCTTGCTTGAACCTCAGGCTGTAAGGGCTTTTGTCAGAATAGAAAAGCTGGACCGGGGTCCAGGTGCTTTGGGCGTCGAGATCGTTCGCGGCAAGGACACGGTCCATCATGACCTGATTGAAGAAGAGCGGCCGCATCCACGTCTGGTTTATTTGTCGAACGAGGCGATGCAGTCGAAAAATCTGACCGGTTGGATCGATCAGCTTGAAAGCCGTCAGCGCCCTCTGATCCTGTGTGTCGGGGCATCGGACCTGACTGTTCCGAAAACCGGTCATGCAATGACACAACGTCGGATCGACCTGCTGGCCATTGAACAAAATGCATGGGTATTGGCGGCGCGCGATCACCGGTGCGTGGTGGTTTCAACGCGGACAGAGCTGGAATGGGCCATGAAGAACGGCCAGATTTGTGTCTGGGCGCCGTCCAAGATCGTTCTGGATGCGGTGGATGGCCCGTCAGCGGCGCCGTCCGATTCGGTTGCGTTGGCAGCGTGGTTCGCGGCAACATTCGAAGCCAGCGAGATGTTGGTCATAGGCGGCGATCTTCCAGAGGCTCCCAAAACTCCCCTGCGGGCGGTGCCGGTGGATCAGGCCAAACTGTGACCGCGTATTTTCGTCCTCTTGTACAGCACGGACTGACGCGCCCGGCCCACGCGGTGTCGTTGGCTGGGCAGGATTTGTGGTTCACCCATGCGGAAAAACTGACACGCGACGGCGACCCGGTTTTGGTCGCCGTGAACGACATCCCGGAAGAAGTGATCAGCCGCCTGACCCGTAAAAGGGCGGCAGTTGCAGGTCTGGACATGGCGGTCCCGCAGATCATGGGCATTTTGAACGCAACGCCCGACAGCTTCTCGGACGGAGGTCTGCACAATTCGGTCGAAGCCGCTGTGTCTGCGGCCAAATCCATGGTCACGCATGGCGCCAGCATTCTGGACATCGGTGGGGAATCCACCCGCCCGGGTGCCGCATATGTTCCGGAAGCTGAAGAGATCGAGCGGACGCGCCCGCTGGTTTCCGCGATCTGCGCGGAAACGGATGCTTTGGTTTCAATCGATACGCGCAAGGCCAGCGTCGCCGAAGCCGCCTGGGCAGCCGGGGCTGGGCTGATCAACGACGTGTCAGGTTTTACTTTTGATCCGGATCTGGCCCCGTTTTGTGCTGGGGTCGCTGCCCCGGTTTGCGTCATGCACATGCAGGGTGATCCCGCGACGATGCAGGATGACCCGCAATATGATGACGTCCTGCTGGATGTATACGATTTCCTAAATGGACAGATCGAACACCTTGAGGGCCTTGGCCTGAACCGAAATCAGATCATTGCCGATCCGGGCATTGGGTTCGGCAAAACCGAGGCTCATAACTTGACCCTGTTGCGGAACCTCAGCCTGTTTCACGGGTTCGGCTGCCCGATCCTGTTGGGCGTGTCGCGCAAGGGATTCATCGGTCAGATCGGCAAGGAACCGCGCAAGGATGCGCGTGCGCCGGGATCAATTGCTGTTGCGTTGGCGGGATTGTCGCAAGGTGTGCAGATCATTCGGGTCCATGATGTGGCCGAGACGGCTCAGGCCTTGCGCTTGTGGACTGCCGTCCGGTAATCCGGTCCCAAAGCTGGTATTTTGGAGAAAACGCCGATGCGCAAATTGTTCGGAACCGACGGGGTGCGGGGCACTGCCAACACGCATCCGATGACGGCGGAAATGGCTTTGCGCATTGGTGCGGCAGTCGGGCGATACTTCCGGCGCGACGCCTCCGGCGTGCACCGCGTGGTCATCGGCAAGGATACGCGCCTTTCGGGCTATATGCTGGAAAACGCGCTGACGGCAGGTTTGACTTCGACCGGTATGAACGTGTTGCTGCTGGGCCCGGTGCCAACACCGGCGGTGGGTCTGATGACCCGGTCGATGCGCGCTGATCTGGGCGTGATGATTTCTGCCAGCCACAACCCGGCTGAAGACAACGGGATCAAGTTTTTTGGCCCCGACGGCTTCAAACTGTCAGATCAGGCCGAAATGGATATCGAAGACCTGATTGAACAAGGCGTCCACCCCGCTAAAGCTCAGAATATTGGAAGGGCGCGTCGCGTGGATGATGCGCGGTTCCGCTATGGCGAGCGTGTGAAATCCTCGTTGCCACGTGAATTGCGGCTCGATGGTCTGAAAGTTGTGATCGACTGCGCCAATGGCGCTGCGCACCGCACCGCCCCGGAGGTTCTGTGGGAGTTGGGTGCCGAGGTCATTCCGATTGGCATCGCGCCCAACGGCAAGAACATCAACCTTAACTGCGGGTCGACCAAACCGCAAATGGCGGCGGAAACCGTAGTGGCCCACGGTGCCGATGTAGGGATTTGCCTGGACGGTGATGCAGACCGGGTCGTGATTGTCGATGAACAGGGGCAAGTTGCCGATGGTGATCAGTTGATGGCGCTGCTCGCCAGCAGCTGGGCCCGTGCTGATCGGCTGACCGGCGGGGCGTTGGTGGCAACGGTCATGTCCAACCTCGGGCTCGAGCGGCACCTGGCTGCGCGGGGGCTGCGACTTGAACGCACAGCGGTAGGTGACCGCTATGTTGTAGAACGCATGCGCGAAGGCGGGTTCAATCTGGGCGGCGAGCAGTCGGGTCATATCGTGATGACGGACTACGCAACCACCGGGGACGGGCTGATGGCAGGGCTGCATTTCCTGGCGGAAATGGTTCGGGCTGACCGCAGCGCCTCCGAGATCTCGCAGCAGTTTGAGAAAGTTCCGCAATTGCTGAAAAACGTCCGTTACGAAGTTGGCCAGCATCCCCTGGAAGCTCAGAACGTCAAGACGGCGATAGCCGATGCCGAAGCGCGATTGAACGGGCAGGGGCGTTTGTTGATTCGCATGTCCGGGACTGAGCCGCTGATCCGTGTCATGGCCGAATGCGAAGATGATACCCTGTTGAATCAAGTCGTTGACCGCATCGTCTCCGAGGTCGAGGCGGCGGCTGGCTAGCGTCTGAAAAGCAGTTTCTGAAGGCTGAACCATTGGCTGATGGCCAGCCCCGTCAGGATCATTGCCAGCGCCAGATAGAACCGGAAAGGCAGCGCTTCGGACAGGATCCAAGCGCCAAACACCATTGACCAGATTGGAACCTGATAGTTCACCAGGGTAAGGAAAACGGATCCGGCGCTGCGAATGATGGAAACCCGCAGGAGCGTTGCAAAGGCAGTGGGGAACAGGCCCAGCACGATGATGGCAAGACCGGGCCGGGTGCCTTCCCAACGGGGAATACCTTCGTAAACCAACATGATCGGCAGCAACAGCACAGCACCGACCACAAGCGTCAAGGCGGCCAGGACAACCGGATCAACGGGCGGGCAGCGGCGGGTGAAGATCGAGGCCAGGGCGTAGGACAATGCTGCACCGACGCAGGCCAGTTGAGCCATGGGTTCAGCCCCCGACCCCAATTGTGCAAGACCTGGCCCGATCAGTATCAGCGCACCGGTGAACCCAAGGGTTACGCCGAACAGTCTGCGCGCATTCATCGGTTCATCGGAAAAGAAATGGGCAAGCGGCAAAACCATTAACGGGATTGCGGCCATGGAAAGCCCGGCAAAGGCTGACGGAACAAATTGCTGTCCCCAGCTTAGCAGGACAAAGGGCAGGGCTGTCGACAGGATGCCGATGATTATGATCGACCACCAGAGTGCCGGGTTTCCAGTGGGAATTTTTCGGCCCGTCGCCGCCATCATCAACAGCAAAGTCAGTGCACCCAGTGTCGTTCGGGCGGTTGCCACGGTGATCGGGCCGTAACCTTCCAGGGCCATGGCAACGACCATGAAAGTGCCGCCCCAGATCAGGCCAAGCGTTACAACACCGCTCCAGTCGCGTGAATTGGGGCTCTCTACCATGGCTTCCCCTTATCTTGCGCATCCGGGGATGTCACGCCGCCATATTTGACAATCAGTAAGTTCTTACTTACGGTAAGTGATGGCTAACCAATATGTATTCTCTGCTTTAAGTGATCCCACCCGGCGACAATTGTTCGAAGCGATTGCAATCAAGCCGCAGGCAGTTGGGGAATTGGCTGAAAACATGCCTGTCAGTCGTCCTGCCGTGTCCCAGCATCTTCGGGTTCTAACCGATGCGGGCCTCGTGGTGTGCCGTGCCGAAGGGACCCGGCGGATATATGCTGCCCGCCCCGAGGGGCTTGCCGAGTTGCGGGATTGGCTGGACCGGTATTGGTCCGAAGTGCTGGAAGGTTATGCGGCCGAATTTAATGAGAAGGGACAGAACCATGACTGATCCCATCGTCAAAACGGTGATTGTAAATGCGACGCGTGAACGGGCATTTGATGTATTTGTGAACCGGATTGGAAAATGGTGGCCGCTGCATGGCCATGCCGTGTCCGCCGCACACCGTAGACCGGCACTTTCTGTCTCGATCGAGCCGTTTGTAGGCGGCGCGATTTACGAAACCATGTTTGACGGCACACGTTCGGACTGGGGAGAGGTTCTGTCGTTTGCGCCCGGGCAAAAGGTGGCGTTTACCTGGCATCCCGGAACAGACGAAAAGCTTTCCACCCTGGTGACAGTCGAATTTGAAGACCACGGGCCGGGGCAAACAAAGGTAGTCCTTACCCATTCCGGCTGGCAGGTCTGGGCAACCGAAGCACCGGACAAACGCGGCAGTTACGACGGCGGCTGGGATTACGTTCTGGGCGAGTGCTATCGAAATGCGGTTGCAAACTGAAAAGGGCGGCCACCGGGGCCGCCCTTGTGCTGACAAAAGTCAGGCTCAGTTCTTTTCCTGATCGACCAGTTTGCCGGCCGAGATCCAGGGCATCATGTCACGCAGTTTCTTACCGACCTGCTCGATCTGATGTTCATCGTTGTGACGGCGGGCCGCTTTGATGGTCGGTTGGCCAACAGCGTTTTCCAGCATGAAGTCACGCACGAACTTACCGGTCTGGATGTCCGACAGGGTCTCTTTCATCGCCTTCTTGGTCTGCTCATAGGGCAGGATCCGCGGGCCGGTGACATATTGGCCATACTCGGCGGTGTTCGAGATCGAGTAATCCATGTTCGCGATGCCGCCTTCATAGATCAGGTCAACGATCAGCTTGGTTTCGTGCAGACACTCGAAATAGGCCATTTCCGGTGCATAACCTGCCTCGACCAGCGTCTCGAAGCCGCAGCGGATCAGTTCGACGATGCCGCCGCACAGAACGGCCTGCTCGCCGAACAGGTCGGTTTCGCACTCTTCGCGGAAGTTGGTCTCGATGATGCCCGAGCGGCCGCCACCGATGGCCGAGCAATAGGACAGACCGATTTCCAGCGCCTTGCCGGTGGCGTCGTTGTTCACGGCGACCAGACAGGGCACGCCGCCGCCTTTGACATATTCGCCCCGCACGGTGTGTCCGGGGCCCTTGGGGGCCATCATGATGACGTCAACGCCTTCTTTCGGCTCGATCAGGCCAAAGTGGACGTTCAGGCCATGGGCAAAGGCAATGGCCGCGCCGGGCTTGATGTTGTCATGCACATATTTCTTGTAGGTTTCGGCCTGCAGCTCGTCGGGCATGGTGAACATGATGACGTCGCACCATGCGGCGGCTTCGGCAATGCCCATCACCTGCAGACCTTCGGCTTCGGCTTTCTTGGCCGAGGGCGAGCCTTCGCGCAGGGCGATGACCAGGTTCTTGGCACCCGAGTCGCGCAGGTTCAGCGCGTGTGCGTGTCCCTGGCTGCCATAGCCCAGGATGGCCACTTTCTTGTCTTTGATCAGGTTGATGTCGCAATCGCGATCGTAATAGACACGCATTTTGCCGGTCCTTTCAGTTTCGATTGCGGTGGTTCTATCTGTCCGTCGGCGCAATGGCGATAGCATTGGGGTTGAGTATTTGTAAAAAAGATGAAGAATAATTCGCAAAATATCTATCTTGTGAAAAAATCATGCTTGACGATACTGACCGTCGCATCCTGCGTCATTTCCAGGCCGATCCGAGCCTGACCACAGCCGAACTCGCCGAGCGGTGCAGGATCAGTGCAGGGGTGTGCTGGCGGCGGATTGAAAAGATGCAGGCGGCAGGGATCATTCAGGGGCAGGAGGCCGTGATCGACTGGGTCGCGCTTGGGTATGCGGTTGAGGTTTCGCTGAGGATCACGCTTGACAAGACCCAGCCACGTGCCTTTGACGAGTTCACCGCAGCCGCACGCAAAGTGGCCGAAGTGATCGAGATTCAGACCTTCCTCGGGCGGGTCGACGTGCGCCTTTCCGTTTTGGCGCGGGATATGTCCCACTACCAGCAGGTGTATCGTGACCGCATTCTGACGTTGCCGCACATCGCTGACATCGAAGCGCTGATGCATATTGCCCGGGTGAAACGGGACGAGGTGCTGCCGGTATGACGGAACTGGACGAAACCGACCGCAAGATCTTACGTGCGTTGGCGCAGGATGCGGCGCAAAGCGCGGGCGCGTTGGGGCGACGGTTTGGCCTTTCGCAACCGGCAACCTGGCGGCGTATCCGCAGGCTTGAGGAGGAAGGTATCATCAAGGGGCGCCGGTTACGGTTGAACGCCGAGGCCTTGGGGTTTGGGGTGACGGTGTTTCTGGGTGTGAAACTGGCGCGCAAAGGGCAGGTCAGCCTTGAGGATTTCGAACGTGCCGTAAGCGCCATTCCCGAGGTTCAGACGGTCGAGCATGTGCTGGGTCTTTATGACTACCGACTTCGGGTCGTCGCGCGGGATCTGTCGGACTTTGAACGCGTCCTGCGGCGGCGCATCATGACATTGCCTGGGGCCGGTGACGTCGAGGCCAATGTGCTGCTGAGTGAAGAGCGTCTTCCGGGCCCGATCGGATAAGTCAGTATTTTGAGCGGATGCAGAAACCCGGGTGATGCGTCATGCGGGCAAACGCCATCGGCTCTCCGTCTTTCCAGGTCGTGCGCTCAAGCTGAATCATTGAGGTGCCGGTCGTGGTCCCCATGAATTCGGCCAGTCGCCCGTCAGCGGAAACGGCACAGAACGCGATTTCGGCTTCGGTAAAGGGTGCGGTCTTCAGCAACCATTCATGCGGCCCGTTTTGGTTCAGATCGGCGTGTTCGACATCCGGAACGGCCTCGATATTGATCCAGCGTTCTTCTAGCTGAAAGGGGCGGTTGTCCGCGTAGTGCATGCAGATGATATGAAGGACGCGCGCGTCCGGTGAAACGCTCAGTTGCGATGCCAGCCAGCCAGGGCTGGGTACGACGTTTCGTTCGACCAAAGCGTAGCGATAGGTGGCATTCTGGTTTTCCACTGTCTGGCGCGCGAGCGAGATTTCCAGCTTGGCATGTTTGCTGGGTTCTTTTTTGACCCGTGTCCCGCTTTTCCGCTTTCTTTCGACATAGCCTTGTTCGGCCAGTTCCCGAAGGGCCCGGTTTACGGTCGCGCGGGCGCAATTGAACTCTTCGGCCAGCTGTGTCTCGGTCGGCAGCAAAGATCCCTGCGGCCAAATACGGGCTTCGATCCTTCTTTTGACTTCGTCGCGAACTACCTGAAAACTTATCCGTTTTTGCCCTGTCACCTGCGAAATTACCTTTCTTGTACAAAGTGTATGTATCTGGTCAGAAACACGTCAAAGTGTAAAGTAGGGGTGACCCTAATTGGCGTCATTTGTGCCTTGATCGGGCCGTGTGAGATGCAAAAAACAATCTGAAGAGAAGGGTTCCGTTGCGTCAACATGTGACGTGCGTAAGGTGCTTTACGAAATTCGCCAAAACGTTCAGAACTTCAGGAACCTCTCAGGAAAGGAAAAATCATGCCCGCGTTGCTGGACAGTGTTGACCCAAACGGTCTCGAAGAATTCTCGGTGGTTTTTACGGACCGGTCCCTAAATCACATGTCGGCATCCTTTCAGCAGGTGATGCGCGATATCTCGGATATGTTGAAACAGGTCTATAACGCTGACGGAATTGCGGTGATCCCCGGGGGCGGAACCTATGCTATGGAGGCCGTTGCCCGCCAGTTTGCACAGAACGCCAATGTTCTGGTGGTTCGCAATGGTTGGTTTTCGTACCGCTGGAGCCAGATCATCGAAACAGGTGGATTGACGGCCTCGGCCACTGTGATGAAAGCGCGCCAGACCGGAAATACCAGCCCGTCGCCCTTTGCACCGGCCCCGATTGACGAGGTCGTGACGACCATTCGTGAACAACGTCCGGATGTCGTGTTCGCACCGCATGTGGAAACCGCTGCAGGTGTGATTCTGCCTGACGACTATGTGGCGGCCATGGCTGCAGCCGCGCACGAAGTCGGCGCGCTGATGGTATTGGACTGCATCGCTTCGGGGTGCGCCTGGATCGACATGAAGGCAACCGGTGTTGATGTTCTGATTTCCGCGCCACAGAAGGGATGGAGCGCGTCGCCCTGCGCCGGTTTGGTCATGTTGTCCGAACAGGCCGAAGCGCGTCTTGAGCAAACGACGTCGGACAGTTTTGCTATCGATCTGAAAAAGTGGCGCCAGATCATGCAGGCTTACGAAAATGGCGGTCACGCCTATCACGCCACGATGCCAACGGATGCGCTTCGTGCGTTTCGTGAAACAATGATTGAAACCCGTGATTATGGTTTCGAAAAGCTGCGTGATGCGCAATGGGCGCTGGGGAATGGTGTGCGGGTGATTCTGAAGGACAAGGGAATTGTCTCGGTGGCCGCCGACGGATTTGGCGCGCCCGGTGTTGTCGTCAGTTATACATCGGATCCCGATGTTCAGAACGGCAAGAAATTCGCAGCGCTGGGTATGCAGATCGCGGCGGGCGTGCCGCTGCAATGCGACGAACCTGAAGGGTTCAGCACGTTCCGCCTTGGTCTGTTTGGGCTGGACAAGCTGTATGACGTGGACGGCACCATCCAACGTCTGAAACGGGTTCTGGATCAGGTGATTTGAGCCGGCAATCGGGCCTCAGCGCATGCCGAGGCCCATCTGCATAAGCGTTTTGCGCACCGGCGCCAGTGAATAAAGAGCATTCAGGCTCATGGCGCGGGCGTCACGCAATGGACGCGCTTCGATCATTGAGGCGCGGTTTAACAGGTCGATGCCTTTGACACGCAATTCGATCTCGGTGTGGCGTGCTTTGTGGTAGGCCGCCAGCATCTGGGAATCACCCAGCCCGTCCGGTCGCGCCTGCGCCAGATCCAGCAGGCACCGCAGATCCCCCAGCGACATGTTCAGACCTTGGGCCCCGATCGGCGGAACCACATGTGCGGCCTCGGCCATCAGGGCGAGTCTTTCACCGGACAGATGCTCGGCCGCTTGACTGATGATCGGCCAGATCGTGCGGCGCGACGCTAACTTGAGCGGTCCGAACAGTTCGCAGGATCGACGGGTCATGGCTGCCTCGAAATCCGGGGCGTCGAGGTTCATGAGCTCGACCGCACGAGGACCACGTTCCATCCAGACAATCGCAGAGGACGGCTGACCCTGCCAGTCGGGCAACGGAACCAGAGTGAATGGCCCGCCGGAGCGGTGGATTTCGGTTGATACGTTTTCGTGCGGGATTGGGTGCGTGACCGCAAAAGCCAGCGCTTTCTGACCATAGCGTGTTGTCCGGACGCCGATACCAGCAGCTTCGCGCATGGGTGAATTGCGCCCGTCTGCTGCGATCACAAGACGGCAGCGAACCCGGGCGCCGTCACTAAGCCCGACGCGGGCTTCGGCGGTGCGGGTAAACAGACTGGTGGTGCCGGTTCCGGGCCTGAAATCCACATTGGGCAACTCGGCCAGCCGCGCCACCATTTCCCGGCGCAGCAGCCAGTTGGGAAGGTTCCAGCCGAAAGGCTGGTCGGAAATGTCCGAGGCATCAAAGTTGCGCACGACACGCGGTTCAGGCACGTCGCCGCCGGCATCCACGATGCGCATGACCTGCAAAGGGGCGGCGTGCGCATCCAGACGTTGCCACAGCCCGCATTGTTCCAGCAAAACCCGGGCGGGTTGCAGAAACGCCGTTGTTCGAAGGTCTGACCCTTCAACGTCGCGCTCGGTCACGGGCGGGGCAGGGTCGACGCAGATTACGTCAAATCCGGCTGCCCCAAAGGCAGCGGCGGCGGTCAGACCGGCGATACCGCCACCTGATATCAGGATGTCACAACTGTCAGTCATCGCGAAATTCTCCGTTGTCCGCAGACCCTAGTGGTGTTGCGGCCCGGGCGCCAAGTGACATCCTGTCCCGATTCCTAACCCCGCGAAATCAGCAGCAGGATCAGGAACATCACCGGCACCATCGCAAGTGCGGGCAGGTAAAGGCCGGGAAGACCGAACAGAAGGATGGAACATCCCCACATGCTGACGATGGCGGCGGCGGTATAGCCCAGATCCTCGGGCGCGCCGTCTTTCTCATCGCGGGCCATCCATCCAAACAAGGGAATGGCAAACAACAAGCGCTGCCAGATAGGCAGGCGCGGGTTCATTTCGATCGCGCTCATTGGAGGTCTCCGTTCTGTTCGTCGCTAAGGCGGATATAGGAACGATGATGCAGGTGCAGAATGAGCAGATCGTCGCAGGTTGCCCTGTCAGACCAGGCGTCCGAGAAACTGAGTCAGATCGTCTGTATGGTGGTGGATATGCTCCGCAGTGTGCGGTTCAGGTGCCACATGGACCGTGCGCATTCCCATCTCGTGCGGGGCTGCCAGATTGCGCGGGTCGTCCTCGAACATCGCGGCCTGTTCGGCGCGAATGCCGTCCCGCGCGAAAATCGCCTCGAAAGCGGCTTTTTCCGGTTTTGGCCGGTATCCGGCGTGTTCGACACCATAGACCGCATCAAACAACCCGCTCAGACCGCGTGCCGCCAAAACGCGTTCCGCATAGGGCGCGCTGCCATTGGTATAGACGATGCGGCGACCGGGAAGTGAGCGGATATGGGCGGCCAGTTCCGCGTCCGGATCCATATGGCTCATGTCCACCTGATGGACCGCATGCAGATATGGATCAGGGTCAAGGTCGTGCTCGGCCATCAACCCGGCCAGCGTAGTGCCATACCGGCGCCAGTATTCTGATCGCAAACGATCCGCCTCGGCCTGGTCCACACCCAGAGTGCGCACGACATAATCCGTCATCAGCACCTCGATCTGATCGAACAGGCGCATATGGGGCGGATACAGCGTATTGTCGAGATCGAACACCCACTGGGTGACATGAGCAAATGCAGGTTTGACCATGTTTATGGTTTAGGGTCCGGTGCTGCGGATTTCAATGCTTCACTTGATTGGAAGGCCAAGTGGCGGATAGACATGACCGAACGAGGAGACGAAAGACAAAATGAGCCAGACCCGCCAACCCAACAAAGATGCCTACAGCCTGATTCTCGAAGCCATTGATGTTGGCGTGTACAAGCCCGGCGATCGGCTTGTCGAAAGCGAACTGGCGGAACGTTTTGGCGTGTCGCGCACCCCGATTCGCGAAGCGTTGCAGCGACTGGAAACACAATCCCTGCTGGAAAGGGACGGGCGATCACTTATCGTGGCATCGTTGGATCACAACCAGATGGCTGAATTGTACGTCGTGCGCCGCGAACTCGAGGCGTTGGCAGCCCGTCTAGCCGCCAAACACGCAACGGAAGAGGAAATCAAAGTTCTTCAGGACATGGTTCTGGCAGATGACGAACTGGTCGATGATCCGACGGCCCTGTCGCGTGCCAACCGGCGGTTTCACGAACAGATTCATTTGGCGTCGCACAACCGATATCTGGTTCAGCAACTGGATCTGGTGCATCGCACGATGGCCCTGATGGCCACGACATCGCTTGCCGTGCAGGGCCGGGGTGAAATCGCCCAGAATGAACACAAGGGAATTGTCGAAGCGATCGCGGCACGTGATGAAGATGCTGCAAGTCAGGCGTTGCGGGAACACATCTCGATCGCGTTCATGACCCGCCTTAAACAGGATGCGGTCCGGCGCGAGTCCTGAGCTCAGGAGGGCAGCTGTTCCTCGGCCGCCTGTCCGTGTTGGGTCTTGTCCCAAAAAAATGGGTTCCAGATCAGTTCCCATAGCGCTTTGTAGGCCGCCAGAACGCCCAACGGGTAATACAGGATCATCGTCGGCACCCAAGGCAGCAGGAAACGTCTTTCCCGTGCTGCGACGGCGACAAGTCCGACCACGACGTTGGTCAGTTCAGCTGCAAGAAACAGGCTGAAAAGTACAGTGACACTTTCTTGCGTCAGCCCCTGCGGAAGCGGTACGGATATGCCCATCGCCATCAGCCAGAACACCCAAAGGACAGGGGCAAGAAGGAATTGCCCCAAAGTCCCCAGAAAAAACGCCTGAACGCCCAAAAAGCGAAGCAATCCCAGATCCCGCAACAAACCAACCGGTGTGCGCATGTGGACCAGATAGGTCACCATGAAACCCTTGAGCCAGCGCGAGCGTTGTTTGACCCAGGGCCAGGTCCGAAAGTTCGCCTCTTCAAAGGTTGTTGTGTCCACCATCTCGGTCCGATACCCGGCGCGGTACAACCGGACACCCAGATCGGCGTCTTCGGTGACATTGTGCGCGTCCCAGGCGCCCAACTCCTCCAGTTTGTCCCGGCGAAAAAAGAAGGTTGTGCCGCCCAGCGGGACCACAAGGCCCAATCGGGCAATACCGGGCAGGATTACCCTGAACCAGCTATTGTATTCGATTGTAAAGCACCGTGATCTCCAACTGGTGCGCGGGTTGTAGTAATCCAGCACGCCCTGCAGACATACGACATCGGGCGGCGCATGTTGAAAATGATCCACCACGCGTTCGATCTGATCCGGTTGCGGCGCATCCTCGGCATCCCAAACCCCGATCAAATCGCCGCGGCAGAAATCTAGGGCGTAGTTCATCGCACGGGGTTTGGTGGTCAAGCCGTTCAGTTTCGGGACTTCCACTGTGCGCATCCAACTGGGCAGATCAACGTGTGACAGTGTTTCGCGGGTAACGGCGTCGTCTTCTTCGAGCACCAGAATAACGTCCAACAGTGCCTTGGGGTATGTCAGCCGCCGCAGTCGTTGGATCAGCGCGTCGGCAATCTCGGTTTCCTTGTATAACGGCACCATGATCGACACATAGGGCTGGCGTGTGCGTGAGATGACGCGACTTTCCCTTCCCGCCTTTGGAGGCATCTTTGGCAACAAGAAGGCCAGCAACCCGGACAATCTCAGGACCCAGAACAGGAACAACGTGCCGACGGCCGCGAACACCAGAACGGACCAACCGATCGTTGGGATTGCGATCATTGTCGCCAACAGGGCGATTGCGCTTGCGACTGGTCCGGTGCGTGCCCGGGGTGTCCAGGTGCGGCAACTGTGCAGCGGGTCCACACGGGTTTCGGCCGCCCGGGCCAGATCTCGGGAGAATAGTCGGGATATCGCCGTGCCGATCTGATCTGGTGCCGCCAGAACGGGAATCAATGTATATCGGCTTGCCTCAAATTCTGCTGCAATGGCATCGAAATTGTCTGGCCGGGCGGTGGCAACCAGAAGGATCGGACCCAGTCTGACCCACGGTATGACATGGTTCTCAAGCCAGAAGGACGCAGGTTTCAGATCGACCAGATCAGGGGATGGCGGCGTTTCTTCCAGATCCGCGATTTGCAGGCCTGTTTGTTTGGACAAGGCCAGCAAGACATCCTGACGGCTGACGCAGCCCTCGCTCACCAAAATCTCGCCCAAGGGGGCCTGCTGCTGTGATTGGAGCAACAATGCGTGATCCAGCTGCGCGCGGGTGATCAGGTCGCGTTCCATCAAATAGAGGCCGAGAGGTTTGCGCTGCCCCAGTGCCGGTACCGGTTCTGCCGGGGCAAGTTGCTGTAAGTTCAGTTCGACCATTAATAAACCCTGACGCGATTACGCACGTCAGGGTTGCTTCAACATAGTTAATGGCGGGTTAATCCGGCAAAGGCAGACGGTTAAGCCTTTTCTTTTCGCGCGGCCATTGCATCCGCAAAGCGTTCGAACAGGTAGAAACTGTCCTGCGGCCCCGGCGATGCTTCGGGGTGATGCTGCACTGAATAGACCGGGCGGTCCGTCATGCGAATACCGCAGTTCGAGCCGTCAAACAGCGACCGATGGGTTTCAATGACGCCATCGGGCAGGGATTGAGCGTCAACGGCGAAACCGTGGTTCATCGAGGTGATTTCGACCTTGCCGGTTTCCATGTCCTTGACCGGGTGGTTTGCGCCATGATGACCGTGGTTCATCTTGACGGTTTGGCCGCCAAGCGCCAGCGCCAGCATCTGATGGCCCAGACAAATGCCAAAGATGGGCAGGTCCGTGGTCTCAAGTACCTCTTTGATCATGGGAACAGCGTATTCGCCGGTGGCGGCGGGATCGCCCGGACCGTTTGACAAGAAGACGCCATCCGGATCGTGTGCAAGAACCTCGGCAGCGGTTGCCGTCGCGGGCAGAACGGTCACGTCACATCCGGCCGAAGCCAGGCACCGCAGGATGTTGCGTTTGGCGCCATAGTCCAGCGCCACGACTTTGTGCACGGGGGCTGTCTGGCGTGAGTAACCGTCGGGCCAGGCCCAACGCATTTCGTCCCAGCGATAGCTTTGTGCGCAGGTCACGTCCTTGGCCAGGTCCATGCCCTCCAGACCGGCAAATCCACGGGCTGCGGCGACCAGAGCCTCAATATCGAAATTACCGTCCGGATCGTGGGCCAGCGCCACATGAGGCGCACCTTGCTGCCGAATGGCACGGGTCAGTCGCCGGGTGTCAATGCCGCCAATCGCAATTCGCCCGCGTTGGGCCAGCCAGGTTTTAAGTTCGTCTGCGGCACGCCAGTTCGAAGGCTCGGTCGGGTCCCATTTGACCACCATTCCTGCCGCAACCGGATCGCCGGCCTCGGCATCCTCGGAGTTCACACCGACATTCCCAATATGAGGGAATGTGAAGGTCACGATCTGTCCCGCGTATGAGGGGTCGGTCATGATTTCCTGATAACCGGTCATGGCGGTGTTAAAACACAGCTCGGCTTCGGTCTGGCCGGTGGCGCCAAAGCCTGTGCCGTAGAACAGTGTTCCGTCGGCCAATGCCAGACATGCGGTGGGCTTGGACGGGGCGTTCTGGGCCATGGCGCGACTCTCCTGCAGGGTAAATCGGCGCATTCCTAAGGGGGTTGGGCCGCTGGGTCAAGTCTGTTCAATTTTCGGGCAATCATTTAATATCAATGACTTAGATATATTCGACCCCGGTTGTGTCGCGCTTTTTGTTTCGATATGGTCGGGGTTCCTTCATCTTGGGGATGGATTGAGCAGATGGATATGCGATCAAGGGTGAATGCAGCCCTGAAGCAAGCAATGAAAGACAAGGAGGCCGAGCGTCTATCGACGCTGCGGCTGATCAACGCGGCGATCAAGGACCGCGACATCGCAACACGGGTATCGGACAACGAAGAAGCAAAAGGTTGCGGTGATGCCGAGGTACTTGAAATCCTTGGCAAAATGACCAAGCAGCGCAAGGAAAGCGCACGCGCCTATGAAGAGGGCGGGCGCTTGGATCTGGCAGAACGCGAGCTGCGCGAAGTTGATGTGATCGAGGAATTTCTGCCAAAGCAGCTGGATGATGACGAGGTGAACCAGGCCATTCTGACCGCAATCACCGCGACAGGCGCCGGTTCGATCCGTGATATGGGCAAGGTGATGGGCGAACTCAAAACCCGCTATACCGGCCAGATGGATTTCGGCAAGGTCGGACCGATGGTCAAGGATCAGCTTTGCGCGGCCAGCAACAGCTGACCTGTCACTTCGACGTTTACTGCGCCAATTGCTGCGCGACAGGTTCGCGCAGTTTTTGTATCAGCTCGTCATAAAGCGCGATGCGCTCTTCCTCGGACAGAAATGAGCCGATTTCCACCTGGCGGCCGTCGCCGGTCAGGGTGACGTAATGTGGAACAGGCCCGCCGCGTTGGTGCATTTCAGGCCGGGCCCAATATCGGTTGCACTTCCATTCCTGACGACCGGTTCGGGGGTGGTGGTGCACCAGACGGGCCTGGCTGCCGCTCAGCGTCAGAACCTCAAAGACGCTGCGGGCGCGGTAGTTTGTCTGAATGGCCAGCCACAGGCCCAGAACGCTGAGTAGCATGAAAGGAAGCAGCCCCCACAGCAGCACCGACCCCAGCACCGCCAGCATCGGGATAAGCCCGAAGGCAAACACCAACAGGATGACCCGCATTGCCCAGCGGGGCGGCAGCGAATTATGCGGCCAAAGGCGCAATTCCTGCTCTGTGTCTGATGTCTGAGTCCATTGATAGGGCATGGTGAAAAAATAGCGCATCGACACCCGGAGTCGATGGCCAAAAGATCAGATCACGTGGCCGACACGCGCCCACGATAATGCATCATCCAGCCGGTCATCGCCCCAGAACACCTCACCGCGCACGACGAGGCTCGGGGCGCCAAAAACGCCTAGCTGGGTGGCGTTCTTGGTCTCGGATTCCAGCGCCTCCGAGATTTCCGGGCTGCGCGCGCGGGACAGTGCAAGGCGCGGATCCTGCTGACATCTGAACAGGGCCTCAGACAGGGCAGTTTCGCTGCCTGCTTCGACGCCATCTTCAAACCAGATGCGATAGAGGTTCTGGGTAAAGTCCTTGCCCCAGCCTTCGCGCATGCCCAGAAGGGCGACCTGATTGGCAAGGGCAAGATCGGAAATCGGGTAAGGGGCAGGCAGCTTGGCATGAAGCCGGTACTTTGCCGCGCGCCGTCCGATATCCCGCCACATGTAGGCTGATTTTGTGGGTTTTCCGGCAAATGGAATGTTTTGTTGTTCGGACATGATGGTTCGCACGTTGAACGGTTTCCAATGCACCGTCGCATCATGTTCTGCACACCATTCATCCAGACGCATCACCGTCAGAAAACTGTAAGTGCTACCTATTGAGAACCAGAAATCAATTTCGGGCATTGCGTACCTCCGGATTGCCGGATGACCAACCGCAAACAGAATAGCCGATTTTTGGCCTTCTGGCGATATTCCCCAAATGTCGGAAGCTTTCAAAAGAAAAGCCCCGCCGGAACGGGCGGGGCTTTGCAGTGATGTTTTCAGGGATTAGTGGGCGTGGCCCTTGTCCCAGTCTTCCTGCTTGGGCAGCTGCTCGAACGTGTGCTCGGGCGGCGGCGTCGGCAGGGTCCATTCCAGCGTATCCGCGTATTCGTTCCACGGGTTCGGACGTGTCTCTTTCGCGCCACGCAGCAGGGCGTAGATGACAATGCCGAAGAACAGCAGGAACGAGGCGAACGAGATGAACGCGCCGATCGACGATACGAAGTTCCACTGGGCAAATGCCTCGGGGTAGTCGATGTAGCGGCGCGGCATACCCTGACGGCCCAGGAAGTGCTGCGGGAAGAAGGTCAGGTTGGCGCCAATGAAGAACATCCAGAAGTGAACCTTGCCCCAGAATTCCGAGTACTGACGGCCCGTCATCTTGCTGAAGTAGAAGTAGACACCGGCAAAGATCGCGAACACGGCACCCAGCGACATCACATAGTGGAAGTGCGCCACAACGTAGTAGGTGTCGTGATAGGCACGGTCCACACCCGCCTGTGACAGTACAACGCCGGTCACACCGCCGACGGTGAACAGGAACAGAAAGCCGAAGGCGAACAGCATCGGTGTCTTGAACTCGATGGAACCGCCCCACATCGTCGCAATCCACGAGAAGACCTTAACGCCTGTCGGAACCGCGATGACCATCGTGGCAAGCATGAAGTAGGCCTGCTGACGCAGCGACATGCCAACGGTGTACATGTGGTGCGCCCAAACGACGAAACCCAGAACACCAATCGCGATGATCGCCCAAACCATCGGCAGGTAGCCGAAGATCGGTTTGCGCGAGAAGGTCGCGATGACATGACTGATGATGCCAAAACCAGGCAGGATCACGATGTACACTTCCGGGTGTCCAAAGAACCACAGGATGTGCTGATACAGGATCGGGTCACCGCCACCGGCCGGATCAAAGAAGGTGAAGCCAAAGTTGCGGTCCATCAACAACATGGTGATCGCGCCTGCCAGAACCGGCAGCGACAGCAGAATCAGCCATGCAGTGACGAATATCGACCAGCTGAACAGCGGCACCTTGAACAGGGTCATGCCCGGGGCGCGCATGTTCAGGAAGGTGGTGATCATGTTGATCGCGCCGAGGATCGAGGAGGCGCCCGATACGTGCACGGCGAATATCGCAAGGTCCATGGACATGCCGCCCTCGGTCGTCGACAGCGGCGGATACAGAACCCAGCCCACGCCCGAACCGGCCTGATCGTTGCCGCCCGGAGCCAGAAGCGAAGCCACACCGAGCGAGGTACCCGCGACGTACAGCCAGAAGGACAGGTTGTTCATCCGCGGGAAGGCCATGTCCGGTGCACCGATCTGCAACGGCATGAAATAGTTGCCAAATCCGCCAAACAGGGCGGGGATGACCACGAAGAACATCATCAGAACACCGTGATAGGTGATCATCACGTTCCATAGGTGTCCGTTGGGTGTGCACGGGTCGGCCATGAAGCCTTCCAGGCACATATACTGAACACCGGGGTGCATCAGTTCAAGCCGCATGTAGACGGTCATCAGAACCGAGATCAGACCGGCCAGAGCCGAAACGATCAGGTAGAGAATCCCGATGTCCTTGTGGTTGGTCGACATGAACCAGCGGGTAAAGAAACCGCGATTGTCTTCATGCTCGTGACCATGAATGGCTGCGTCTGCCATTTAGGTGCCTCCTGTTACAACACTACCGCGCAGTCGGACCTCTCCAACGCGCGGGATTCCTGCTGGTTTTAGATTGCGAGGGGACGACCTTCAATGGTCGAGTTTGATCTGGATCAAGATTAATTGTCGCGGGCAGGAGGCTTCCACGACATTTTTGACCCGGTGGTGCCTGCTATCTGGCTATTGCAGTACGGTTTTCAAGAGGTCGGCCGGTTCCCGTTTCCGTGCTTGACCCCCGGCGGGTTGGGTCGCAGAACGGGTAGCAGCACCAAATCGGGAGAAATGCCATGACGGGCTACGACAATGACAACATCTTCGCCAAGATCCTGCGTGGTGAAATCCCAGCGACCCGTGTTTACGAAGACGATGACACGCTTGCCTTCATGGATATTATGCCACGCTCGGACGGTCATCTTCTGGTCATACCTAAAACACCGTGCCGAAACGTTCTGGATGCCTCACCCAAGCAACTGGCTGCTGCAATGGCGACCGTGCAGAAAATGGCGAGGGCGGTAAAGGCGGCCTTTGACGCGGACGGCGTCACCATTCAGCAGTTCAACGAAGCCGCAGGCGGACAGGAGGTTTTCCACCTGCATTTCCATGTCCTGCCTCGGCACGAGGGCGTTTCGATGCGCCCGCCGGGAAATATGGGTGATTTCGACCTCATCGCCCAACATGCCGAGAAAATTCGCGCATCTCTGACCTGACTCTAATGCGCCCCATCGCAGGTGTCATGATCCCCGAATGCATGCAGAACGGCACAGACATGATCATGATGCCCGTCACATGCTTTGGTGATGCGGGCCAGTTCTTTTTCCAGCCGGGCCAGACGTGCGATCCGGTCGCGGATGTCAGCCAGTTGACGCTCGGCGATGTCATGCGCGCGGTTCAGGTCATCCCCTTGCGCGCCTTCCAGGGTCAGTAGAGCTTCGACTTCGGCAAGGGGCAGCCCAAGATCGCGCGTGTGGCGGATGAACTGCAAGCGCCGCAGCGCAGCCGCATCATACCGCCGCTGGTTCCCGGCTGTGCGCGCAGGTTTGGGCAACAGCCCTTTTTCTTCGTAAAATCGGATGGTGGGAACCTTGACCCCGGTATGGCGGGACAAATCACCGATTGAGTACATTTTATTGGCCTGCCACTTGAACCTCTAGTTACTAGAGGAATTACATTGCTTTAAGAACCGAAACAACAGGCGCTCTTTACATGGCACATCAGCACTCGCACTCTGGTCACAGCCACCATCATCACATCGACCCAAAGGCCGGAGATGCCCGTGTCGCCTGGGCAATCGCCGTCAATTTGTTCCTTACACTGGCGCAGATTGTCGGCGGCATTCTGTCCGGCTCGCTCGCGCTGATCGCCGATGCGCTGCACAACCTGTCGGATGCCGCAGCGCTGGTCATCGCCTTTTTCGCCCGCAAGATCGCACGCCGACCCGCCGACCCGCGCATGAGTTTCGGGTATGGCCGGGCCGAGGTCGTGGCAGCGCTGATCAACTACACAACGTTGATCGTGCTGTCCGTCTACCTGATGTATGAAGGTGTCACGCGGTTCATCCAGCCGGAACCGGTCAATGGCTGGATTGTCGTCTGGATTGCCGGGATTGCTTTGGTCGTCGACCTCATCACTGCGGCACTGACCTACTCAATGGCCAAGGAGAGTATGAATATCCGGGCAGCCTTCCTGCACAACGTGGCGGATGCGCTGGGGTCTGTTGCCGTGATTATCGCCGGAACAGCCGTCATTGTGTTTGATTGGACATGGGTCGATCCCGCAGTCACGATCATGATCTCGGTCTACATCCTTTGGCATGTCAAAGGTGAGATCGGTGAAACGATCCGGGTTCTCATGCTGGGGGCGCCCCCCGATCTGGAGCCGGAACAGGTTGCCACGGCCATCGAAGAGGCCGAAGGCGTAACCGCCGTACACCACGTGCATATCTGGAGCATGCAGGAGTGCGAACCGGCGCTGACCGCACATGTGATTGTAGACGAGGCGTCCTGGTCCGACGCCGGGGCCGTCAGATCAAGGATCAGGCAGAGCCTGAAAGACCGATTTGGGATTACGCACGCAACGCTGGAGTTGGAGCGAACTGACCAATGCTGTCCCGCATCTTCCCGCTTTGGACATCAGTGAAACATGCGTTTAATGAGAATTGCCGTTCCGATTTGGGGTCGGAACGGCAGACTCGTAACCAAACACATATTCGGATTCTCCGGGCAAGCCCGTGATCACCGGTTAACATACCACTCACTTTAGAACGGTGAACTCATACTACTCGTTAACGTCTTCTTTGTATCGGCCAGAATTAAACTTTGCATAAATATCACCGGAAATGTGGGTAATAATAGTTAATGAACCCACTGACCGGGAAACAGATGCCAGAGGAGTCGGTGATTGTCACTGCATGTTGGGCAATAGGCGCCTTGCCACCGGCCGATCGGTCAGGAATCACCCGCAGAAAAAGCGTCGTCAAAGGTTCTCTGGAGGGCAGAATCCACATCCGCCAGTGTCACCGGCAGCCCCAGATCGACAAGGGATGTCACCCCATATTCGGTGATGCCGCACGGTACGATGCCCGAAAAATGATCAAGATCAGGTTCGACATTGATCGAAATTCCATGAAAACTGACCCATTTCCGCAGGCGTAGCCCAATGGCCGCAATTTTGTCTTCGGCAGGCTGGCCCGTAACGGTAAGCGGCTTGTCATCCCGCCGCACCCAGACGCCGACACGACCGTCGCGGATCTCTCCGCGGACGTTGAATTCGGCCAGTGCTGAAATCACCCAGTTTTCCAGCTGTTTCACAAACCTGCGCACATCCCGGCCACGCTTGTTGAGATCCAGCATGACATAGGCCACACGCTGGCCTGGTCCGTGATAGGTGTATTCGCCGCCGCGTTTGCTTTGGTAAACAGGAAACCGTTCCGGATCGGTCAGATCCTCAATACGCGCGGATGTCCCCGCCGTGTAAAGCGGGGGATGTTCCAGCAACCAGATACACTCCTGCGCGTCGCCCGAGGCGATCGCGGCCACGCGCGCCTCCATGAAGGCCACGGCGTCTTCGTATTCGGTCAGCCCTTCGGTGATCTTCCATTCCATACCGGCCTCTTATCCTGCACTGGGGTCAGGGAAAAGGGGTCAGGCGGCTTCGGACAGGCATCGCTGCAATACCTGAGCATACGTGTCCTGACCCTGAGCGCCGGTCAGCATGTACTTGCCCCCAAACACCATAGCCGGAACACCTGAAATACCCCGGCTTGTCCAGAATTGCTGCTTTTCTCGCACGGCAGCCGCGTGGGTGCCGCCAGCCAGTGCGTCCCGTGCCGCGTCAGGGGGCAAACCTGCCTCTCGGACGACCTGCATCAATACATCAATGTCCGAGACATCCTGCTGTTGCGTGAAATAGGCATCAAACAGAGCCAGTTTCAGCGGATGCTGACGCCCCTCATGTTCTGCCCAATCCAGCAATTGGTGTGCGGCAAAGGTATTCACGATCCGGCTGTCATCGTTGAAGTTGAAGGTAAATCCAAGCTCAGCCCCTAGCGCTGTCAGCCGTTCGCGTACCTGCTGGCTTTGTTCACGTGTCGAGCCGTATTTTTCGACAATATGCTCTCTCAGGTTCTGACCTTCCGGCGGCATGGCGGGGTTCAGCTCAAACGGATGCCACCGAAGACGGGCAAGCACACCTGTTTGTTGCAAAGCAAGATCAAGCTGACGAAATCCCACAATACACCATGGGCATACCACATCCGAAATGATGTCGATCTGAACAACGGGACGGGGATCGGATGTTGTCATCGAGAGCTCCTGCGCGGGAATCCTGTAGTCGGTTTGGTTGATTAGATAAGCAGAGGGCAGGGGATTTCAAACAGGTGTCTTTTGCCTCTTCACAACGTCTTCATCAGCGTCTATACGCCCCCTACCAAGTCACTGGCAGTGCGGTCGTGGCGGAATTGGTAGACGCGCAGCGTTGAGGTCGCTGTGGGGTAACACCCGTGGAAGTTCGAGTCTTCTCGACCGCACCAGAACTAGCTTGATCAGTTAGTTTTTGGCCTTACAAACAAGGGCATTCAGCATTTTTCGAGTGTGTCGCATAACGCAAACAGCACACACGGACAGCACACAATGGCCCTTAGAATGAAGATCAAATACATCGACCCAATCAGCCCTACCCAATGGCGTTTCCGCAAAAGGTGGCCCAAGCGGGTGCGCCAAATTCGCGGTGAGGATGCCTATCAGAAACACATTAAGGCGCGTGATGGGGCAGCTTTCCAGCGCGAGTAAATGGCTTCCACCAATTACTGTTTATCGAGGATGAATCTCCACTGCTGGTTAAAAGTCTGTATGAGTGCGTCAACGAAATTAGCTGCCGCACTTGTGAAGGCTGATTAGCCGCGAATATTGAGATAAACGTGCAATACGGGCTTAAGAACTGTGACGACCATACAATCTGAGTTGGGCGTCAAAACTTTAGTGAATTGGTTCAAATAGAGTGCGCCGAATCGGTGAAGAAGCTGAATATGTTGACAGTTCGGCGGTCATTTGCTTCTTTGTTTCCGGTTTACATCAATTGGAACAGCTGAAACGAACAAAACACGAGAATTTCTCGGTGCTTGGACAACTCATCCCTTATGATGTTCGTTGAAATATCGCGGTCTGCAAGTAGTAGGCCTATTTGCTGAAAGTTGTGAGTCTACTGCATCTTCGGAAATGTACCTGGTAACGAGTGTGCTGTTCCGATCTCATGACCGGAACAGCATTTTCTTTTTTTTGGAGTTGCATTGGAAATATGCAGGCTCCCTCATTTGACCGCAGGCGGTTTCCAGCTTGTCATGAGGTCATGCAATTTTGGCGTTAACTTTACTGCGAAAAATCCGCTCTGAAACCATGGGATTCCTTCGAAAAAGCATGGTGACTTGCTTAGGGTCAGGACCCATTGATTTCCAGCGGTCGGCATGATTCACGGCTGAAAAACGAGCGGTGACCATGTCTGATCTTTTCTGGTTGACCGACGCGCAGATGGCGCGTCTTGAGCCCTTCTTTCCCAAGTCTCACGGTAAGCCGC
>NZ_JBQGAB010000017.1:0-115119 GCF_056542605.1 Ruegeria sp. AB8
CTGCCCATTTCAGCAGTTCGCTGAGCTCGCCACCTGACGCACAAGCGGTTGCTGAAACAACTCAACGGGCTCAAATCTTTGCAACAAAACCCTTCATGCTATCCAAACGCCGGAACAAAGTTGCTGCAACAAAGTTCTTCGCTCGTGCGCTTGAGGTAA
This sequence comes from Ruegeria sp. AB8, assembly GCF_056542605.1. Lineage (NCBI taxonomy): Bacteria > Pseudomonadati > Pseudomonadota > Alphaproteobacteria > Rhodobacterales > Roseobacteraceae > Ruegeria > Ruegeria sp. AB8. Next base: position 160 of record NZ_JBQGAB010000017.1, read on the forward strand.
ACAGATTACCACGGAAGATTGTCATCGACAAAAGCGGGGCCAACACTGCTGGCATCAAAGCAATAAACAAGATGCTGAAAGGCTTTGGTTGTCCGATACCGATGGAGATGGTGAGGCAGAAATATCTCAACAACATCATTGAGCAAAACCATCGATTCATCAAAAGGCGGATCAGGCCTATGATGGGTTTCAAGTCTTTCGATTCCGCCGCATCTGCCCTCGCTGGCATCGAGCTGGTCAATATGATCCGTAAAGGTCAATTCACACCCGGACTCTCGGCATTTCAGCAGTTTGCTAAACTGGCAGGGTAATCAACCCGCATGCGCCATCTCCTCAGCCTTCAGAGGAATTTGCGACAGAACCACGGTGATGGGCGCGGGCACCTCAAGATCGCCTTCGAAGAAATCGGCGAAATCGATTTTATCGTCACAGGACATGTGACGGCCGACTATGCTGTGGAGCGTTCGATACTTGGTCGAGATGTGCTTTTGGAAACCATCCCGGAAATCATTGCGAAGAAGATCCGGTTTCGAGGCGCGCGCATCCAACCCCGTGACGTGTTCGACATCGCTGCAGCCATTGAATCCGGCCATGGGGCGGAGATCGAAGCCGTTCTGGCTGACAACGCGGACGCTGTGGTTATCGCGTGGGAACGCCTTGCGGGTTTGTCGCCGGACTATGTCGAGACAGCCACCGTCCATTCCGAATGCCGGAACGGACAATGAAAGGACATTGGTTTCCAGGAAATTTGCAGCGGTTCGTTGCCACCTATTCGGAACTGCTTCTGTGTCTCCGAACCTCGTCGTTCAGCCATAACAATCCGATATCACCGTCCTAAGGCATTTGACGCCTGGAACACCGCCTCTCGAGTTGCTTGAAATCAGAGCATCAGTATTCCTCGGCGGATTGGAAGTTAACGTGATATCACCAGCGCACTTGGTGAATCATCAAGCCATGCATGTTTTTTGCCATGCAACGATTTGCGCGGAACATGCACCTGCACCGACGGGGCCTTTTGAGAGCGCAGATCAGCTCCATGGACGCCCTAGTTGCTGATATTACAAGTATTTTTCTGGGGTTCGCAGACTGAATGTTCGGACAGACCTCTATGGGGTTTCGAATATCGGCCCTGCTCTCGCAGCGTGCTAGAGAACCCACGAAGATATGTAACTCGAGAGTGAAAATGGGTTCACGTCTGGGATTCCGGCGCTCCATGTCGCTTTGCCAGTTTGCACCTTGCAAGGCCGATCGATCGGGCCGCGCATCGGCCACGCTGCAATTTCGCGATCACTCGAACGCCTTAAGGAGAGCGGGATGGAGTTTTCTGACGTAATTCAGTTGCTGCTAATCGGTATTAGCCAAGGATGTGGCTATGCTCTGGTCGCCATAGGATTTGTGTTCATCTATCGGGCCACCGAGATCGTCAATTTTGCACATGGCGAGTTGATGATGCTTGGTGCTTTCATGGTGCTGACGTTCAGCCAAATCCTTGGCCTGAACTTCTGGCTTAGCGCAACGCTCGGGATCCTATCTCTTGGCGTGTTCGGATATTTACTCGACGCGATTGTCATGCGCCGCGTTGTCGGAGAAAGTCAGGCGTCAATCTTCATCCTGACCGTGGCGATTGGCCTGATGTTGCGGTCGCTAGGTGGCATGATCTGGGGCTGGTCCCCGATGTCGCTGGATGTTCCATTCATGCACGACTTTGACGTTGGCGGTATTCTAGTCGGTACAGATCGGTTGGTCGTCATTGGTGGTACAATCCTGCTTTGCGCACTGCTGTATCTGTTCTTTTCCCGCACACAGACCGGTCTAGCGATCCAGGCAAGCTCGCAAAACCAACTGGCCGCCTATTACAACCGCATCCCCGTGAAGAAGCTGATTTCCGTGGTCTGGGCGATTGCGGCAATGGTGGCCGCGGTGGCGGGGCTGATGATGGCGCCGGTGACTCAAGTCGACACCGGAATGAGTGCCTTCGGCATCAAAGCATTTGCTGGCGCAGTTGTCGGTGGCTTCGGTTCGATTCCCGGCGCTTTGTTGGGATGTCTGTTGATCGGCATTGCCGAGCCGTTTCTGGACTACTTCTTCCCTCCGCTTAAAGGCGTCTACGCCTACGTCATCATGCTGGTTGTGCTGTTCATCAAGCCCGACGGGCTGATTCCGCAAACCTTCTCGAAAAAGGTGTGAGGTCATGCAGATTCTTTTCAGAACCCACTACGACCAAGACATAAATCACCTTGTTGATCGCGGTGAACGTACCCGTGTCGCGTTTGCGGTGCTGCTCGCGCTGTTGGCGCCGTTGGCGGTCGGAAGCTACTACATTTCCGAACTATCAATCTTTCTTGCCTACATTCTTGCCGGTATCGGTCTGATGGTCCTGACGGGCTTCACCGGGCAGGTCAGTTTTGGCCATGCGGCCTTTCTGGGGCTTGGCGCGTACACGCATTCTATTCTTCTGGGGCTTGGTGTTCCCTTCCTGATATCATTGCCCGTGGCTGCATTGGTCTCAGGGGCAATCGGCGCAGCACTAGGACGTGCAGTGTCGAGAATGCACGGGTTTTATCTTGCGATTGCCACATTGGCTTTCGTGATCATCGTCGAAACCGTTCTTGGAGAATGGGAAGCGCTGACCGGCGGTCACATGGGGCTGCAAGTTCCACCCGTGGTACTCTTCGGATACGAACTGTCCGCAGAATGGCAGCTTTACTACCTGATTCTGGCAGTTGTGGCGTTCTGTATTTGGGGTGTTGCCAACCTGATGCGATCCCCGACGGGACGCGCCATGATCGCAGTGCGAGATTCCGAAACCTCAGCCCGATCGCTCGGCCTCGACATCGGGCGCACCAAGATCCTAGCCTTTTTCATAAGCGCATCCATTACGGGTCTGGCGGGCGGCCTAATGGCCCATCTTCTTTGGTTTCTCAGCCCAGAGACATTTGGCGTCCCGGAAAGTCTGAAAATTCTGCTGATGGTTATCGTCGGTGGATTAGGAACAATTACCGGAGCCATTCTGGGTGCGGTCTTTGTCACCATCCTGCCCAATATCATCGGGCTTCTCAGGGAAGTTCTGCCTGACGCGATCGCACATGCGGCGGGGCTGGAACAGTTCCTGTTTGGCGGCATCATCGCGGCATTCATCATTCTTGAACCCGAGGGGCTTTACGGGCGGTGGCGCAAATTCCGTCTCTTCCTCGAAACATTCCCTTATTACAAGCGCGCGACCTTCGTTCGTCAGAAGCGCTATCTCAAGACGGAGCGGTTCAGATGAGAGAACTTGTCGTAGAGCACTTGACCTTGTCCTTCGGTGGCATCAAGGCCATCAATGATGTCTCCTTCGCTGTGGAGCCGGGTGAGATCTATGCGATCATTGGCCCCAACGGGGCCGGGAAAAGTACGATCTTCAACGCGATTAGCCGGATTTATAATCCAGACAGCGGGTCGATAAAGTTCCGCGGGCAAGAGCTGCTGGAATGCAAGGCAAATCAAGTCGTGGATCTGGGCATCGCGCGGACTTTCCAGAATATCGAACTGTTCGAAAAGGCGACTGTTCTGGAAAACCTTCTGGTCGGACGGTCTTCAAAGATCAAAACCGGCTGGATCAGTGAATGGTTCTTTACCAAGCGTGTGCGTGAAGAAGAGCGTAACCACCGTCGCAAGGTTGAAGAGATACTCGACCTACTGGACATGCAGCAATACCGCTATGAGAAGGTCGGCGACCTAGCCTATGGCGCCCGAAAAAATGTCGAGTTGGCGCGTGCTTTGTGTGCGGAACCCGAAATCTTGCTTCTGGACGAACCGGCATCCGGCTTGAACCCGGAAGAAACCACTGACATGTCGTTCTGGCTCAAGGATATCCAGGAAGAGCTGGGTGTCACGGTTGTCATGGTTGAACACGATATGAACCTCGTTGGCCGTATCGCCGACCGGTCCATGGCCTTGGCAAATGGTGAAGTGATTGCCATCGGCACTGTCGAAGAAGTCCAGAGCAGCGCCGAAGTTCAGGCCGCATATCTCGGAGGTGCGGTATGACCCAGAACTTGCTTCAAGTCAAAAACGTCGAAACTTTTTATGGGCCCGTCATGGCGATTGCAGGTGTCAGCCTTGAGGTTGCAGAAGGCGACATCGTAACCGTTCTCGGAGCCAATGGCGCGGGAAAAACGACGCTTCTCAAAACAATTACCGGCGCGATTGATTGTCGGAAGGGTCAGGTCATCTTTGACGGCCAGGAAGTACACAATCGGGATCCCGATTGGGTGGCATCACGGGGCATCGGGCATGTCCCGGAAGGGCGCGAAGTCTTTCCCTTCATGACGGTTGCGGACAACCTGAAGATGGGGGCTTGGGGCCGCAAAGATCGCGATGAGGTCGAACGCGACTTTGAAACCGTCTACAGCTATTTCCCCGATCTTCTGAAGAAAAGCGGCGACTTTGCCGGTTATCTGTCCGGCGGTCAGCAGCAGATGTTGGCCGTAGGACGTGCATTCATGGGACGCCCTAAGCTGATGATCCTCGACGAGCCTTCACTGGGCCTGTCACCACTTCTTTCCAAGACGATCTTTGACGTGGTGCGCCGAATCAATGACGAACAGGGCGTCACCATCATGTTGGTTGAGCAAAACGCCAGTGCCGCACTAAGCGTCGCCAACCACGGCTTCATCATGGAAGTCGGGCGCGTGGTGATGGACGCACCAACGCAAGAACTCTTGGCGTCAGAAGACATCAAGGAATTTTATCTCGGACAAACCACTGACGGCGTCCGCGGCGAAAAGCGCTGGAAAAAGCGCAAGACCTGGAGGTGATCCATGGACGTAGTGATCCAAGATGATTTCGTTTCGATTGATGGGCATGACACCCTAGCCAAGCTTTTCCGCGCCCGGGTCGCCAGCTGGCGCGACCGAGTAGCGTTTCGAGAAAAGAACTTCGGCATATGGGAAGAGTTCAGCTGGAAAGACTATGACGAGCACGCCAGGCAAGTCGCAGGCGGGCTGAAGTCGTTAGGTCTGGACCGTGGCGACGTCGTTGCTGTTCTCTCCGAAGACAACAAGGAATGGGCCTTTGTCGACATGGGGGCCCATATCGCCGGGTGTGTGGTCAACGGTGTTTACCCGACCTATCAGGCAGGCCAGTTGCAGCACATGCTTCAAGACAGCGCTGCGAAAGTTCTGATCGTTGAGAATGAAGAACAGTTGGACAAGTTTCTTGAGGTGCGCGACGCGCTGCCCTTGATCAAGAAAATCTACGTGATCGACTGGAAAGGTTTGCGCGGGTTTAAGGATCCGGATGTCGAGCCTATCGCACACCTCTACGATGCAGGATACCAATTCCAGCACAACCACCCAGACGCATTGGACCAATGCATCAACGAGGGCGGCAATGACGACATCGCGGTACTGATCTACACTTCAGGAACCACCGGGGCGCCTAAGGGAGCACTGATTTCCAACCGTTATTTGTTGTTCCAAATGACGGCCGCACCGGATCCGTTCCCTATCGGGGAAGAGGATGAAATCCTGACTTACCTGCCGCTGTGCCACGCTGCTGAGCGCGTCGTTTCCCTGTGTATGTGCCTCGGTCACGGCACGCGACTCAATTTTGCCGAAAGCGCTGAAACGGTTTTCCAAAACATTCAGGAACTTTCCCCGACGGTTATTTTCGCGGTGCCCCGCATTTGGGAGAAATTCTATTCGCGGATTCTGACGTTGATGTCCGAAGCGACATGGTTTGGAAAAAAAGGATATGCGTGGGCACTGGACGTCGGGCGTAAACGCGCCGAGTACATCCTCGGGCAAAAGCCGGTTCCGGCAACACTTGCGCTGCAATACAAACTGGCAGATCGCTTAGTGTTCAGAAACCTCAAACAACTCTTGGGGCTGGATCGTTCGCATTTCCTGATGTCCGGGGCCGCACCGATTTCAGAGGAACTGCTGAAGTGGTATGTGGCTCTAGGGTTGCCGGTTGCCGAACTCTACGGTCAAACCGAAACCGGCCTGGCCACCATGACGCGCCAGGACAAGCCCCAGCCAGGAACCATCGGATTCACCCTACCAGGCGTTGAGATGATGTTGGGCAAGCAGGATGAAATCCTCGTCAAGAGTCCATCGGTGTTTTCAGGCTACCACAACAACGAAGCTTCGACGGCCTCGACACTGGTGGATGGCTGGGTTCACACCGGCGATATCGGCGTTCAAATGCCCGATGGCGCGTTCAAGATCACCGATCGCCTAAAAGACATCATCATCACTGCTGGCGGTAAGAACATCACACCCAGCCAGATTGAGAACGCGCTCAAGTTTTCGCCTTACATCTCGGATGCCATCGTGATCGGGGATCGCCGCAAGTACCTGAGCTGCCTGATCATGATCGACCAAGAAAACGTCGAGCATTACGCACAATCAAACGCCATCCCGTTCACTGACTACAAGTCGCTTTGCGCTAACGAAAATGTTGTCGAATTGATCGACGCCCAGATCCGCGAGGCGAACCAGAAGTTTTCGTCCGTCGAACAGATCAAGAAGTTCCGCCTTATCGACGTCCTGCTGACGCCAGAAGACGATGAGGTGACACCGACGATGAAGCTAAAGCGCAGCTTTGTCGAAACAAAATACGCCGACCTGATCGGTCAGATGTATTGAACCATCCCGGTTTTTAAGGAGGAAAAACCATGAAATCGAAACTGACAACGCTGGTCGCCGCACTGGTGGCCGCATCGGGGATCGCCATGGCCGAGCCGCAAGGCGTGACCGACGACAAGATCCTGATCGGATCCGCAAACGACCTGTCGGGCCCGCTGGCCATTTGGGGTGTCCCCTCGGCCAACGGCATGCGGATGCGCTTTGAGGAAGCCAATGCTGCCGGTGGCGTCCACGGGCGCGAGATTGAGCTGCTAGTCGAAGACACGGGTTACCAGGTGCCGCAGGCCGTGCGTCTGACCAATAAACTGGTCAAAAAAGACCGCATCTTTGCAATGATGATGACCATGGGCACGCCGCAAAACCTGGCGACCATGGCCATTCTGGACAAGGCTGGCATTCCCAACTTGTTTCCGCTCTCGGCCGCCGAAGCCATGGTTGAACCCTTGCACCCTCTGCATTTCGGCTACTTTGTGAGCAACCGTGATCAGGCGTCCGGAGCACTTCGTTACTTTGCCGCCAACATGGATGTCAAAAACGTCTGCATGCAAACTGTCGCCAGCGATTATGGTCAAAGCGTTGTCAACGGGGCCGAGGCGACAGCCGAAGAGCTGAACCTGAACATCACTTTCCACGGTACGCACAAGACCACGGAAACCGAGTTTGCAGGCGCGGCTACCGCAATCAAGAATGCAGACTGCGACATGCTGCTGCTTGGCACTACGATCAAGGATACGATCACCCTTTATGCCACGCTTCGCAAACTTGGCTTTGATAAGCCGGTTGTTGGCAACATGACCCCTTACATGCCGCTGGTTGCCGAAGCTGGCAATGGCGCGACCGAGGGACTGTATCTGGTATCGCCCTTTCTGATTGCCGACTTCAACGACGGCGATGCGTGGCGTAAGGATTACTTTGACCGCTACAACGCAGAATTCGGCGCCGCACCAGCAGCCCAAGCCCAGATTGGTTACAATGCTGCAGACATCGTTGTGAAAGCGCTTGAAGCCGCTGGGCCAGATCTGACCGTCGCAAAGCTGACGGCTGCACTCGAAGGCATCAGTGGGCACCAAGACCCCTTTGGTGGTCCATCGCTCTCCTTCGCTGCAGACAAGCACCATGGCAGCGATTCTCTTGTCCTGGTTCAAGCTAAGGACAAGAAGTGGACACATGTCGCGTCTGACTTGTCCTACTAATCACAATCAGCGATTTTCCTGTCAGTGCGACCGGCATGAAACTGTCGGTCGTCTTCCCATTCATTGCAAGAAATGGGCACGCCTGAAGTTCATGGGTCCATTTCTTGGTCGATGCTTAAGGCTGACTTGTAACCGATGCTCATAGCTTAGCCAAGATCGTCTAAGGTTGCCATCAGGGCGAACTAGGGTCAGGACTCATAGCCAGTAAATAACGAGTGCCGCTAGTGCGATGGCGGACAGGAATACTTTCGGGCACCTGTCGTATCGGGTTGCCACCCGCCGCCAGTCCTTCAACCTGCCGAACATGATTTCAATGCGGTTGCGCCGTTTGTAGCGACGCTTGTCGTACTTCACGGCCTTCTTGCGCTGCTTTCGGCCAGGGATGCATGCGCGTATCCCTTTGTCTTTCAACGCTTCTCTGAACCAATCCGCGTCATAGCCACGATCTCCGAGTAGCCAGTCCACCTTGGGCAAACTGCCCATCAAAACACGGGCACCGATATAGTCGCTGACCTGACCGGCGGTGACGAACAGGTTGAGAGGGCGTCCTTGGCTGTCGCAGATGGCATGCAGCTTGGTGTTCATCCCGCCCTTGGTGCGACCGATCAGACGTCCACGCCCCCCTTTTTGACGCCCATGCTGGTCGCTGTGCGGTGAGCTTTCAGGTAGGTGGCGTCGATCATGACGGTCTTCTCTTCGCCGTGGTCGGCTGCAAGACCTGCCATCATTTGCGCGAAGATGCCCTTATCGCTCCACCGCTTCCAACGGTTGTAGAGCGTCTTGTGCGGCCCGTATTCCATCGGTGCGTCGCGCCACCGTAAGCCATTCCGATTAATGAAGATAATCCCACTCAATACGCGCCGATCATCGACGCGGGGTTTGCCATGAGACTTCGGAAAGAAAGGCTCGAGACGCGCCATCTGCGCATCGCTCAACCAGAAAAGATCAGGCATGTTCACCGCTCGTTTTTGAACCGTGAATCACGCCAATGGACGGAAATCAATGGGTCCTGACCCTAAGCTTTACTCGGCCGACAAGTCGTTTACCGGTCGTTCTTTTTGCCATCCTGGGTGGGACACATTTGGATCAGGCCATGCGTCGACCAAGTATTGTCTACTTGAACTAACTGAATTTCTCCCTTTTTCGCGATTCACTATTAATCCCAACAGGGCGTATTGGTTAGCCAATATTGCGTCAGGCTGCCTGAATGCAAACCATGTATTCAAGTCGAAACTAACCCCATAATAGGAGGAAACAGATGAAGGTGATCAAGTGCGCGAGCGCGTTGGTGGCGGCGGTGCTGGTAGCTCAGACAGCGACAGCAGAGAATGTTGTCAATGTATACAACTGGTCGGACTATATCGACGAAGAGACCGTTCCAGCCTTTGAGAAGGCAACGGGGACGCGAGTGCGGTACGATCTGTTTGACGGTATGGCGACGCTTGAGACCAAGCTGCTGACCGGCAATTCCGGGTATGATGTCGTGGTGCCGACCTCGTCAACGGCAGAGCGAATGATCCAGGTCGGGGCACTGGCCAAGTTGGATCGCTCCAAGCTCAGCAATTGGGACAATCTTGACGCGGGCTTGATGGCCGAACTGGCCGGTGTGGATCCGGGCAATGAGCATGTCGTGCCGTACATGTGGGGTACGGTCGGGTTGATGTACAACGTCGAGATGGTCAAGGAACGGCTGGGCGAGGATGCGCCGACCGACTCTCTCGACCTGATTTTCAAGCCGGAATATGCCTCCAAGCTGAAGGACTGTGGTGTCGGCATGATTGATCAGCCGTCGGAAGTGGCGATCATCGCGCTGAACTACCTCGGCCTTAATCCCTATTCGGGCAAGAAGGCCGATTTGCAGGCGGCCGAAGACCTCTTGATGGGGGTTCGGGACAATTTCCGCTACATCAAGGGCACCGGCTATCTCGATGATCTGGGCAATGGAGAAATCTGCCTATTCCTCGGCTATTCGGTGGATGCATTCCAAGTGATGTGGACTCTCGAAGAGAATGGCGAAGACCCGAGCAAGCTGGCATTTGAAATTCCGAAGGAAGGCACAGTGATCTATTTCGATACACTGGCTATCCCATCGGATGCGCCGAACCCGGATGCAGCGCATGCCTTCATCAACCACATCATGGACGCGCAGATCGCGGCGAACCTGTCCAACTACCTCTGGTCGGCCAATGGTAACGCTGCTTCGAATGCGTTGCTTGATCCTGAGCTTTTGGCGGATACGTCAGTTTATCCGGTTGCCGAGGTGCAGGCGAAGCTGAAGGCGGACAAGACGGTGCCGCAAAAAGTGGCCCGCGCCCGTACGCGGTTGATGACCAAGATCAAAACTGGTCAATAACGAACAAGAGAACGCCGCGGGCCAAGGCCCGCGGCGTTTTTCATTCAGCCCGAGGATCGGTTGCAGATGAACAAGAAAACCACACCGCCGCTCTTGGAGATCAAGGGCGTGAGCAAGGCTTTTGGTCCAGTCAAGGCCGTCGACAATGTTGATCTGATCGTCGAAGAGGGCGAGATATTCTCGTTGCTTGGCGGGTCCGGGTCCGGCAAGTCGACATTGCTGCGAATGCTTGCTGGCTTCGAAACTCCGACCGAGGGGCAGATCCTTCTGGATGGCAAATCGTTGGTCGATATCCCGGCCCACAGGCGCCCTGTGAATATGATGTTCCAAAGCTATGCTCTGTTCCCGCATATGAGTGTGGAAAAGAATGTGGCTTATGGGCTTGTCGAAGACCGGGTTGCGAAGTCGGAGATACGCGACCGGGTGGCCGAGGTGCTGCGGCTGGTCAAGTTGCAGGACTTTGCCAAACGCAAACCTGACCAGCTTTCCGGTGGTCAGCGGCAGCGGGTGGCGTTGGCCCGGGCTTTGGTCAAGATGCCCCGCCTGCTTTTGCTTGATGAGCCACTTGGGGCGCTTGACAAGAAACTGCGCGAGGAAACGCAGTTTGAACTGATGCGGATACAGGACGAGATTGGTATCACCTTTATCGTCGTGACCCATGACCAGGAAGAGGCAATGACCCTGTCCGACCGGATCGCGGTGATGGATCAGGGGCGGTTCCGGCAGGTGGGGACGCCGGTGGATGTCTATGAGAACCCGACCTCGGCCTTCACCGCCAATTTCCTTGGAACCTGCAACATGATTAAGGCCGTGATCGCGGAAGATGCCCATGACCATGTGGTGTTTGATCTGCCCGATTTTGGCACCACGACGCGGATCAATCACGGGATTACGGGGCAAGAGGGGCAGAAAGTGCATCTGATCCTGCGCCCCGAAAAGCTGCGCATGCGGCGGCGGGATCTTGATCCGGGCAGTTCGGGTACCGTGCTGCAGGGGCGGATTACGGATGTCGGGTATCTGGGGCATATGTCGATCATCAAGGTCGAAATGCCGGACGGATCGGAGTTTCACGCCCATGAGGTGCGCGCCACCCGCCGAGCGGGGGCGCCCCTGGCGGTTGGGGATGAACTGAACCTGACATGGGACGGCGACAATATCGCCGTGGTGCCGGTATGAGCGCGGCCACGGGGAATGCGGGGCGTCGGGTCGTCGCAGGGATTCCGATGGTCTGGCTGGCGATCTTTTTCCTGTTGCCGTTTGTCTTTGTCCTGAAGATTTCTTTTGCCGAGGCGCTTTTGGCACGCCCGCCCTATAGCGAGTTGTTCAGCTATGATGCGGAGGAGGGCAGTTTCACCGCTGTCCTCAACCTTGGCAATTATCGCTACCTGATCGAGGATACGCTGTACCTCAACGCCTATCTCAATTCGATCAAGATTGCGCTGATCTCGACCGGCCTGTGCCTGTTGATCGGGTATCCCATGGCATTGGGCATCGCGCGGGCGCAGTCCCGGATCCGCCCCTTCCTGTTGATGTTGGTAGTGATCCCGTTCTGGACCTCGCTTCTGATCCGGGTCTATGCGTGGATGGGGCTTTTGCAGAAGAACGGGATCATCAACGGGGCCTTGTCCTGGCTGGGCCTGATTTCCGAGCCGCAATCCATGCTGCAGACAGAGTTCGCGATCTATCTTGGCATGGTTTACACCTATCTGCCCTTCATGATCCTGCCACTTTACTCGGCGCTGGAGCGGCAGGATGGATCGCTGCGCGAGGCGGCAACCGACCTTGGATCGTCGCCGCTGGCGGTGTTTCGCAAAATCACCTGGCCCTTGTCTCTGCCCGGCGTGATTGCAGGCTGTATGCTGGTCTTTATCCCGACGGTGGGCGAGTTCGTGATCCCCTCGCTTTTAGGTGGCACCGACAACCTGATGATTGGGCGCGTCCTGTGGGACGAGTTTTTCCAGAACCGGGACTGGCCGGTGGCGAGCGCGGTGGCGATCGTGATGCTGGTGCTGTTGGTGGTCCCGATCATGATTTTCCAGAACGCGCAAGCGCAAGACGAGGGAGCGTAAAATGGCCAGCCGATTGTTTCTGAGAACGGTGCTCTGGCTGGGGGTCACCTTCCTTTACTTGCCCATCATTGTCTTGATCGTTTTTTCGTTCAACGCCTCGGAAAAGGTGAACATCTGGGGGGGCTTCTCGACCAAGTGGTATGGTGCGCTGTTGCAGGATACGCAGTTGATCGAGGCGGCGATGAATTCGCTGACGATTGCGATGGTGTCGGCCACCTTTGCCACCGTGATCGGAACGCTCGGCGCGATTTCACTTGTGCGGTTTGGAAGGTTTCGAGGCAGGACCTTGTTGTCGGGCATGATGTCAGCGCCGCTGGTGATGCCCGAAGTGATCACCGGTATTTCGCTTTTGTTGCTCTTTGTGGCGATGGAGCAGCTCCTTGGCTGGCCGCCGGGGCGGGGCATGACGACAATAACCATCGCGCATGTCACCTTCTGTTCGGCGTTCGTTGCGGTGATCGTGCAGTCGCGGCTCGTGAGCCTTGACCGCGATCTGGAAGAGGCTGCCGCCGACTTGGGCTCAACTCCGTTACGGGTGTTTCAGCGCGTGGTTCTGCCGCTGATCGCGCCAGCGCTGGCGGCGGGGTGGCTTTTGGCCTTTACCCTGTCGCTGGATGATCTGGTGATCGCGTCCTTCACCACGGGCCCCGGAGCGACCACCCTGCCAATGCTGATCTTTTCGAAGGTGCGTCTCGGGGTGTCTCCGGACGTGAACGCGTTGGCCACAATTATCGTGCTTGCGGTTGGCTTTGCTGTAGCGGTGGCGGCGGCAGTGATGTTCCGTACATCGAGACCACAAGACTGAGCGAGGTTTCATCCAACAAAAAGGCCCGCAGAAACAACCTGCGGGCTTTTCTCGCTTTTTGGGTGATCTATTCAGGTTGCCAGTTCGGCCGCAATCGCGTCGAGCGCTTCGGTGAGCGTGTCGAACAATTCGTCGATTTCGGGTTCAGTGATGATCAGGGGCGGGCAGATTGTCAGCGCGTCACCGCGCGCGCGCAGGATCAAGCCACGCTCGATACAGGCAGCATTGGCGCGAGGACCGACCTTCATGGCGGGATCAAACAGAACCTTGCCGCACTTGTCAGCGACAAGTTCCAAAGCCCCGATCAGACCTATACCACGCGCCTCGCCCACCAGTGGGTGGTCGGCCATGGCGTTCAGACGTTCAAGGAAGCGAGGGGAAACGCGGCGAACTTGGGACACCACGTCCATTTCTTCGTAGATCTTCAGCGTTTCCAGCGCCACGGCAGCGGGCATTGGGTGGCCTGAATAGGTATAACCATGCCCGAACATGCCGATCTCGTCTGAGCGTGCATGCAGCGCATCATAGATCTCATCGGTCATCATCAGGGCAGAAATGGGCGCGGCTGAGGCCGAAAGCGCTTTGGCAAGAGTCATGAAGTCGGGTTTGAGGCCGTAGGTTTCGGTGCCGAACATGTTGCCGGTGCGCCCAAACCCGCATACGACCTCGTCAGCCACCAAAAGCACGTCATATTTCTTCAGGATTGCTTGTACCTTGTCGAAATAGGTCGCCGGGGGCAGGATCACGCCGCCCGCGGCCATGACCGGCTCAGCGAACAGTGCCGCCACGGTGTCGGGACCTTCTTCGAGGATACGGGCTTCAAGCTCGCCGGCCAGCCGGGATGCGAAGTCTTCTTCGCTCTCGCCGGGTTTTCCCTGGCTCCAGTAATGCGGCATGGTTAGGTGACCGATGCGTTCGATTGGCAAGTCAAAGGACATCTGGTTCACGGGGATAGCCGTGAGCGATGCCGAGGCAACCGTGACGCCGTGGTAGCCCATGGTACGCGACAGGATCTTCTTCTTCTCGGGCTTGCCACGGGCGTTGTTGTAGTACCAGATCAGTTTAATCGCGGTGTCGTTCGCCTCTGAACCCGAGTTAGCGAAATAGACGCGGGTCAGATGTTCCGGCGTCATTTCGACCAGTTTCTCTGCGAGTTTAGCCGTGGGGGTGGAGCCGCGGTTGAAGAACGTGTGGTAGAAAGTGATGTCGTTCATCTGGTCAAAGGCGGCCTGTGCAAGACGTGGGTTGGAAAACCCAAGAGAAGCGGACCATAGCCCGGCCATACCTTCAAGATATCGCTTTCCGTGATTGTCCTCGACATAAACGCCGTCACCCTTGGCAATCAGCATGGTGCCGTTTTTTTCAAGGTCGGATAGGTTGGAATAGGAGTGCAGCTGCGCAGCCGCGTCGCGGGCTTCCAGCGAGTTTGGTTTCATGTGATTTCCCTTTTGTGAGGTGCGGCAGGTACCAAGTCCCGCCGTGCGTTGACTGTGGCCAGTCTGGGACAAGGGTGGGGCCTTGGGAAATAGCGCATTCCCTATAGGGCCGCGCCCGGATCAGAGCGCCATGGTGACCGCCTTGGTCTCAAGGTAGTGTTCCAGCTGTTCCCGGCCCATGTCCTTGCCATAGCCGGAGTTCTTGACCCCGCCGAAGGGCATAGCGCTGTCGGTGATATCGTGGCAATTGATCCAGACCGATCCGCCGCGCAGTTTGCGCAATATCCGTTGGGCGCGGGCGCCGTCGCGTGTCCAGATACTTGCGGCGAGGCCGTACTGATTGTCGTTGGCCTTGGCGATGGCGTCTTCCTCGGTCTTGAAGGGCAGCGCGACCAACACCGGGCCGAAGATCTCTTCCTGCACGATGGGCGAGGCGTTGTCTTGCAGCGCATACAGAGTTGGTTCGACAAAAAAGCCAGGTCCGGCGTGGAATTTGCCGCCAAATACGGTGCGTGCCGTTTCGTTGCCGATCTGCAAGTAGCGTTCGATATTGGCTTTAGCGCTGGCCGAGATCACCGGGCCGATGTCGCAATCGGGGTCCAGACCGGGCGTCATTTTCATCTGGGTGATATGGCGCTTGATGGTCTCAAGCCCTTCTTCGTAGATGCTCTCATGCAGGTAAAGGCGGGTCCCAGCTGAGCAGTTCTGGCCAGAGTTGAAAAAGGCACTCCAGCGGGTGGCGTCCGCAAGTGCCTCAAGATCGGCGTCTTCAAAGGCCACCATCGGAGATTTGCCCCCAAGCTCCAGCGTTGCCGGTGCAAAATGACTGGCGGCGCTCTGGCCGACGGTGCGGCCAATCGGGGTGGAGCCGGTGAACGATACCTTGTCGATGCCGGGATGGCCGGTCAGGTAGTTGCCGATCTCTGAGCCGCGGCCGTTGACGATGTTGAAAACCCCTTCGGGCAGCCCGGCCTCTTGGGTGAGCTTGGCAAAATAGAGCATGGACAGAGGTGTTAGCTCGGCGGTTTTCATGACCACGGTGCAGCCGACGGCCAGCGGTGCGGCCAGTTTCCAGACCGCCATGTTCAACGGCCAGTTCCACGGGGTGACTGCGGCGACCACGCCGACGGGTTCCTTGAGCGTGTATGAGAAGAAGTCGAGGCCGGCGGAAATCTGGCGGGTGTTGCCTTCGATCTTTGTGGCCCAACCGGCCATGAAGCGGATCAGGTCCACCGAGCCCAAAACATCAAAGTCGCGGCAGGGGCCGATAGCCTTGCCGTTGTCCAGTGTTTCTATTTGAGCGAGGATATCGGCGTCACGTTCGATCAAGTCGGCGAGTTTCCACAGGATGGCCTGGCGTTCGGACGGTACCATGCGGCTCCACGGCCCGTCTTCGAAAGCCTTGCGGGCGGCGGCGATTGCCGAGTCGACATCCTGCGTGGTGCCCCGTATGACCTCGGTCAGCTGAGCCTCGGTAGAGGGTTCGATCACGGCAACAGTCTCTGTGCCGTGCCCGTCGGTGAACTGCCCGTTGATGAAGTGGCCCGCGTGGGTTGAGACATGAGCGCGCGCGTCGGGATGAACATTGAACCGGTCCATGTATGCGTGAAGGTCGGGGGACATGAAAAACTCCTGCAATTGATTCCCCTGACATGCCCAAGTCGCGCCGCTCCGGACAATATTGGGCTTAGTATAGATCATGCAGTCGGTGCGGACGTATAGAAGACTCCATATTCAGCCGGTTGCGGAGTTTGGCCAGAATAGACTGCGATATCGTCCGCCCGTCCGATGAACGACCGGGCACCATCAAGACAGATAGGCCAACCTATGGATGACCTGAGAGTTAACGATCGATCCCAAGAAATCTGGCAGCAGGACAAGGACCATTTCCTGCACCCGTGGACGCATTTCGACAGCTTTACAAAGGAAGGATCGTTGATCCTGACCGAAGCGAACGGCGTTTATATTCACGACATCGAAGGCAACAAGTATCTCGATGGCGTGGGCGGTTTGTGGTGCATGAATATCGGCTATGGCCGCGAGGAGATGGTCGAGGCGATTACCGAGCAGACCCGCAAGCTGGCCTATGCCAACCCGTTTGTTGATGTAACCAACGCGCCTGCCGCGCGGCTTTGTGCCAAACTGGCCGAGCTGGCGCCTGGAGATCTCAACAAGGTAATGCTGACCTGTGGCGGTTCGACCGCAAATGACTCGCTGGTGCGACTGATCCATTTCTACTGGGGCTGCAAGGGTGAAAAGTCGCGTAAGAAGATCATCACGCGCCGCGGCTCCTATCACGGCTCGACCTACATCGCGCAGTCGATGACCGGCAAGCCGGGCGATCGTATGCCCGAGTTCCATTATGCAGAAGACATGGTGATCTATGTCAGTGAACCGAACATGTACCGTCCGGTCGAAGGTGTGGCCGAACAGGATTTCGAGCAGTGGCTGATCGATGAGTTCCGCGAAACCATCGAGCGGGAAGGCCCAGAGAATATCGCCGCTCATTTTGCTGAACCCATCCTTGGAGCAGGGGGCGTTGTTGTGCCGCCGCTGCGCTACATCCAAGAGACGCGTGAGATTTGTCGTGAATACGGCATTCTCTATGTGGCAGATGAGGTCGTGACCGCGTTTGGCCGGGTTGGAGCGTGGTTTGCAGCAGAAGACGTGATGGGCATCCAGCCGGATGCGATTGCCTCGGCCAAGGGGCTCACGTCGGGCTACATGCCGCTGGGCGCCGCGATCTTCTCGGATGCAATCTATGACGTGATCGCCGAGGCTGGGCACGAACGCTGGTTCACCAACGGGTTCACCTATGCCGGTCATCCGGTGGCCTGTGCCGCGGCGCTGAAGAACATCGAGATCATGGAGCGTGAAGAGCTTCCGAAATACGTGCGCGAGGATATCGGCCCATATTTCATGGAACAGCTCAACACGTTGCGTGATCTGCCGACGGTGGGTGACATTCGCGGCAAACACCTCATGGCCTGTGTCGTGAACGTGAAGGACACCGAAACCCGTGAAGAGTTCCCATATGAGGTGGACATCGGAAAACGGATCGCGGTCGCAGCTGAAAAACTCGGCCTGTTGGTCCGCCCGCTGGGCAACCTCAATATCATGTCACCGCCGTTGACCATGACCCATGCGGAGGCCGATGAACTGGTCGCGAAACTGCGAGCTGCCATGGAAGAGGTGATTGCCGATCTCAAGGCCGAAGGGCATCTCTGAGCCCGTGTGGGCCCAAAATAACCATTGGAAAGGGGGCGCTGCGGTTCTGTCTAGCCCCCCTGTTCTGGGCCATTTCTGAGTAGAGTTTCGGGCACTGTGGAGTTCACCCGGTTTCTGGTCCGGGCTTTATGCGACCTTTCGGGTTTCGTTCAGTTGGGTCGCAAATTCGCTCGGCGTCAAGTTTCCGAGCGAAGAATGCGGCCTGGTTTCGTTGTAATCGTCCTTCCAGCTGTTGATGCGAGTTCTTGCGTCCTCCATGAATAGGAACCATGAGGCGTTCAGGCATTCTTGGCGCAGGCGGCTGTTGAGCGCTTCGATGTAGGCGTTGCCTGTGGGTTTCCCTGGTCTCGAGAAGTCTAGTTCGACCTTGTTCAAATAGGCCCATTGGTCGAGCAACCGACCAGCAAACTCTGGTCCGTTATCGACCCGGATACTTCTGGGCTTACCCCTGATCCGCGCCAAGCGATCCAGTTCACCGATGACCTGGTAGGCGCGGAATCTTGTCCTCGCAGCCGTCGCGAGAGCCTCTCTCGTAAAGCAGTCGACGATTGTAAGAATCCGAAATGGCTTCTCGTCGAATAGCCGATCCGACATGAAGTCCATCGCCCAGTCATCGTTCATGCCGTCTGCTACGGCTAGGCCGGAGCGATACCGGCAGGCACGGCGTCGCTTCGAGCTGAGCGTTCGGATCGAAAGACCTTCTTCGCAGTATAGCCGATAGCGCCGCTTATGGTTCACGTGCCAGCCCTCCCTTTGCTGCAGGATGTGTAGTCGGCGATACCCGTAGCGAACCCGGCTCTCAGCCAGCTCCTTCAGCCGCATCCGCAGTTCCACCTCAGGATCACGCCTGGATTGATACCTGTGAGAAGCCCGTCCAAAGCCCATGGCCCTGCATGCCCGGCGCTCCGACACCTCAAACACCTCCTGATAATGCCGGACAACTTCGCGGCGGCGGACAGGCTTCACCACTTTTTTTCGCAAAGCTTCCTGGAGCATACTCTTGTCCAGCGTCAGATCGGCAACCAGACGCTTCAGCTTGCCGTTCTCGTCCTCGAGCTGCTTCAGACGCCGGATCTCCGACACGCCCATCCCGGCATAGACCTTCTTCCAACGATAGAATGTCGCTTCCGCGATCCCCATCTTGCGGCAAATCTCGCCAACCGTCGTTCCGGCTTCTGCCCGCCTCAGCGCAAAGGCAATCTGCTCATCGCTGAATCGTTTCTTCGGCATCGGTACACTCCTCTGTTGCCGGAAATGTACCCAAAATTTCACACTCAGTTCGGACCACTTTCAGGGGTCAAGACCAACTGGCGTCTGGCGGACCTGGCAAGTGGATCGCGTACGGTCCTGTACGTAGGTCTTCGGCCGCTCTGGTAGGTCAGCATTGCTGACCTGGGTATCGATATGGCACCTCACATGCAACCGACCCAGTAAATTAAGCGACCGTGATCCCGAATGATTTTGATTTCTGGGCTGACTACCGGGATGACATCGACACGAGGTTCCAAGCCTAGCGTACGAAACAAAAGCTTTTGGAACCAAAAAGGAGAAAGGCCGCTTTCGCGGCCCGCTTTGTGTTTTTTGCTTCCGAGATAATTAGTTAGAGAACCATTTCGTTCACGAATTTGGTCCGCATGAAGGTTTCCAACCCCTCGATGCCGCCCTCTGAGCCATAGCCAGTCTCGTTCATGCCGCCAAAGGGAGCTTCGGGAAGCGATACGCCGGGCTGGTTGATACCGATGACACCAAAATTCAACTCTTGCTGTATTTTCAGCGCGTTGGCCTGGCTTTGCGTGAAGCCATACGCAGCGAGACCCACCTCGACGCGGTTGGCCTCGGCAAGCGCTTCTTCAACCGAGTCAACGGGCATCATCAGTACCATGGGGCCAAAGGGTTCCTCGACCATCGCTTTCATGTCGGGGGTCACGTCGGCCAGCACGGTTGGTGCATAGAAAGCGCCTTCGTTGCCGATGCGATGCCCGCCGGTGACGAGCCGTGCGCCCTTGGCTGTAGCGTTCGCCACCAACTCGTCCATCCAATCTATGCGACGGTTGTCGATCAGCGGGCCCATCTGAACGCCGTCATTCAGTCCATTGCCAATCTTGATTTTGGAAAACGCGTCGGCAAAGTCCGTTACGAAGCGGTCATAGAGAGGTTTTTCGATCAGGAACCGGGTTGGTGACGTGCAAACCTGTCCGGCATTGCGCGTCTTGGCGGCCACCATGTTTGCAATTGCATGGTCGGCATCGGCGTCTGCAGAGACAATCACAGGCGCGTGGCCGCCAAGTTCCATTGTGCAGCGTTTCAGCGTATCGGCCGCCATCTTGGTCAACAGTTTGCCAACGGCGGTTGAACCAGTTACCGAAAGCTTCTTTGGAATTGGCGAGGCGAGCAGATGCGCTGAGACATTGGCAGGTATTCCGAAGACGACATTTAGCACTCCTGCGGGAAGACCAGCATCCTGGAAGCAGCGCGCGATCTCAATCGCCGTTGCGGGGGTCTCCTCCGAGGGTTTGATAATGATTGAACACCCTGCAGCGACGGCACCCGCAACTTTGCGGATCACGTTGGTCGCCGGGAAGTTCCACGCGACAAAGGCGACCGAGGGGCCTATCGGTTCTTTATAAACCTGTGTACGGAGATTTGGGGCGCGGGCCGGTATGATACGGCCATAGGCGCGTTTGGCTTCTTCGCCATACCATTTCAGCGTGTCGACAGCGAAATCATATTCGGCGCAGGCTTCGGGGAATGGCTTGCCCATCTCCAGAGTCAACAGGCGACAAATGGTGTCTCGCCGCTCGCGCATCAAAGCGCAGGTGGCGTCAATAACGTTTTGCCGTTCCAAAGCTGACTTTTTCGACCATACATCGAAACCTGACTTACTCGCGGCCAGAGCCTCATCGAGATCGGCCTTGCTGGCATGGGGCAACTGGCCCAAAACGTCGCCTGTCGCCGGGTTAAAAACCGGCTCACTGACGCCGTCTCCACCCTCGCGCCATTCGCCGTTGATCAGCAGCTTCAATTCCGAGTAGGACTTGTCTTGCGTCATTCCGCTATCCTTAAGTTAGACTTGTGTTACGATTGTAGTATTTTGTAATTTGTTAATAGGTTTGGGTAAAATCTGGCATTCAATATACGCCCGTCATCGATGGCCCAAACACTCAAGAAACTGAACTGGGAGCCAATGCATGATACGGTCTATTCCGGCATCCGTGATGCCATAGTGGGCGCGCAGTTTGAGCCGGGTCAGAAACTGTCTTTGCGGGCAATTGCCGGAGAGCTTGGGGTCAGCGCTATGCCCGTGCGCGCTGCGGTCTTGCGGTTGGTTGCAAAGAAGGCATGGAACGGTACGTTCAGCCTGCCGTGACTATCGCAGACCAGTTTCGCGAGCTCATGGAGCTACGCATGGTACTGGAAGGGAGGGCGGCACCTCTTGCCGCGAACACCCTGAGCCAACTGCAATTGGGTGAAATCGAAATCCAAAGCCGTATACTGACCGGGTCGGGCAACGCCGGGCAAGGCCAGCGCTATGTTGCCGCGATCCGTGGCTTCAAGTTTGCCGTTCTTGATGCGGCGGTGGTTCCGGTTTTCAGGGATCTGGTAGAGTCTTTATGGACGCGGATTGATATCCAGTTTGGACCGGAGTTCCTGTTGTCGCGTCTGAGCGAAGCAGATTGAGGCACTCGCCGGATCCCTTGTCATATTAGAACCGGAAAGAACAATGATGCCGCCGAAGCTTTTCTGATCCCGATGTCCGCTCCCAAGCAAAGATGGTAAATTTTTCAAGTATTTAGCGGCGACAACGAATGATCACTGTTTAGGTGTAGTTAGCTTTGCCAGGAACACACCGAAAAGGTCACCTACCGATGTCACATCCATCTTGCGGTAGATATTTGAGCGGTGGATTGACGCGGTTCCAGGCGAAATCCCCGCGATGCGTGCGATCATCTTGGCTGAATGACCCTTAAGCATCAGCTGGGCGATTTCCTGTTCTCGTCCGGTCAAGGTTTCAGAGCCAAAATCCCTCAGAGCTTCGCTTACTGCGCCGTGCACGTCGCGGCGGCTGTCTTCGTCATCGGCAGGCGGTGCTTCGGCAAAGATGTCGGTGAAAAGTTCAATAAAGAATTTCTCACTCGCCGTGGTAAACTCTACCGCACGGGCGGCGGCTTGTTCGTCGGTTCCGGAAAATTGAATCGAGACGTGAATGCACCGGTCTGGCGCGATTTCATAGAGCGCACCAATTTCGTTTTTGAGGCCAATAAATCGCCAATACCGATCGTAATAGGGTTCAGCGTCCAGTTCTCCTCGCGTGTCTGCGCAGAAATGGAATGTGCCGGTTTTTTCCTGGTTCACGTAGAGATCATAGAGCGGATCCAGAAGGTACATGCCGTTCAGGTACTTGGTCAAATCGGCGTCGAATATGGCGTCATCGCCATCCCTGAACAGTAGTTTTGGTTGTAGGCCACGCTGGAACTCAAATACCGAGAAATGAACTATCTCCAAATCATCGCGCAGGGATAGTGCGAAAATCCGGGCCAATTCTGGCAGGAAGTTGCCTTCGCGACGGGCCCGCAAGAGGAGCGCTACACCGTCGAGAACGACCTTTACGCTGGTTTTGGTTTCGACAAAATCCCAAGTGGATTCCTTGAGGTAACCGTAGAAATGGGGCACGTGCATGTCCTTTCGTCCTTGCAAGCCTACTCCCAAGCCGAGACCACAACAAGTTTCGATGGTGTGACGCCATTGTCCAGCATTCAACGCTCGTATCACGTTGTGCATTCCGAAGGCCACCGTGCTGAGGTTCGTCCGACGGCACGTACTTGCGATACTATCTCCGGTGTCGTCGTGTCTTTCTTAAGTACAAAACGCGGCGGCAACTGACCGAGTTATACATCAGACAGATGGTCAATGAGCGCATCAAAGGCGTTCACGGTGTAGGTGTCGAAGTAGTCAGATACGGGCACCGGTTGGCTTGACTGTTTGACGATGGCGACATCGCGCATTCTATCAATGTAAATCCACTGACCGTTGACCCCGATGGCGGCAATCGCTTCGCGGCCCGGCGCACCTCGAATCCACCATTGCGCGCGATAGCTCCAGTGTCCGTCCGCCATGACACCGCCCGCATCGGGGCCGTTCGTGAAGGCGCGTTTCGATCCACCGGCTTCGAGGGTTTCAACTACGTGTTCGGGAACCACTCGCTCCCCGGCAAATGTGCCACCTGCCAGCATCATTGCGGCGAAGCGAGTCAAGTCCTCGGAGGTGGCGTTAAGGCCGCCCCCTGCCACAAGGTTTCCGCTTGGGTCGAGCAGGATATATGTTTCGCCATCGGTGCCGAGACGGGACCAGAGGCGGTTGTGCATGCCCTCTGTGAAGGTCTGGCGCGTGACGCGGTTGGTGATCCAGTTCAGCACGTCCGTTTTAGGGGTTTGGTAGTGAAAGACTTTGCCATGTTCTAACCCATGTTCCGTTTCCAAGGTGGCAAGGAAATCATAAAGGTCGTCAGAGCCGATTACAGCGCCCGAGCCCGGCCCAAGCCCGACAATCCGGGCGTAGTCATGAATGTGAGCTGCAGGGTCATCATAGTCTTCGCTGAAGTGCAGCGAGTTGGTCATGTCGAGGACATGGCCCACGTTTGCCGAGGTAAATCCGCTGGAAGATGGCAGTTCCGGAAGAATTTCGCTGACGAGGGTATGCTCGGAAAGGATGCCGTCGTCGATGGCCAATAGAGCCAGAAGTCCGACAAAAGACTTGGTGCAGCTCATCATTTGATGGGCTTGGTTTTTGGTCATGCCGTTGAGGTACGATTCATGTACGACTTTGTCGCCCTTCAGCACGACGAGGCTGTCGGTAAATGTCTCAAGAAGGAAGTCTTCGAATGTGGCGGTGGAGCCGTCCTCGCGGGTGACGTTGAGGTCGATGGTTTGCGGATCAATGCTGCGCGCCAAAACGGTTGCGGATGTGGCACGCGCAATCGGTGCGCTTGGCAACAGACGACGCATGTTTTGATAGGACCAGCGATTGTAAGGCACGCCCCAAAGCCCGTTCAGTCGGTTGACCCGTTTTTCCGGAGGTGGTGGGAACCCTTGCATCAACTCGTGTTCAAGATGCGAGCGCGTGTCAAAAGGTGGCTGTACCATTGTGTGTGTCCTGAAAGATTGGCAGTAGGTCAGAGCGCTGCGTTCTGTGATGTCGGGCGCCGTTCAGTAGGATTTAGCAATGCATCGACGAGTCGGTTGAGCGTGGCCACGTGCGGCGCGAAATCATCGCTGGAGCCGATGCAGTAGAGGATGGTCTCCAGATTCACCGCGCTAAAAAGCGTTTCAGCGAAGAAATCGGT
Organism: Ruegeria sp. AB8; assembly: GCF_056542605.1. Lineage (NCBI taxonomy): Bacteria > Pseudomonadati > Pseudomonadota > Alphaproteobacteria > Rhodobacterales > Roseobacteraceae > Ruegeria > Ruegeria sp. AB8. The sequence continues at coordinate 24,216 of NZ_JBQGAB010000017.1, forward strand.
GTCAATGCCTTGGGCATCGGGTGACCGCTCCGCAACGATGCGAAACAGGTGTTTCAGGTCGCTTTGAAAGCGCGCAATGTCTTTCTGGTATGCTTTGGCAAACTGCGTTCTGGGATCGTGTATGAGCGTCGCAATGGCTTCGCGCAGCATATGGCGATCTACCAAGGTGAATGAACCCTCAAAGAAGGTCCGCACCACCTGACGGGCACAGCTTTCCAGAGTCAAACTGCTGTCATCGGCGAGAGCCTTGATTCGGTCTCTTTCTTCCTGAAAGTCCAGAGTCAGGATGGCCAGCAGAAGATCGCCCTTGTTGCGGTAGTAGTTGTAGAGTGTTCCGATTGCCAGGCCAGACATTTCCGCCACGGTTTCCATGCGGGTGTTCTGATAGCCGTTCTCTCTAAATGCCTGAATCGCCGAGTTTAGAATCCGGTCCCGCCGCTGAATCTTGTTGTTTTCCCGTTTGCCGACCATTGCAATATCCCAGTGTTTTCGCGTGACAGGGTAGCGCACCAAAACATGAATTGGTTCATATTTCTTTGCCTGTGGGGATATGGAATTTGCCATATGGCTCGCAAACATGAATAGGTTCATATTTTTTTGATCATCGCTGTGCATGTCATCTTTGGCGCGTGCGGCCATCGCTGATCAGGGAGAAAGAAATGCTCTTTTCGCAATACCGCAGCAGTTTTGCAGCCGTAGCGCTTGGTGCCGCCATGGCGGTGACAGCTGCGCCTGCCATTGCCGCAGACAATGTGCTGACCTTTGCATGGACAGAGGATGTGACGGACTGGAACCCGGCGTCTTCGTCATCGGCAGAAGGTACAATTCTATCCAACATGTATGAACCCCTTGTCTGGGCCAATCCTGACGGATCGTTCCGTCCAGGTCTCGCCACCGAATGGAGCGTGAGCGAGGACGGCATGGTCTGGACGTTCAAGCTTCGCGAAGGCGTGCGGTTCCATGATGGGAGCCCTATGAACTCAGCCGCAGTAAAATCGTCCATTGAACGCACCAAGGCCGCCGAGGGTTCCGGTTTCATCTGGCTGGCGGTCACCGATATTGCGACCCCGGACGATCTGACGGTGCAGATGACAACTGCTTTCCCGACAAACCTTCCGGTGTCGGCCTCTGCAATGTACGCGGCTTGGATTTACTCGCCGAATGCCACTGACGAAGACTTCGCGGCCAGTGAGGAATCCTTTGGCACGGGCCCTTACAAGCTTCGGCTTTACAAAACCGGCCAGCAGGCTGTGCTCGACCGCAATCCTGACTATTGGGGCACGCATCCCGAGAATGGATATGATCGCGTGGTTGTGCGCATCGTGCAGGAGGCTTCGACCCGCATCCAGATGATCACCGGCGGCGAAGCCGATATTGTCATGGACATCCCTGCGGATCAGCAAGCGCGCGTTGGCGAAACGGACGGCATTTCGCTTCGGGTCGAGGACTCGCTTGAGTTCATCAAATGGCCGATCAACACGAAGATTGCCCCGACCAACAACCTGCATGTTCGCAAGGCGATCAGCATGCTTTGGGACCGCGAAACCATTTCAAGCGGCATTTACAACGGCACGAGCACCCCGATGAAATCGGTGTACCCGATGGCAATGGCCGGCACGCGCGAACTGCCTTTCCCGATGTTTGACATCGAAGCCGCCAAGGCGGAGCTGGCGAAATCCGGTTTGTCAGAAGATGAATTGAAGATTTCGATTGGATACATCTCGGCCCTTGACGACCACAAGAACTCCGCAATTTTGTTCCAGCAGAATGCGGCCAAGGCAGGTTTGACGGTTGAGTTGAAACCTAACGATTGGGGCACCCTCTGGGCCAACGCACGCGACGAAGCAACGGCAACCAACATGCTGGGCGTCGTTTGGTGGCCGATCTTCAATTCCATGTCGGACGCGCTTTATGCAGGCTTCTTCAGCGAAGAGAAATTGTTCAACCTCGCAATGTACGCGAACCCCGAGTTTGACGGAAAACTGTTCGAGGCCATTGGCAATGAGACGGTCGACCAGGCCGCGTCCCACAATGCTTACGAAGCGGCGATGAACATCTTGGTCGAAGACGCCGCGGCGGTGTTTGATCAGGAAATGAAGTTCGTCTTTGCGATCAGCGATGACGTGACTGGCTTCGAATACAACCCCTACTACAACCGCTACGTCTTCTTCAACGAGATGAGCCGGAAGTAATACCTCGTCGCGGGCTGCACTCAGCTTGGTGTGGCCCGCGTGTTATACTCCCCAACTAGCTCCGGGTGGACGACATGTCTCGCTATGTCCTGCAGCGGCTTGGAATGTTGATTCTCATCCTTCTGGGTGTCCTGATCATCACATTCGTCATCAGCCGTATTCTCCCAAGCTCGATTATCGAGATGACTCTTGGGGCGCGTCCGACTGAGGCCGAGATCGCTGCCGCTATGGAGCGGTTGGGACTCGATCGTTCAATCCCGGAGCAGCTTTTCATTTATTTTGGGGATGTTCTGCGTGGAGACTTTGGCACCAGCCTTTTGACCAATCGTCCAGTTCTCACAGAGATTGGCAACCGTTTTCCGGCCACATTGGAATTGGTGATCGTCTCGCTGGTCGTGGTGCTGGTGGTCGGCATCCCGATGGGGGTCTGGGCCGCGTTGAACAAAAATCGCCCCATCGACTACTCCGCACGGTCCCTGTCTGCCTTTGGCGCCGCCATGCCAACTTTCCTTGTGGCGATGATGCTGCAACTGGTCCTTGCCGGTTGGTTGGGTGCCCTGCCGCTACAGGGTCGCGTCGACGAGTTGATCCTGCTGGGCCATGAGTTCAGCGAGATCACTGGATTCTACATCGTCGATTCCCTGTTGGCCGGCCAATGGCCCGCCTTTGTCAGCGCCGTTCTGCACCTGATCATGCCTGTTCTGGCGTTGTCTGCCGGGGGGCTTGCGATCATTCTGCGAATGACACGCGGCATGATGATCGAGGCGTTAGGCGAAGAGTTCGTCACTACCGCCCGCGCCTATGGCCTGTCTGCCACCCAGATTAATTTCCGCTATGCCCTGCGCGCCGCCATGGTGCCCCTGTTAACCGTGATCGGGCTGACCTTCGGCTACATGCTCGGCATCTCGGTCGTCGTTGAATACGTGTTCGACTGGCCTGGTATTGGCGGTTTCGTGGTGAACGCGATTACCAAATCGGACTACCCGGCTGTGATGGGTGTCACGTTGGTTCTGTCAGCGAGTTATCTGATCGTGAACCTTCTGATCGACCTTCTGCATTTTGCCACCGACCCGAGGCTGAGGTGAGATATGACTGATGCCGTTCATCCCCAATCGCGCATGCGCACGGCCTTTCTTAGGGTCCGAGGCAACACCGCTTTCTTCATTGGCTGCGCCCTGATGGCCGTGATCGTGCTCGCGGGTATCTTCGCGCCCTGGATTGCCACACATGACCCGACCGAAATTAATTTCGGCTCCAAACTTGTGCCGCCCAGTTTGGAGCATTGGTTCGGTACTGACGATCTTGGGCGTGACCTTTTCAGCCGTGTCGTTTATGGCGCGCGCACCTCAATCACCATCGGCTTGGTAGTCACCGCCCTGTCGATAGCCATCGGCACGCCTTTTGGTCTGATTGCGGGTTACTTCGGTGGTCGTGTGGAATGGGCCGTGATGCGTCTGATGGACGTGTTCATCGCTTTTCCGCCGCTATTGTTGCCCATCGCCATTACCGCAGCGTTGGGTCAGGGGCTGTACGAGGCGATGCTGGCGCTCTCGATTTCGTTCTTCCCATGGTATGCGCGGATCGTGCATTCCGAAGCCAAGCGTGCCACGGGTCAGCTTTACGTGCAATCGGCCAAGTCGCTGGGCATGTCGGATGCGCGTATCATCCTCAAGCATGTTCTGCCTAACTCGATGTCACCAACGGTGATCCAAGGATCACTGGATTTTGGCTATGCAATTCTCGCCGCGGCTTCGCTCAGTTTCATCGGCATCGGCGCGCAGGAGCCGGCGATTGAATGGGGGCTAATGGTCAGTCAGGGCCGGGTGAAATTTCTCGACTTTTGGTGGGTTGCGATGGTGCCGGGGATGGCGATTTTTGTCACCGTCTTTGCCATCAACCTGATCGGCGATGGCCTGAATGATCTTCTGAACCCTAAAGGAGATCGCAAATGACCCCGGTTCTGGATATCCGCGACCTGTCGGTCGGGTTTGCCGGTCATGCCGGTGTGACGCAAGTTCTGGATCGCGTGGCGTTGCGCGTTACCCCGGGCGAGATCGTTGGCCTTGCAGGCGAGTCCGGATCGGGCAAATCGACCACGCCCATGGCGGCGCTTGGATTGTTGTCCGGCAATGCCATAGTCACGGGCGATTGCCGATTTGAAGGGGATGCGCTGGATTTGGCGCGCCCCCGCACCGCACGACAGCAGCTTGGGGGGCGGGCCTCGGTGGTGTTTCAGCAGCCGATGAAGGCATTTTCTCCCTACCTGACATTTGGCCGTCAGCTTGTGGACGCGATCAGCGCGCAGACCGGACTGTCCCGCAAAGAGGCGCGCAAAACTGCGCTGGCGGCACTGGACGATGTGCAGATGCCGGACCCTGAGATTGCGCTGCGCAAGTATCCCCATCAGGTCTCGGGCGGGCAGGCACAGCGGATGATGATCGCGCTGGCGTTATCATGCCAGCCGCGCCTTCTGGTGGCGGATGAACCGACCACGGCCTTGGACGTGACGGTGCAGGCGCAAGTGGTGCATCTGATCCGGGAACTGGCAAAGAAACGCAATATCGGCGTGTTGTTCATCACCCATGATCTGGGCGTAGTGGCCGAGCTATGTGACAGCGTCAGTATTCTCTACGCCGGACGCAACTGTGAAGCTACGCCGGTCGCTAACCTGTTTGACCGTCCTCGCCATCGATACAGCGCTGCTCTGATGGGTTCGATGCCTCGCATCGGTGGGACTGAAGCCCTTAAAACCATCACCGGCAATGCTCCGTCGGCAGGTTCGCTGCCGAAAGGGTGTGCATTCCACCCCCGATGCCTTGGAGCGACCGACGAATGCCGTGAAAGCCAACCGATTGAGGTGATCGAGAGCGGCAGCCGCTTTGCTTGCTGGCACCCGCTAGAGCGCCACGAGGTGGTATCATGACCGCGCTTTTGTCCGTTAGAGAGCTGGGCAAAGAGTTTCACACCCGGCGCGGTGTGGTCCACGCGGTTGACGGTGTCAGTTTTGACATCGAAACGGGCCATTCGCTTGCCGTCGTGGGTGAGTCCGGTTGTGGCAAGTCCACGTTGGCGATGAGCATCCTGCGTCTGATCGAACCGACGAGTGGCGACATCCTTTTTGACGGTTCTGACATGCTGCGTGCCAGAGGGCGCGATCTCAAGGGCATACGTCGCAACATCGGGGTGGTGTTCCAGGACCCGGCATCCTCGCTCAATCCGCGGATGCGAGTCGTCGATCTTGTCGGCGAGTCTTTGAAGCTGTTCGAAGGATTACGCGGCAAGAAACTGACCGCCCGGGTTGCCCAACTGCTCGATGAGGTGGGCATGTCCGCCGAAGCCATGGAACGCTATCCGCACCAGTTTTCTGGCGGTCAGCGTCAGCGGATATCCATCGCACGTGCGCTTGCCTTGCGCCCGAAACTGGTGGTTCTGGACGAACCGACCTCGGCGCTTGATGTCTCGGTACAGGCGCAGGTTTTGAACCTCTTGCAGGACCTCAAGGAACGCCGCGGGCTGTCATATCTGTACATCAGCCACTCGCTGGCGACGGTGGAATATCTCGCCGATGTCTTGATGGTGATGTACTTGGGCCGCGTGGTCGAGATTGGCGATGCCGAAGAGATCTTCGCTAATCCTGCGCACCCCTACACACGCCTGTTGATTGACAGTGCTCCCGGTTTGGACCCGAAAAACCGAACGATGGGCCAACCGCCGCAGGGCGAAATCCCAAGCCCTCTGAACCGGCCTGAGGGGTGCCCTTTTTTCAGCAGGTGCCCCCGCGCCAGCGCCGTTTGCCGGACCAATCCATCATTGGAACACCGTGATCCGACCGCGGATCACGCAGTTGCCTGCCATCACCCACTCATCGATGGCTGATCTCAAAAATCCCGAGTTTCGAGGAGGAAAGCTCTCATGTATATGACCCAACCACTGCACATCGCGGCAGAAACCACGCCCGACAAATTGGCCACGGTCTTCAAGGACCGCGCGCACACTTGGGATGAACTGCGCCAGCGCGTAGCGCGTTTGGCCGGGGGGCTGCGCAAGCTGGGTGTAGAGGAGGGCGACCGGGTTGCCATTCTGGGCGCCAACTCGGACCGCTACCTGGAATATTACTTCGCGACATGGTGGTGCGGTGGCGTCGTGGTGCCGATGAACGTGCGCTGGTCGGCGGAAGAAAACGGCTATTCGCTGAATGACTCCGGTGCCAAGGTGCTGTTTGTTGACGATCTATTTGGTGCGCATGTGCCTGGGATCCAGAAAGAGACCCAACATCCGCTGACCCTGATCCATCTGGATGATACCGGCTGTCCCGAGGGTTGGTTGGACTATGAAACGCTGGTGACTGAAAGCGATCCGATCGACGATGTGGGTCGTTCTGGGGAAGACCTTGCCGGAATTTATTACACGGGCGGCACCACTGGCTTCCCCAAAGGCGCGATGATCCCTCATCGGTCGCTTTGGTCCAATGGTGTGTTCATGTCCAAGCACATGTTCATGGAGTCCGGCGACAGCTATATCCACTGTGCGCCTATGTTTCACCTTGCCGATGGCGCCGGATCGAACGGTGCGACGATGGCGGGGGCCACCCATTACTTCATCCCAATGTTCACTCCTGCAGCGGCCATCGAAGCGGTTGAGAAACATCGCCCGACCCATGCGCTTTGGGTGCCGACAATGGTGCAGATGATCCTTGAAGACCCGACCTTTGATCCGTCGAAATTCACCAGCCTGAAACATGTCCTTTATGGTGCGTCGCCAATGCCAGAAGGCCTGTTGCTGCGGGCCTTGAAAGAGCTGTCCACCGTTGGCTGGATCCAGGGCTATGGCCAGACCGAGATGGGTCCGATCATCTCGACCTTGCCACCGAGGTACCATACTGTCGAAGGTGAGTTTGCGGGCAAGATGCGCTCTGCTGGTCGTCCGACCGTGGGCACACGTGTGAAAATTGTGGACAAAGAGTTCAACGAGGTGCCGCGCGGCACAGTGGGCGAGGTAGCCGCTTCCGGCCCGCACACAATGCAAGGCTATTGGAACCTGCCTGAGCAAACGAAAAAGGCCCTCCGCGATGGCTGGGTACTTACCGGTGACGGCGCTTATATGGACGAAGATGGTTTCCTGTTCATTGTCGACCGTGTCAAAGACATGATCATCACCGGTGGTGAGAACGTGTTCTCGGCCGAGGTCGAAAGCACCATTTCCACCATGGACGGTGTTGCCGGTGTGGCGGTGGTCGGTATTCCGTCTGAAAAATGGGGCGAAGCGGTGCATGCCATCGTGATCCCGAACGGCACCTCCGAACTGTCCGAAGAGGCCGTGATGGCACATTGCCGTGAGCACATTGCGAACTACAAGCTGCCTCGTTCTGTCGAGTTCCGCAGTGAACCCTTCCCGCTGTCAGGTGCAGGCAAGGTTTTGAAGAAAGACCTGCGCGCACCCTTCTGGGAAGGCCAGGAACGGGCAGTGCACTGATGAAGGATGTAACCAAAACCAGCGTGTTCGACACGCATGATGCAGTAGGACTGGCAAAACTGGTGAAATCCGGTGAGGTCAGCGCTTCCGAAATGCTGGACGAGGCGATCGAGCGGGTTGAGAAGGCGGACGGTGCGCTGCATCTCTTGTCGGCACGAGACTATGACTTTGCCCGAGACCAGATCAGGAAAGGGCTGCCCGAAGGCCCCTTTACCGGCGTGCCGTTCCTGCGCAAGGACGAGGGCTGCGAGATCGAAGGGCTGGTCACAACAGCCGGACTCGGCATCCTGAAAGACTATAAGTCGACTGAGACCCGTACGTTGTCCAAACGTTACATGCAGTCCGGTTTGGTGATGATGGGCGCCACCAAGGTGCCGCCATTCTGCGCCACGATTGACAGTGATCGAGCACCCTATGGCGCTTGTCTAAACCCGTGGGACAAGAGTCGCACGCCGGGCGGTTCGTCCTCTGGGGCAGGAGCCGTTGTTGGGGCGGGCGCTTTGCCCATGGCGCATGGCAATGATGGTGGTGGGTCGTTGCGGATTCCGGCAGCATGGTGTGGGGCTTTTACCATGAAGCCGTCCCGGGGGCGGGTGCACAATGGACCTGTTCATACCGAAGGCTGGATGGGCTTTGCAACCGAGGGGACGATCACACGCTCTGTGCGCGATGGGGCCGTGTCCCTGGATGTCATTATGGGTGGTGAAACCGGCGTACGCTGCACGGCGCCCGCTCCTGCGCGTCCCTATGGAGAAGAGATCAACCACCCCTGCCGCAAGCTGCGTATCGCGGTGCAGGAAAAGACCCATTTCGGCACCGATTTTCATCCGGATCACCAGAAAGGTCTCTCTGAGACCGTCAATCTTCTGGAGAGCCTTGGTCACGAGGTTGTCGCCGCAGCCCCAAAGATCGACCCTGACCGGTTGAGTCAAGTTCTCTACAACTGTGTTGCCGTGAACGTGGACACCGTGTTGCAGGACATTGGCACGATGCGGGGTAAACCGGTGCGCGATGATGAGTTGGAAGTGTTCATCCGAACGTGGCGTGAGGCCGCAAAAGGGGTGACGGCCTCCGAATATGCGCGCATTACCGAAGTGGCGATGGAAGAGGCCTATAACTTCGACCTGTTCATGAAGGACTTTGACGCGGTAGTGTCGCCGACCATGACCGAGCTGCCGCTCAAGATCGGAGAAATCTACCGTCATGAGGCCGATTTCGACTCGTTCCGTACGCATCAGAACCAGTATCTTGCCATGACGCAGGTGCAGAATGTGACCGGGCAGCCGGCCATGTCTGTGCCCTTGCATTGGACCGAGGCGGGAATGCCTGTTGGGATGATGTTTGTCGGTCGCTATGGTGACGAGTCGACTTTATTCTCGCTCGCGGCACAGCTGGAGAAAGCAATGCCGTGGTGGGACCGCAAGGCCCTGTTTTGAGCGAGAACTTAAGAAGACTGATTGGCGCCCTGCGACTGCCCGTCGTGGTGGCGCCGATGTTCCTTGTTTCAACGCCGAAGATGGTGATCGAAAGTTGCCGGGCCGGCCTCCTCGGTAGTTTCCCGGCCCACAATGCGCGTACACGCGAGGACCTTACTGACTGGCTGAACCAGATCGCCGCCGCTGAAACGGAAGCCAAGAACCAAGGCGACCGGTTCGCGACTTATGCTGTGAACCTTGTCCTTCATGACAGCAACCCACGTTGGCAGGGCGACCTTGACCTAATCTGTGAACGGCGAGTGCCTTTGGTTTTGACCTCGAAGGGCGCGCCGCTTGGAGTGTTCGAGCGTATCCGGGACTATGGCGGTCTGGTCATGCATGACGTAGCCACGGCGCGGCATGCCGAAAAGGCGCTTGAGGCCGGGGCCGATGGGCTCATTGCCGTTGCAGGTGGAGCTGGCGGGCATTGTGGTACGATCAACCCCTTTGCCCTGATGGGCGAGTTGCGGGCGTTGACCGACAAGCCAATTGCGTTGGCCGGAGGCTTGAGCACAGGTGGCGACATCCGCGCGGCAGAGAATCTGGGCGCGGATCTGGCGTACATGGGCACGCGTTTCCTCATGGCAGAGGAGGCCAACGCCGATCCTGCGTATCAGCAGATGATCGCGCGGGCCGCCTCGTCAGATGTGATCTTCACCCGCTTCCACCGATCGCCTGCCAACTTGTTGCGGGAAAGCATTGAGGCGGAGGGTATGGACCCGAAACGGCTGATGGATCATCCAGCCGAATTGCCTCCGGCATTGTACAAGGACATCAAGCTGTGGTCGCGGGTCTGGTCAGCCGGCCACGGGGCAGGTGTGCTGTCCGAAGTGTTGCCGATTGGCGAGATCGCCGACCTACTTGATAAGGGTTATCGGGAGGTGTGAGTTTGTCGCCACCTCAAACCTGAACCGAACGGGTCATGGCACCATCGACAGTCATCACGCACCCGGAGGTAAAGCTGGAGGCGGGGCTGGACAGGAACACCACGGAACGGGCAATTTCCTCGGCAGAGGCCATACGCCCCATCGGGTTCGCGGCCAGTGCTTCGGCAAACATCTCGGGCATCTCCGCTTCGATATGTTGCCAGACGCCGCCATCGAAGTAGGTCGTACCGGGAGCGACCATATTGGCGCGGATACCCTTCGGGGCAAGAGTGACGGCAAGGTCCTTGGCATAGCGGTGGAGCGCAAGCTTGATTGCACCATATGCAGGCGATGTGCCGTCGACCTCTCGAGCGGACACTGATGAAACGAAGGTAATCGCGGGGGCTTTCGATTGCTCAAGCTGTGGTTGGGTCAGTTCCACCAGCCGGACCGCTTGCATCAAATCAGACTCAAAAGCAGCATGCCAATCGGCGTCGTCAGCGCCGTTAACCATGGCCGAGGCGTTGGCAACAATGATGTCGATGCCGCCGAGGGCGGTTGCGCTCTCTGTGATCCAGGTTGCTAGTGCAGCCTTGTCCGCGACGTCGCAGGTTGCCCCGTAAACTTTTCCTCCGTTTGCCGACATCTCTGCAACGGCCAGTGCCACTCCTTCTGCGCCCCGCCCACAAATCGAAACGTTTGCGCCCTCGGTAAGAAAAAGCTCGGCGCAGGCCCGGCCAATGCCGCGGCTGCCGCCGGTGATCAAAACATTCAGGTTTTTCAGGCCAAGGTCCATCTGTGCGCTCCGGGAAACAGAAAAAAGTTTACACTGACGCGCCAGAAAGGCGCAGGTATCCACCAGCCAGTATCGCCGTTTTGGCCGGGCAATCCATATTGGCAATGCGATATTTGCATCGCCGGGGATGGGGTACAAACTGGCTTCAACTTGTCGTTTGCCCGATTGCGCGCCTGCGACCTGTTCCACCAAATGACTGCAGGTATGCGATGACCCTCAAATCCGCCAACCGAACGGCTGTGACCGTTGACGAAGCCCGCCTTTGGAAGACCCTTATGGAGATTGGGCAGATCGGAGAAACACCAAAGGGCGGCTCGAACCGCGTTGCCTTTACCGATCTTGATGTCGAAGGGCGCAATCTGTTTCGCACATGGGCCGAGGCGGCGGGCTGTTCGCATCGTGTCGATGGTTTCGGCAATCAGGTGATCCGGCGCGAAGGGCGCAACCCGGACGCGCCGGTGGTGATGTGTGGCAGCCATCTGGATACCCAGGTTACAGGCGGCAAGTTCGACGGCGTGCTGGGCGTATTGGCCGGGCTCGAGGCGATACGCGCAATGAATGACGCGGGCGTAGAGACCGAGGTACCTATCGAGGTGGTCAACTGGACCAACGAGGAAGGCTGCATCTTTCGCCCAATGCTGGGGTCCGAGGTTTGGACCGGGTTGTTACCCTTGGATGAGGCTTTGGCGATGCGCTCGGACGAGGGCTGGACCATCGGGGATCGGTTGAGACAGATGGGGTACAACGGCAACCTGCCAATGATGGCGGGGCGGGATGTGGCCTGTTACGTTGAGGCGCATATCGAGCAGGGGCCTGTACTTGAGGATGCGGGCGAGATGTTGGGCGTCGTGGACCGGACGCAAGGGTTTTCGTGGTATCGCCTCACACTGACGGGTCAAGAGGCGCATGCCGGGCCGACCCCGATGCCTTCGCGCAAGGATGCCTTGATGGGCATGGCGCGGATTGCTTTGGAGGCCGAGCGCATCGCCCGCGAAAACGCGCCGGGCATGGGCACAGTTGGGCAGGCCGAGATCATGCCTAACTCGCCCAATGTCGTGCCGGGAGTTGTGAGTTTTTCGGTCGATCTGCGTCATCCCGAGGGAGAAGTGCTGGAAGCGATGGATCGTGAGTTCCGTGAGGTGGCGCAGCGGGTCGCCGATGCGTGCGGGTTGCGACTTGACCTGCAACTGGACGTGATGCGCCCTGGCGTGCCGTTCAACGCAGCGCTGGCTGACCGGATCGAAGCCGCTGCCGTTGCCGCAGGAAAACCCTATCGCCGCATGTACACCGGCGCCGGGCACGACGCGTGCAATATCGCCCGTTTTCTGCCCGCCGCCATGATCTTTGTCCCTTGCCGCGATGGGATCAGCCACAACGAGGCTGAGTGGGCGGAACCTGGCGCTTGCGCGTTGGCGGCGCAAGTGCTCGCCGAGACGCTGATCGCGGCGGCCAATGGTGAAGTTTCATTTGGAGTTGAAGCATGAGCAATCCATTGGGCGGTCCGCAGGACCAGTTTTACGCCCGCTCCAACATCGTCCCCCTTCCAATGATTGCCCGCGCCAAGGGGGTGCATATGTGGGACGATCAGGGGCGCAAATACATCGATGTGTCTTCTGGGCCGGTGGTTAGCAATATCGGGCATGGCAACCAACGCGTGGCCGACGCGATGGCACAACAGGCGCGTGAGATGGACTTTGCTTATAGCCGAGTGGCGCGTCACCAGCCGAATATCGACCTGACACAGATGATCTCAGAGATGGCCGGGCCTGGCTATGAACGGGTGGCCCTGGCTTCTGGTGGATCCGAGGCAATGGAAATCGCGCTCAAGTTTCTCCGCCAATACGTTCTGGCGACGGGAGCACGGCAAAAGCGCAAAATTGTTACGCTGTCGCCCAGCTATCACGGAGGTACCATCGCGACGCTGGCTATTACCGGAGACCCGGCGCTTGATCCGTTCCTTGAGGGATTTGCAGTCAAGTCCGAGCGCATACCCGCGCCGTGGCAATATCGAGTGCCCAACGACGAAACCCCGCAGTCGTATCGCATGGGCTGTGCAAAGGCGCTGGACCAAAAGATCCGAGAGTTGGGGGCGGAGAACGTTCTGGCGTTTGTGGTCGAACCGATAGGTGGGCTCGCCACAGGGGCGTTGGAGATGCAGGAGGACTACCTGAACCGCGTTCGCGAGATTTGCGACCAGCATGGTATCTATTTGATATACGACGAAATTCTCTGTGGTACCGGGCGCACTGGCGATTTTCTGGCCAGCCACGCCTTCCCCAACGCCCGGGCTGATCTGGTGGTTCTGGCCAAGGGGTTGGGGGCGGGCTATGCGCCACTGGGTGCGGTGTTGATGCCTGAAGCTATGGTGGATGAGTTGGCCGAGCTGACCGGTTTTAACTTTTCACACACCTACAACGCCAATCCGATTACCTGTGCCACGGGCATTGCGGTGCTGAACGAATACGTGACGCATGACCTGTTGCAGAATGCCAGAGAACGCGGACAGCAGTTGCGCAAAGGCCTGACGCGGATTGCGGCCAAGCACCCCTCTGTTGGTGACATTCGCGGGCGTGGGCTGTTGCTGGCGGTGGAACTGGTACAGGATCGCGAGACAAAAACCAGTTTCCCGGCCGAGTTCCCGCCGACCGAACATATCCGCATCTGCGGGCTGGAGAACGGTTTGATCATCTATTCGCGACGCACCGCCAATGGGGCCAATGGTGACTGGTTCCTGGTCTCACCGCCGTTGACTATTTCGGCAGATGAATGTGACGATCTCCTGCGGCGCCTCGAAGCCACTATCGCCGACTTTGAAGTAAAGGCAGCCCCCTATTTGAAGGAGAGCGCCCATGTCTGATCGGAAAACCGCCATCGTGACCGGCGCGTCCTCAGGGATTGGCGCGGCAATTGCCAAAGACCTTGCGTTGCAAGGGTTGAATGTGGTGGTCAACTATAGCGGCAACAAGGACGGTGCGGCCGAAATCGTGCGCCAGTGTAAAGCCTTTGGAGTCGAAGCAAAGGCTGTGCAAGGCGACATCTCAGAGGACGCTGATTGTCGCAGGTTGGTGCAGGCTGCAATGGATACTTGGGGCCGGATTGATGTTCTGGTCAACAACGCAGGCGTAACGCGTTTTGCCGAGGCCAACGATCTCTCCGCGCTTGGCGCGGATGATTTTACTCGCATCTTTTCCGTGAATGTCGCCGGCTGTTACCAGATGTGTCGTGCCGCCGAAGCGCCTTTGCGGGCGGCTGGTGGTTCGATCGTGAATATCTCGTCGCATTCGGGGTTTTCCGGCATCGGCTCGTCCATGGCCTACGCGGCCTCGAAGGGTGCGTTGAATACCATGACCCTCTCACTGGCACGGGTCTTTGCACCGGAGGTACGGGTCAATGCCGTGTGCCCCGGTTTTGTCGATACAGATTGGATGGCGCCCAAGCTGGAAAGCGGCGAACTTGCTGATTTCAAAACAAAAACCGCATCCATCGCGCCCTTGGGGCGCATCGTGACCCCGGATGAAGTGGCCGAGGCCACCCGTTGGTTCGCCTTGGGCGGACCAACCATTACGGGACAATTGCTGGTGATCGACGGCGGGACGCACCTGACCGTTGGTGCGCCGCTCTAGCAAAAAGGAAGCTCATCCATGGCTGACCCCAAGTATCAACCCGTCGACGCAACCCAGATCCCGCGCTTTTCAGACGTGGCAACCTTTATGCGCACCAAACGTGTGGACCCGTGCGAGGATATCGACATCGGTCTTGTTGGCGTTCCGTTTGATATCGGCCTGAACTATCGCTCCGGCCCCCGAGAAGCGCCGGGCGCCGTACGCCATGCAAGCCGGTTGATCCGCATGGCGCATCCCACCACAGATGTGGAACCCTACAAACTGTGCAACATCGCTGATTTGGGGGATGCGACGGTCAATCCGCTGAGCCTCGAACAGTCGCTTCGGAACATCCAGGATTTCTTTGCAAATCTGAAGGCGTTGAACATCCGGCCCGTTGCCATTGGCGGTGACCACACCATCCCGACCCCCATCCTGCGGGCGCTGGCGGCCGATGGACCTGTAGGCCTGTTGCAGATCGACAGCCATGCCGATGTGCTGGACGAGATGTGTGGCACCAAGGTCAACCACGCGACCTTTATGCGACGTGCGACCGAAGAAGGTCTGATCGACCCCAAGCGCACGGTGCAGTTGGGGTTGCGCGGTTCGCGCTTCGTGCCTGAGGATATCCAGTTCGGCTATGACGCCGGCTTCACCATGATCCCGATGGATGATTATGAGGACATGGGCCGAAAAACCGCGATCGAGACCATTCGCAAAACGCTTGAAGGCGGTCCGGTTTACGTGACCATTGATATCGATGGGCTCGATCCGTCGTTCTGCCCTGGCACAGCTGTGCCAGAGATTGGCGGCATCATCCCGCGCGACGTTCAAAAAATCCTTCAGGGGCTGATGGGGCTCGACATCATCGGCGGCGATATCTGCGAGGTTGCCCCCTGTTACGATCCGACCGGTGTGACCAGCGTCACCGCTGCGAACCTGATGTTTGAACTGACATGCCTTATCGCTCACGCAATAGGCAGGAAGGTTTAGACCATACACTTGCGCCAGCCAGACCCAAATGACCGGATGGAATGGGATTGGCTCTGGTTGGCGCTTTCAGGTTCTCCGCACCCTTGAGAGGATGGAAGATACCTACTGCTTGACGGACTTGTTTGTGCCCACAGATGCACGGGCAGGCCGTCGAAAATACAACGTTACCAGTCCGTGAACGGGTACTTTTACAGTGGAACAGCGCAAAGGCAGCCACATGCGAAACCTTGATTTGAACACCGCCATTGTCGAAGCACGGCAGGCTTTTACCGAAGCACATCCTCAGTCGCTGGCCCGTCATAGAGCGGCGCAAAATGTCATGCCGGGTGGCAATACCCGCTCGATACTGCATTACGGACCGTTTCCTTTTACCGTCATTCGCGGCCAGGGCGCCCGGATTTGGGATGCAGACGGCAACGACTATGCCGATTTTCTTGGTGAATATACCGCCGGTCTCTACGGCCATAGCAACCCGGTGATCGAGGCAGCTGTACGCGACGCCCTGTCCAAGGGGATCGTGCTGGGGGGACCTAACCTTGTTGAAGCCGAGTTCGCCCGTCTGATGTGCGAACGGTTTCATTCGGTCGAACGCATCCGCTTCACCAATTCCGGCACGGAGTCCAACATGATGGCCATTTCCGCCGCGCGCGCCTTTACAGGGCGCGAGGGTGTCATGGTCATGAACGGTGGCTATCACGGCGGCGTCTTGAGTTTCGAAGGTACGGGCAAGATGAACGCGCCGTTTCCGTTCCACTATTGCGATTACAATGACACCGACATGGCTCGGGACATGATCCGTGCCCTTGGCGACAAGCTGGCGGTTGTGATCGTTGAGCCGACGGTTGGTGCGGGCGGTGGCATGCCCGGGTCGCAAGAGTTCCTGACGGCCCTGCGCGAAACCACACAAGAAACTGGCGCTTTGTTAATTTTTGACGAGGTCATGTCATCGCGACACACCCGCGGAGGGATGCAGGGGCTGACAGGTATCATGCCGGACCTGACAACATTTGGCAAATACCTTGGCGGCGGATTGACTTTCGGCGCTTTTGGAGGGCGGGCCGACATCATGGACCGCTTTGATCCCGAACATCCCAACGCATGGGGGCATGCCGGCACGTTCAACAACAATATCCTTACCATGTCAGCCGGCCATGCCGGGCTGAGTAAAGTCTATACACCCGACGTGGCGGACACTTTCTTTGAGACGGGTAATCAGTTTCGTGAAAGCCTAGCAAGCGAGTTGGCCGGGATCGACGTGCCAATGTCGATCACCGGACTGGGCTCGATGATGGTGTTCCACTTCCGCGACTCGCCGCCGACGAAGCCACTTCTGGGAGATGAGAAACCGCCAAAAGACCTGTTGGACCTGATCCATCTCGACATGATCGCGCGGGGTCACTTCTTTGCTAGGCGCGGCATGATCAACCTTTCGCTGGCGACCACCCGGGACGAGATGGGAACGTTTCGCAGCGATTTCGCCGAGGTTATCCGGTCGCGGGCCGCCTTGATCCGCAGTGTGACCTGCGACGGTTGAAACTCTGCCACTAGAGCTCCAGTTTACTTTTGAAACCCTTGAGGATCAGGCGCGTTTGGCATGAAGTATTTCAAATGAGCCAATCGCTGCCCGGTTGCACTGTGCAGTATTTTAACAGCGGTGAGGGAAACGGTGCGCCGGTGATCCTGCTGCATGGCAGCCGATCGGCTGCTCGTCTTTGTCTTGGCGGTACCTGTTTCCTACGCTGATGGGGACAAAACGTGTGATTGCCTTTTTGTCCCGGCTACGGCGGAAGCATGGTTTTGGGGCGGTTCTATGTGAATAACGTACAGAGACCGCGCGTGATTGTGCGCGGTCTCCATTTCCTGTTGGGTTTATTGCGGTTAGACGTCGATCGACCTTGCGATCAGTTCCTTCATGATCTCGTTTGTCCCGCCATAGATCATCTGAACCCGGCTGTCGGCATAGAGCCGCGCAATGGGATATTCCATCATGTAGCCATAGCCCCCAAAGAGTTGCAGGCATTCATGAACCACTTCGTTCTGGGTCTGGCTGGCCCAGTACTTCGCCATCGATGCACGCTCGGCAGTGAGTTGGCCCTGTTCCAGCAGCATAATGCTCTCGTTGATGAAGGACCGAAGCAATTCGGCTTTGGTTTTGATCTCGGCCAGCTTGAAACGCGTGTTTTGGAAATCCATGACACGTTTACCGAAGGCTTTGCGTTCCTGAACGTATGTCACGGTCTCATCGAGGGCAAAGTCAATCACACCAAGGGCAGTGATGGCGATAATCAGACGTTCCCAGGGAAGCTGCTTCATGAGCTGATAGAAGCCCTGACCCTCGTCTGCACCCAGTAGGTTGGTCAAAGGCACCTTCACGCCCTCAAAGAACAGTTCAGCCGTGTCATTGCCCTTCATGCCCAGCTTTTTTAGGTTCTTGCCGCGTTTGAAGCCTTCGGCGCCCTCAGTCTCCATTACGATCAGTGAGGTACCTTTGGCGCCTTCACCCCCGGTCTTGGCCACGACGATGATCAAGTCGGCCAGTTGTCCGTTGGTGATGAAGATTTTCGAGCCGTTGATGCGATAGCAATTGCCGTCTTTAACCGCGCTGGTCCGCACGGCTTGCAGGTCAGACCCGGTACCCGGTTCAGTCATGGCAATTGCCCCGACCATCTCACCCGACACCAGCTTGGGTAGCCAGCGGTTCTTTTGCTCCTCCGAGCCAAAGGTCGTGATGTAGTGCATCACGATCGATTGGATCGAGTAGCCCCAGCCGGTATCGCCGCGGCGACCCTGTTCATAGACGGTGATCGCGTCGAATCCGATGCCGCCCTCGACGCCCCCAAAGGCTTCGGGGATTGAACCGGCCATGATCCCAGCCTCCCCGGCCTTGCGCCAGAACTCGCGGTCGACGCGTCCCTGTTCGGCCCATGTTTCAATGTTCGGTGTCAGTTCATCGTCTAGAAACCGGCCGACACTGTCGGCAAACATCTGGTGTTCCTCCTGCTGCCATGTTGCGGCGGGTGAAAACAGGGTCATCGGGTGTTCTCCGTTTCTCGTTTTTATCGTGCCAGGAACGCCGCCAATTTGGTCTTGGCTTCGGGCGAGATGCAAAGCTGGGCAAAATAGCGGCTTTCGATTTTGCAAGCGGATGCAAATCCAGCAGCAGCGCCTTCTGTTGCGGCGGCCAGGATAGCGTGAGGGGCAGGTTCTTTGCCGGCGGCTTTCACGGTGGCGGCAAAAGTGCCGGAAATCACGCTTGGCATCGCACCCAGATAAGGATTGCCGCCCGGGATACGTTCGCGCCGTTCATCCCAGGGTTTGGAGGGCGATGGGTGTGCGTTGATCAGCTCGCGCGCTGCTGCCATCATTGCCTGTGCGTCATCCACAACCACATCCACAAGCCCCATCTCTTGCGCTGTGTCGGCGTCTGCGGCGCGGCCAGACATAAGAAAGGGAAGCGCGGCCTTGAGCCCCAGCATTCGGGTGGTTCGAACGACGCCGCCCGCACCGGGCAGCAATCCGAGGCCCACTTCGGGAAGGCCAAAGCGGGTCTTTTCTCCCCGCATCGCGACACGGCCATTACAGGCCAGCGCGATCTCAAGCCCTCCACCAAGGGCGGAACCATTCATTGCTGCGATCACTGGTTTCCCGAGCGTTTCAAGTCGGCGCAAAACGTCTTTCAAGCCCTGCGCGACGTCGAATGCGGCGAGCGGATCGTCGATTGATGCCAGCATATTGATGTCGCCGCCGGCAAAGAAGGTGGACTTGGCCGAGGTGATGATCACGCCCCGGAGGTTGGCTTCGCGATCAAGACATCCAAGGATTTCCTCCATCATCGGGATGAAATCCGCGTCGATCACGTTGACCGGCTTGCCCTGTGTATCCAGCGTGATTGTGGCGATGCCATCATCGCCCATTGCAAAGGTGTAATTGGCCATGGATCAGACCCTTTCGATGATGGTTGCAATGCCCATGCCACCGCCGATGCACAACGTGGCAAGGCCGCGTTTCTGGTCGCGGGCTTCAAGCTCGTCCAAGAGGGTGCCGAGGATCATCGCGCCAGTCGCGCCCAAGGGGTGCCCCATGGCGATGGCGCCGCCGTTGACGTTCACCTTGTCGGCCGAAACCTCCATGTCTTTCATGAAGCGCATGGCAACGCTGGCGAAGGCCTCGTTGATCTCGAACAGGTCGATGTCCTCGACAGCCAGCCCAGCTTTTGCCAGTGCTTTGCGCGAGGCGGGGGCGGGACCGGTAAGCATGATCGTCGGTTCGGAGCTGGTGACGGCGGTTGCAAGGATGCGCGCACGGGGTTTGGCGTCGATCTTGGTGCCTATGGCCTCGGACCCGATCACTACGGCGGCCGCGCCGTCGACGATGCCGGACGAATTGCCTGCGTGATGCACATGGTTGACCGCGTCATAATCGCTGTATTTCGCCAGCATGACCGCGTCGAACCCCGCCTCTCCCATTGCTGCGAACGAAAGTTTCAGTGTGCCAAGGCTCTCGACCGTGGCATCTGGGCGCATGTGCTCGTCGGTGGCCAGAATCGTGCGGCCAATCTCGTCAACAACCGGAACGATGGCCCCGTCGAATGCGCGACGTTGCCATGCGGCGGCGGCACGACGCTGGGACTCGACTGCGAAGGCGTCCACGTCCTCTCGGGAATAACCGTCGATGGTGGCAATCATGTCAGCACCCACACCCTGCGGCGCAAAGCCATTGCGCAACATGGTTTCCGGATCGCCAAGCCACGCGCCGCCATCGGACAGAATGGTGACGCGCGACATACTTTCCACACCACCCGCGATCACGAGGTCTTCCATGCCCGATGCGATCTTCTGCGTCGCGACGTTCACCGCCTCCAGGCCCGAGCCACAGAAGCGGTTGATTTGCACGCCACCGACGCTTTCGTCATATCCGGCGCGCTGGGTAGCGGAGACAGCAATATCACCACCCTGTTCGCCAAGCGGGGTCACGCAGCCCAGGACCACGTCATCGACAAGGGTGGTGTCTATGCCATTGCGGTCGCGCGCTGCACGCAGCACCCCGGCGGCTAGTTCCACAGGTTTGATTTCATTTAACGCGCCATCGGCGCGACCTTTGCCGCGTGGGGTGCGCAGCGCATCAAAAATATAGGCTGTGTTGGACATAATTTTCTCCTATCGTCCAGCAAACTTTGGTCGCCGTTTTTCCAGAAAGGCGCGCATAGCGACCTCGTTGTCTTCGGTCGCAATAGAGGTTCTGATCGCGTCGGCCTCGGCATCGAGTTGGTCGCTCAGCGAGGTATGCATCGCCGCATGGCACAAGCGTTTCGTCTTGCCATAGGCAAGCGTTGGTCCCTGAGCAAACGCGTCAGCCAGTTCCCGGCCCCGGTTTTTGAGGGTCCATTTCGGCACGATTTCGGCAACGAGTCCCAGATCAAGTGCCTCATTCGCAGTGAGTTTGCGGTTGTGTAGGATGATTGACTTGGCCCGTTGCACACCCACCTGCCTTGAAAGAGATGCCGTTAACCCGCCATCCGGTGACATACCGATTGCCGCATAGGCCGGGGTCAAGGTCACTTCGGGGGTGGCGATGGCATAGTCTCCAGCCAGGGCTAACGACATACCACCGCCCGCAGCCTGACCGTTGAGAGCTATGACGACAGGCGCATCCATTTCGCAGAGCGCAACAATTGCGCCATGCAGATGCTGCAATCCCTGGTCGAGATAGGCGGCACGGTCCGAGGCGTTGACAATCTCGGCCAGATCGCCGCCACAGCTGAAGAACCGATCCCCCGAACCCGTGATCAGAACCGCGCGCGCCTTGTCTTCTGCGGCGCGCAAGGCCGCAGATTCGAGCGCGGCAAGCAAAGCCACGCTCATCGCATTGGCCGCATCTGGGCGATGCAGCTTGAGCGTTGCCACATCACCAGAAAAGTCATAGAGCACCGGAGTGCTCATCAGCGAATTCCAAGCCGGATGGAGCCATCCAGACGGATGGTTTCGCCGTTCATCATGCTGTTTTCGGCGATATGCGTGGCCAGTTTGGCAAACTCTGACGGATGCCCAAGACGGGCCGGGAAAGGTACCTGAGCGCCAAGCGAATCTTGTGCCTCTTGCGGCAGGGCGGTCATCATCGGGGTTTTGAACAGCCCCGGAGCAATTGTCACGACGCGCACGCCATCCCGCGACAAATCGCGGGCCATGGGAAGCGTCATGCCAACGACACCCGCCTTCGATGCGCTATAGGCAATCTGGCCCATCTGTCCGTCAAAGGCCGCGACCGACGCGGTATTGATGATCACGCCACGCTCGCCATCTTGGTTCAGCGGATCGGCCGCGACCATGCCAAGCGCGGACCTCGAGGCGCAGTGGAAGGTGCCCAGCAGGTTGATTTTGAGAACCTTGTCGAAGAAGGCGGATTCCATCGGAATGCCCTTCGAGATGGTCTTGCCCGGCGTGCCGACACCGGCACAATTCACCATGATACGTTCCTGACCAATTTTGGCGCGTATAGTTTCAAATCCAGCTTCAACACTGGTCAGATCGGAGACATCGACCTTGGCAAATGCGCCGCCAAGTTCTTCGGCTAACGCAACACCTCGGTCTTCGTCCAAATCGAAAATGCCGACCCGGACACCGTGGCTGGCTAGGTCGCGGGCGGTGGCTTCACCAAGACCAGAGGCGCCACCGGTAATGACGGCGGAAATCGAAGAGTTCAGTTCCATAGCGGGATCCTTGAGGAGTAAAACCTTGTCTTTCGTACTGACCTAGTTCTCACGGAGTTAACGTGGAATAGGGTGAAACCCATAGAACAGCGCCTTCAGAACAATTCGGACTGATCGGTCAGGTCTGTTTTGCTTTGTTCAGCTAATCAAATGGCGCTTTCCTGTTGCTGTTTGCGACAGCACTTACTGCGCAAACGGCAGACATGGTGTTCACGAACGCCAGCGTTCTTACAATGAACGATGATGCACCAAGTGCCGAGGCGGTTGCGGTGACCGGCAACGAGATTTCCTATGTGGGTGATGCTGCCGGAGCACAGGCTTTGATTGGTGAAAAAACCGAGGTATTTGATCTGGGTGGTGACACCCTTTTGCCGGGGTTTGTATCCGGGCACGACCATATCATTGTGTCCGGCTGGACGACCCGCGGTGTGAGCCTGTTCGGCATTGAAACGCTCGATGAAGCGCTGGCAGCGATCAAGAAGCATGCAGACGAAAACCCGGATGAAGAACTGATCCTTGGCTACGGCTTCAACCAGGTCTCATATGGTGGCTGGCCCACCAAAGAAGATCTGGACTCCGTCGTTTCGGATCGTCCGGCGTTTATCCTTGATTTCACAATCCACGATGTCTGGATGAACTCCAAGGCCTTTGAGGCTGGCGGGGTCGACCCCGATGAACCCGATCAGGTGCCTGGGGTGATGTTCTGGCAACGCGATGCGGATGGCAAACAAACCGGCATCGGCATTGAATTCCAGTGGGCGACAGCATTCCGAAATGCCGGTGCATGGGACGCTGCCGCTTCTATCCCGGATATTCAGAAACGGCTTTATGAACAGGCGGTAAAAACCGGTTTGACGGCTGTTCACGTGCCCTTGATTGCCATGCCAACCGTGACGGACCTGCCGCTCAGCACGGAGGATGAAAAACTCGCTCTGGCGCATCTTCACGAATTGGAAAAGGCAGGCGAACTCACTCTGAGAACCTTTGTGGCGACCGGTTTCAAGGATCCCACTGCCAAGGCAGATGACATCGTCGCGCATACCGTGGAACTGCGCGAGAAGTATGACAGCGACATGCTGCGAATCTGGGGCATCAAAATCCACCCTGAGGGAAATTGGAGCTCTCAAACGGCATGGATGATGGACCCTTACACTGATGGAACGCGTGGGGCCGCAGCAATCGAGGGCCCAATGATCACGTCGGTATATCTTCAGGCCAATCGGGTCGGCTTGCCAGTTGGGACACATGTTGATGGGTCTCAAACCGTGCGCAACGCCGTAAATGCCATCATGACGTCACGCGGTGCAGGGTATGACGTGCCCAACAACCTTCTTCACCACTACTTCTGGGTTTCGGACAAAGACCACGAAACGGTGATTGAAAATGAGATCATGGTCAACACGACGCCAATTTTCCACGTCGATTGGGAAGCGCAGGATGTGAACGCCCTTGACCTGCTGGGGAGCGCCCGCGTCGAAGCGACCTTTGCCCGTTACTCGTCGCTTATGGCTTTGGGGCACAATGTGTCTATTTCGTCGGATGTGCCCTCCGCTCCGATCGATCTTATTGGCCCTCTGCTCAATGTTGAAATCGCGATGACCCTGCGCGATCCTTTCAACGATGAATCCAAGCCATTCCCACTTTCGCGCAAACCTGCATCGTTGCACGAAGCGCTCAAGGCGATCACGATTTACCCTGCGCAGCAGCAAGCAATGGAGGACAAGATCGGAACGATTGAAGTTGGGAAGTACGCCGATCTCGTAGTTCTGGATCAGGATATCGAGGATGTCGAACCACGCAACATTTCAGGCATCAAGATCTTGGGCACCGTGATGAATGGGCAGTTCACGCACCGCGAAGGACTGTGAGCGCGGGTGTCTCGATGAGGCCCTTTCTGAAGAAAGTGATCGCCGCAGCCTTGGCTGTGGCGATCCCGACAATCGCATTTGCAGATGTCGCATTCATCGCAATCCTGACCGTTCAACAGGAAAACCAGAAAGATTTTGACGCTCTGGCAAAGCGTATGGTTGCAGGGAAATGCTTCACGCGCAGGCCGATGTTCTCCGGTCCATCTATAAGGCAGAGCTTTTGGCGAAGTTCATTGAAGAAGCCGCAACGGTTTATGAACGTCGTGGAATTTTCGAAAAAAGATACTGATTTGAGTACGTGTCGATAGCGGTTCGGCTATGAGACGACCCAGCGAATTCAGAGACCGGCTTGGCTAACTTGGCAATATAGCTAATCCGTGCATTGCGGTACGCGCAATTTTAGCGAATTTCAAAAAGTGCTTCGGCGGCATTGTGCTGCATGCGCACGCAGCGCGCCGCTCCGCGGCACTGCCGAAAAACTAACGAATGGAGGCCGCTCATTGGCGTTCGGGCCACTTTGGTTTCGCCAGCCACTGTCGTCTGTTCTGCCCTTATGGATCATGCTCTACAGCTGCTCATAACTTGGAAAGCCCCTGTTTAAGCTGCTCCGTGAAGCCCGAAGTTTCCATATAATTCCGCAGGCGCTGGTTATATCCTCCGGGTGTGTTCAGTGCCCGGATCAGGTGCTGGCAATCCGGAGTGGCTTGCAGGCTAGAGCCGACCAGAGCACGTAAAAACGCTTCGCCCTGCGCAGCATCTTTAACATTTTCTCCCAGCCATTCTCCGGCTTTCTGCACCATGACGGTTGCCGGTGAAAGCACAGCCTGAGCGGCGAGATAGGCGGCAAGTTCACTTTGATCCGCTAGTTGGAAGATAGAATTGCGAGCCCCAAAAAGCGCATTGGCGATTGCAGCATCGCCCAGTATCAAGATCGGAGATCCGCCTGTGGCGATTCCAGGAAAAGGGATCATATTTGCGACAGCAGTCGCCGGCGCAACCATTTCTCGCAAATCTGAGAGCGTCGGGCCGGACATGAGTGATATGATCTTTTGGTCTGGCCTGAATGTCAGGGAAGAGAGAACGGGCCTTGCTTGTTCAGCCACCAGACCCAGGAACACGATGTCACTCGCATCAAGGACCTCTTGATTGTCAGCAACAGTCACATTTTCATATTTTCCAGCGAGCCGGGAGGAGTGCGCCTCTCCGCGGTGTGAAACGGTGATTTGGTGGCCGTCCTCAGCAATCCCATCGACAACGGCGGCGGCTATGGTACCTGTTCCAACAATTCCGATTCTCATGGTAGAACTCACTCTCCTCCAGTTTGTTGCATTGACAAAATTCTAAAAGTCTACGCTCAAAGCATTTGTTATCTCCCGGCATCAAATCTGCAGCGGTGCGTGAAAAAGCCTCGGATAAGCGCCCTAATTGCAGTTTTTCGAAAAATTACGACAGGTATGTTCAAAAATTTCCAAGTGGGATTCCTCATCCGCATAGGACATCACCATGCGCACTCCATTGCCTTGCCCGTCACAAACCCAGGGACGCAGGGACAATCCTACCTTTACTAGCGCTGCCTCTAGCGCAAGCGGCAACTGAACAAAGACTTCGTTGATATGCACCGGATGGACAACTTCGACCCCTGGGCAGGCGTGCAAGGCAGCGAGGATACGTGTGGCATTGCCATTGGCGCGGGCCGCATTTGTCCGCCACAGATCATCCTCCAAATGGGCAAGGAGCTGGGCGGACATGTAGCGCATCTTCGACGAAAGGTGCCCTGCTCGTTTATGCATGAAGCGCAGCGCCGCGCCGATGGCCGGATCAAATGTGATCACGGCTTCAGCGTTCATCGTGCCATTTTTGGTGGTGCCGTAGGTCAGCAGATCAACACCCGCCTTCCAAGTCATTTCCGCAGGGGAACAGCCCAGGTGGACGAGCGCATTGGAAAACCGCGCCCCATCCAGATGGGTCTTCATGCCCGTACCGTGAGCGATGGCATTCAGTTCAGCTAATTCCTCCAACCCATAGGTGACACCGCATTCGGTGGCCTGGGTCAGACAAAGCGCGCTGGCCTGCATATGATGGGCGTTGCCAATGCCATGATCGGAAAGCGCCTGACGCAAGGCCTGTGGCGTGATCTTATTGTGCGCCCCGCTCAGTAAAGTCATGCGCCCACCACCAGAATAAAACTCCGGCGCGCCACATTCGGTGGTGACCACATGAGCCAGGCGGTGGCAAAAGATAGTGCCATAGGGTGGCGTGATCGCGCCCAGAGCCAAACCGTTGCCTGCTGTACCCGTGGGCACGGGAAAGACAAAGGCTTCACGCTCGAAGAACTCGGAAAATGCCGGGTTCAAACGCTCGGCCCACTGATCCGCGCCATAAGCTGTCTCAACGCCAGTGTTGCAGGCGATCAAAGCCTGCATCACCTCGTCACAAACCGGTGCACCATTGTCCGAGTTAAACTGGTAGCTTGGCATCTCAGACAAATCCTCCGCCAAATTCCGCCGCCGCATCTTGTAGGACATCCCACAGGTAATGGCCGGAAGCAAAATCGCTCAGCATATAAAGCCCGAACTCGCCGTTGCGATCCTGGCGCAGCAGGATGGCACCGAGCCGCGCAACTACGGTTTGCGCCACGTCCCCTTCCGCAAAGACGTCAGGCCGCAGATCCACACCACAAATCTTGGCCATCATCGACGGTACATCTGCGCCGGTGATCCACAGCCAACTATGGCTGTCTTCCCGAGGCAGCGGAAAGCCGATGCCCTGAGTGCCAGTGGACCGCGCCGTATCCCAGGCCTTCGTCAGATTTGCGCAGAAGGTGGAACGACCCTCTGGATCAGGCAGTGCCAGGTATTCCTGCCCGCCTAGCCAGGCGATGACTGTGCCATCGTCTTGAAAGGCGGCTTGGTTGGGGGCGTCTGGCACGGTGTCAACTTGAGATGCCAGCCAGTCGCGGGTGCCTCGGCCTTTGAAGCCGGTGCGCGGCAAGGCGGAAAGGTCGGTAATCTTCACACCGCCGCTGACTGTCGGGCGAGTGTCGCGCAAACGATGAGCAAAGGGGCTTTGTGCGATTGGATTGTCCATGATCACATCTCCTGCCGCTTGTTGTCGGGGTCGTAGAAATGGGGGGAGCAAACGGTTGCCTGATGCAGGCTTCCGTCACTGGCACGCAAGGTGATCTTCGCACCGGTCTCGCTGTCAGAGCGGGCCGCATAGGCCAGACCAATGACCTTGCCCACCGAAGGCGACTGACAGATCGACGTCACAAAGCCCGCGATCTCACCATTTTTGATCACCAGATTGCTTTCTTCCAATCCAGCCGTAGGCATCTCATCCAGGGAGAAGCCGACCAATTTACGATCCCTAAGCGTCTTGTTGCGCAATTCCAGACTGCGTTTGCCGACGAAGAATGGTTTCTTATTGGCCACCGCCCAGATCATGTCCAGCTCTTCCGGCGTGGTCATACCGTCGGTGTCCTGGCCAACAATCACATGGCCCTTTTCCAGTCGCATGACGCGCTGTGCTTCCAGCCCGAAGGGGCGAATGCCAAACTCGGCACCCGCTTCAGCAATAGCATCCCAAAGCGCCCCGCCATAACGCGCGGGCACATGGATTTCGTAGCCCAACTCACCAATGAAACCGACCCGGAAAGCCCGAGCGGGAATGCCTGCCACATGCCCCTCGCGATAAGCGAGATACGGGAAATCCTCAGCGCCAGTGGCGATATCATCTGTCAGCTTGTTAAGCACCGTACGGGCATTTGGTCCGGCAAGGTTCACGCCGGCATAGGCTGCGGTCACATTGGCAATATCCACGTCCAACCGCCATTGGGCGTTCCACCACAGCATATTACGGTAGATATTGTCGACGCCGGTGGTGGTTGCGGTGATGTAGAAGTAATCCTCGGCAATGCGGCAAGCCACACCGTCGTCAATCACTGTACCCGCCTCATTGGTCATCAGCAGGTAACGTGTTTTGCCGATGGGCAGTTTGGCATAGGCAAATGTGTACATCCGATTGAGGAATTCTGCCGCATCAGGACCGCGCACATCCAACCCACCAAGCGTTGAAACATCGATCATACCGACGTTGGTGCGCGCATTACTGACTTCGAGCGCAATGGTCTTCTTAGCATTGCCCCGCCCATAATAAGCCGGACGTTGCCAATTCCCTGCCAGCAACCATTCTGCTCCGGCTGACTCATGCCGGGAATGCATCGGCGTGCGGCGCATCGGCGTGAACTTACGTCCCGCCAGCGTGGCAATCTTTTCCGTTGTAAAAGGTGGTCGCGCGGTGGTGACCCCCACTTCCGCAACAGTGCGGTCGGAGTGTTTGGCGACCAGGCGTGCGGTCGGCAGCGCCGCGTGCCGACCTTGGCTAGGCCCCATGCCAACGGTGGAGAAGCGTTTAACCAATTCCAGTTCGCGGTAGCCCTCGGCAACCGCATTCTTGATGTCCTTGATTTGCAGATCTTCGTCGAAATCCACAAAATCCTTGCCTTTAGGATGTGGGAAAATAGGCCAGGGGTAATTGGGCGAAGTGGCGCATTTGTCTGGCGCTTCCGGGGCATCAGCCTCCGACAGCCGGGCCGCAGCCCGCGCACCCATGGCCGTGCCATGAGCTACACAGCGCTCCAGCGCGTATCGGCCATCCATTGATCCAGCGAGACCAACGTCGGCGTTGTGCCCAGTGATCGAGAACATGGCCGTTTTATCGTCATACCCAACTTTGCCGCCAGCTTGCACAGCGAGCTGATAGGTTGGTGTGTAGCCCACCGACATGCAGACCAGATCGCACGGTAGCATCCGCTGCTTACCAGTCGCTGCACCCGCGTCGTCCAATTCGGCAATGGAGACGCCCCGCACATGCTTGTGGCCTGGCCCGGGCAAGGCCTCATAGATGCAGCAGCCATCGTGGATGGTAAGCCCCACTGTCTGAACCTGTGCCCGCAATGGCCCTTCCGCCTCCTTGCGCAGTTCGCAGACAGTGACGGAAACACCTGCATCCACCAAGTCAAGAGCCACACCATAGGCGTCATCGTTGCCCGCCAGAACAACTGCCGTCTGCCCCGGTGTGACACCGTAAGATTTTATCAAACGCTGCGCAGCGGAACCCTGCATAATCCCAGGCAGATCGTTGTTGCGGAATTGCGCGGGTTGTTCGATCAGTCCTGTGGCAAGCACCAACTGACGCGCCCGGATTTTGTGCAATCGGTTACCCTGGATCACCGCCAGCCAATTGTCGGCAAACCAGCCATTACAGACGGCGTCAGTCCAAGTCTCGATGTTTTCCATCGCCTCGACATGATCGATCAGGTCTTGCAAATTCATGCCGCGTGCATAGGTCGCCGCGCCGCCCAGCTGTGGATTTTCATCAACCAGCAGAACAGACCCACCCAACTTGGCCGCCTCTAGCGCCGCAGCCAGACCAGCAGGACCGGCACCCACCACAACCACATCATACCAGCCATAAGCTTTGTCGTGATAACCGTCTTCGGGCGCATTGATATCCATAGTGCCCAGACCCGCCTTGGCACGGATCAGCGGTTCCCAGATTTTCTCCCAGATGCCTTTAGGCTTATAGAAAGTGCGATAATAGAACCCCACAGGCATGAAACGCCCCATACGGTTCATGAAGAAGTCGCGATCTTTCTCCAAGGAACCGTTGACGTTTTGAGCCTTGATCTCTAGCCCTTCAGAAATCGGGTGACGGTCGGCAAAAACGCTGACCTCATTGCCGATCTGCACCAATGTATTGGCGTCCTGACCGGCCATGGTCAGCACCCCGCGCGGGCGATGGTATTTGAAGCTGCGCGACAGAACCCATTGCCCATTGGCCGCCAGGGCCGAGGCAATGGTGTCGCCCTGAACACCGGAGTAGCGTTTTCCCTCAAAGAAAAAAGTGATCGGTTTCGTGCTGTCGATCAGCGCGCCGGTTCGAGTGATTTGAGTCATGATCGGAGTTCCTCGGATGGGCGAAGGTCCTCGGATGGATAGGTTCGAAGGATTTCGTCTGTCACGGTGTTACGTTCGGCAATGAACCAGTAGTTGGTCGGCGTATGGCACCACCATTCGCGCACTACGCCAGCGGCGTTATTGGCGAGCCAGACGTACTCGGCCCAATCCTTGTCGGAAGTCTTGTCCGGGTCGGGATGGTTGTGGAATTCGCCGTAACAAATGAATTCGGAAATGTTGCGGGGTCCGTTCAACGGACAGTGCATGATTTTCAATTGCGTTGTCCCTTAGTGGCTGGCCGCTGTGGCACCCATTTCATTAACCAGGTCAAAAGTGTCGAAACGATCAAGGCGGAAGGGTTGGATCATTTCCGGCACCCGGTCTTCAGCAATTGCCTGTGCCAGATAGAAACCGCTGGCGGGGGTCGACTTGAATCCCCATGTGCCCCAGCCCGCATCCAGCCAGTAGTTGTCCAATGGCGAACGTCCCATGACCGGGCTGTAATCCGGCGTCATGTCGGTGATACCCGCCCATTGACGCAGAATTTTCAGATCCCCAATGAAGGGAAACATCTCCAGCGCGGAGGCCGCCAGACTTTCCTTCATGTCCAGCGTTGAGCGAGTGTTGTAGAGCTCATAAGGATCAGAACCCCCGCCAATCACCAGCTCGCCACGGG
Source organism: Ruegeria sp. AB8 (assembly GCF_056542605.1). Lineage (NCBI taxonomy): Bacteria > Pseudomonadati > Pseudomonadota > Alphaproteobacteria > Rhodobacterales > Roseobacteraceae > Ruegeria > Ruegeria sp. AB8. Next base: position 54,819 of record NZ_JBQGAB010000017.1, read on the forward strand.
CGGATTGCGAAATATAGCAATGCAGCGCAGTGGAGGAGACCATCGGGTTTAGGAAGGGTTTCACCGGGTGGGTCACCATGGCCTGCAGCGGGAAGCTGCGGATCGGCAAGCGTAGCCCGGCCATGGCAGCCACAACCGAGGAATGCCCGGCCACACATTGCACCACAGCCCCAGCCGAGACATTGCCACGATTGGTCTGCACTTCTGTGACCTTATTCCTGTCCACTGTCAGACCAGTCACCTGAGTTTTCTGGTGCAATTCCACACCGCGGTCACAAGCACGGATGGCATATCCCCAAGCAACCGCGTCGTGCCGCGCGGTGGCAGCATCCGGGTGCCACAAACCTTTGAGGATTGGGCGACCTTCAATATCCAGGTTTAGACTGGGCACCAGCTCTTTGATCTGCTGACGATCCAGGATTTCGTTGCGTTCACCCAGAAATGTGCCACTGTCCGCCCGTAGGCGCAGCGCCCGCGAAACGCCATCGGAATGAGACAGGGTCAGCTGACCCCGGCGGGAGTACATCAGGTTGTAGTCCAGCTCGTTGGCCAAGCTTTCATAGAGCCGCATAGAAGCGGCATAGAACTTGATTGACTGCGAGGTGATGTAGTTGGAGCGGATCACCGTGGTATTGCGCGCTGTGTTGCCGCCGCCCAGGTAGCCTTTTTCTAGAATGGCAATATTTGTTATGCCGTGTTTCGTCGCCAGATGATAGGCAAGCGACACTCCGTGACCGCCGCCACCTATGATCACGACGTCGTAGTGTTTTTTCAGATCAGGGGTTCGGGGAATCTCCTCACGCACCGGATAGCGTCGAGAGAGACCGTATTTGAGTAGCGCCAGGACCATGAGGAGAGACCTTCTAGAGCTGGAGTTGTGCCGTTTCGTTGGCTACTAGCTCAGTGGCATATTCAACCATCGAAACCTTTGCGACTGATGTTCGTTCAAATACAGCTACCGGCTCCACACAAGCGGCAGCAGTTCGCCTACAATGGGTTCACCTTCCTTCATTCCATGAGCCTGCCAGTATTCTGTCTGCGCGTCGGTCCAACTGCCTCGTTTTTCAAACGCTGCATTCCCGTGGGCGAAGCGCATTGTCAGACGGTTGACGGTACGTTCAGGCGGTACAGGGTTGGGGGCGCCATGCAATGTATGGGAATCGAAGATCAGGCAATCACCGGGGTCCAGATCAAATTCCAGCACGTCATAATCATCCAGATTTTCAGTGAAGTCCGGTGTGGGCTCATAGGGTTCCTGTAGTGCTGCCTTTTGTCCGGTGCCGGCAAAGCTGAGAGGCATGAATTTGCGCCCCCATTTGTGCGAACCCTTGAGGAAGACCACGCCCTCACCCTGACGAACGGGTTCAAGTCCCATCCACAGTACACACCATTCGCCGCTGACATCGAAATAGGGGTTGTCATGGTGCCAGGGCGCTCTGTTGACCGCGCCGGCCTCGCGCACCAGCCAATTGTCAGTCACGAGTGCAACGGAACTGGCCTCCATCGCTTCGCCTGCAAGTTCTGCCGCTGGAGAATTGAAAATGAAATTCTTCATGTGGGCATTTTCGCGCCAGATCCACATGTCTGTGCAGTAGGTGCCCGGATTGGTGTCTTTGGAATAGTCCAGATACATCGGCCCCGGATTGGCGCGACCAAATTCAATCGAACTTCGCACTTCGTCCAACCATTCCTGCGAAAATGCGTTTTTGATCTGAACCACGCCATCGTTTCGATAAGCGGTCATGTGTTCTTGCGTCAGCATTGTGTGCCTTTCGGTGCGTGTCATCACTTTATGACAAGGCTTTCAGGTGTTGTGGCGGTCAGCACTTCGGCACCATCTTCGGTGAGAATGACCGTGTTCGAGATGAAGTAGTCGACGACGTCGGTGTCTGTGAACCAGCTGTGGGCGTGGAACACCATGCCGACCTCCAGCGTGCGTTCTGACCCGGGGAAGAGGCTGGTTACCATGGACCCACCTGTCCAACTGGGTGAGAATCCGATGCCCACCATATAACCGCAATGATGCCGTTCGTAGTCTGCCAAGCCGCCGCTTGCGGCTACCTCGCGCCAGGCGGCGTATGCCTCCCCGGCCTTGCCGCCTACTTTCAATGCACTGCAGATTGCCTTCATGCCGTCCATGGCCAGCTCTGCCGACTTCTCAGCCCCCTCCGGCGCGCTGCCCACAAAGACCAACCGGCCCATAGGCGCGTGATATTTGCGATAGGATGCGGCATTTTCCAGAAACACCGCGTCACCAGTTCGGAAGGTTTCGCCACGCCAGGTCGTATGCTCTTCGCCCGAGCGTGTGGCTGGACGAATGAACGGGCCAAAGCCGGTCGGCTCACTACCTGCCAGAGTCGAGGCGCGCATGTACTCCGCGGCAATCTCATAATCTGTCGCGCCGTCGCGGATCAGGTCAATGCAAGCGCTCATGCCGACATCTGCGGCCTTGGCGGCCTTGCGTGTGTATTCGATTTCCAGCGGGGATTTTGCCTGTCGCAGGTTGTCGACCAGACCGGATCCGTCCGCCCATTCGACGCCCTCCGCCTTTGCCAATATCCCTTCGGCATGATGCAGGTGCAAGAACAGGCTGCGCCTTTCGAGCGCGACGCGACCACCGGACAGGCCTAGGTCCTTCATCGCCTGTACCACGTAGTCAGAAAGCTCTTCGTGATCCTGATGACCATAGAACCGGGCGTTTCTCACCTGATTGTCAAACGTGATCTTTTCCATGGCCCGGCAGATCAGCGCCATCTCGCCATCTCGGTTCACAACGAGAACATGGGCAGCAAAGAACCCCCAGTGGTCCAAACCGGTCAGATAATAGATGTTTTCGGGCACCGAGATAACGATCCCGTCCAGATTCTGCTCGGACAGGACGGTTTTTACACGGTTGAGTCGGTGGTCCAGCTCCTCTTTTGGGAACGGGGCGTGTTCGATCATTCGGTGTCTCCTAACTGAGATTGATTCCACTGCGTCGACTGTTAAGGTATACCAATGATAAGTCAAGAGGCTGGCGCTGTTCATGATAGGCCCCAAAATATTGGGACATTTTTGCGAAATTGCAGATTTATGTTGAGAAACTTCCCAAAAAGGTATACCAATACGCCGTAGTTCAGGGAATCAATCAGGGAGAGACCAATGAGCCAAATACTAAGAACCACTATTATCGCCGCGACAACCATTGTGGGTGTCGCGACATCGGCGCTGGCGGGTCCACTCATGGATCGTATCGAAAGTGGTGAGACCATTCGGATTGGTTTCTCCAATGAAGTGCCGTGGTCTTACCCCGGCGACAACGACGCACCACTTGGATTTGCAAACGTACACACGCTGGGTGTCCTGAAGGCAATGGGCTACGACAACATCGAGCCCGTCGTGACAGATTGGGGTGGATTGATCCCGGGCCTCAAAGCCAATCGCTTTGATATCATCACGGGTGGCATGTACATTCTTGAAGCGCGTTGTGAGAGCATTGATTTCTCCGAGCCGATGGGGATTTTTGGCGATGCCTTTGTGGTTCCCGCTGGCAACCCGAAGAACATCACCTCTTATGCTGACATCAAAGATCAGGGGGCCACGATGGTCACTGGCGCCGGTTACAACACGGTTGATGCCGCCAAACGCGAAGGCGTGGCAGCCGAGCAGATCCTCGAAGTGCCCGGGCCAACTGAGGTGCTAGCCGCAATGCGTGTTGGTCGTGCTGACGCAGGTGCTATGACGTTCTTCACGGCGCAAAACCTGGCGGCCCAATCCGATGGCGAGCTTGAGGTCACCGATCCTAACGCGTTGCCCGAATGGACCCAGAACTGGGTTGGTATCGGTTTCCGCCCGGAAGACAGCGACTTTCTTGAGGCCTTCAATGCCGCGCAGGCAGAGTACTTGGGTTCAGAAGAGATGTTGGCCGCCGTTGCGCCATACGAATACACTGAATTTCAGGTTCCGGATCCAAGCGTGAAAACCGAATGGATTTGCCAGAACCGTTGACGGCATTGCTTTAGCAGGCGGGTCAGGTTCGGCCCGCCTTTTACGTCCGCCATCCGGGATACGTCATGTCATATTGGGAATTTCTCGCCGAAAACGCGCCGCGTTTTCTGGACGGAACGCTGGTCACAATCGCGCAGTTTTTTCTGTCGGCAGCGCTTGCCATTGTGCTCGCTCTGACCGCAGGGTTGATGAAACTGTCACGGAATATTGCGGTGCGCTGGACGGCCGGCGTTTACATTGAAATCTTCCGGGGCACGTCTCTTTTAGTGCAGCTTTATTGGATTTTCTTTGTCCTGCCTCTCTTCGGATTGACGCTGGACAAGTTCTTTGCCGGTTTCATTGCGGTCGGGCTGAACCTCGGGGCCTATGGTGCCGAACTCGTGCGTGGCGGCATTCAGTCGGTGCCCAAAGGGCAGTGGGAAGCGGCTTATGCGATCTCGATGTCTCCGGCCAAACGGATGTATCGGATCATCCTGCCACAGGCGTTTTTGAACATGCTGCCGCCTTGGGGCAACCTGATGATCGAACTGCTGAAGGCGACCGCGCTGGTGTCGTTGATTTCGGTTACTGACCTGATGTTCGAAGCCAAGCAAATAAACGGCTCCACCTTCCTGTCAGCGCAGGCTTTCGGGACAGCACTGATAATTTACTACATTCTTGCGCGGCTGATCGTGACGCCGTTCATGCGGTGGCTCGAACGCTTCATGGCACGCAAATTGGGGAGGGCGTAAGCTATGTTTGACTGGCGTTGGGATTTTACCTTTGAAATTCTTCCCCGGCTTTTACAGGCCACGCTGAACACGCTGGCCGCTGCCGGAATCGGCTATGGGATCGCAGTGGTACTGGGGCTGGTTTTTGCACTGGCGCAACGCACACCGTCGCGCATCGTCACAATGGTGGTGCGGGAATGTGTCGAATTCATCCGATCGACGCCGCTGGTGCTGCAGATTTTCTTTGTGTTCTTTGTCGGCCCGCAATTCGGGATACGCCTCAGTCCATGGGTGGCAGGGATGATCGCCATCGGGCTGCATTATTCGGCCTACCTGTCTGAGGTTTATCGCGGCGGCCTCGAGTCGGTGCCGAAAGGACAGTGGGAGGCTTGCACCGCACTGAACCTGAGCACGACCAAGACCTATTTTCGCGTTATCATCCCCCAAGCCCTGCCGCCCTCAATGGCTGGGATGGGCAATTACCTGGTTGGGATATTCAAGGACACACCGATGCTGTCGGTTATCGGCGTGGCCGAGCTGATGCAGGCGGCGAATGCCATTGGTGGGTCAACTTACAGGTATTTGGAACCCTATACCATAGTCGGGATCATCTTCCTGGCGATTTCACTGCCCGCAGCCGGGTTGATCAAACTCTTTGAGGCCTGGGTGCGCAAGAAACTGGGAATGAACTGATGGAAGATATGTCGCAATACCCACTGGAACTGACCGGGCCCGACGTGCCGATGGTACGGTTCATGAACGTAACCAAAAGCTATGGCGCCCTGACCGTACTGGACAGTCTGCATCTGGACGTGTCGGAGGGTGAGATGGTCACCGTGATCGGCCCGTCCGGCTCGGGCAAAACCACCGTGTTGCGCATGCTGATGACTTTGGAAACCATCAATGGCGGCGTCATCTATGTTGATGGCAAACCGCTTACCCATATGGAAAAGAACGGGGTTCTGGTGCCGGCGGACGCGAAATACCTGCGCCGGGCCCGGTCCTCAATCGGCATGTGTTTCCAGCATTTCAACCTGTTTCCACATATGACCGCCCTACAGAACTGCATGGAAGGGCCTGTGCAGGTGCTGGGTTTGCCAAAGGCTGAGGCCCGAGAACGGTCCGAAGAGTTGTTGTCGATGGTCGGCATGATCGACAAAAAGGACCAGCATCCTTCGCGCCTGTCGGGCGGTCAGCAGCAACGTGTCGCCATCGCCCGGGCGTTGGCCATGCGCCCCAAGGTGATGCTGTTTGATGAAGTCACCTCGGCGCTTGACCCCGAGGTAATCGGTGAAGTGACCGGCGTCATCCGCAAACTGGTGGCCGAGCACAACCTCACCATGTTGATGGTGACACACCAGATGGGCTTTGCGCGCGACATTTCAGATCGCGTTTGTTTCTTCTACCAAGGGAAGATCGAAGAACAGGGTCCTCCGGAGGATCTGTTCGGCAATCCCAAACGCGAACGCACACAGCAATTCCTGTCAGCAGTAAAAGCGGCGGATTGAGCCTTGCACCTGACGTCATGATACGGTTCCCGAGGAACCACCACCAAAGAAAGACCTGTTATGAGAATTGGAGTTGCCGGTATCGGAGCTGTCGGTGCGGCGGTTGCACGCGCATTGGACAACGGTGAAGTTCCAGGATGTGCGCTGGGTGGTCTGGCGGCGCGAACCAGCGAAAAGGCGGCTGCCCTGAATGATACTCTGAAACATCCGGCGCATGTAGTGGATTTCGGAACGTTGGCCTTGACCTGTGATTGTGTGATCGAAGCTCTCCCCCCCGCATTGTTCGGCGATCTGGCTGACCCGGTTTTGCGGGCAGGCAAGCAACTGGTTGTGCTTTCGGCCAGCCAGTTGCTTGCCCGGGACGACCTAATCTCTCTTGCGGCGAAAAACGGTAGCCGCATTATGGTCGCGTCAGGTGCGATGCTGGGTCTGGACGCGTTGAATGCAGTGAATGTCGGCCAGATTCATTCGGTCACAATAGTGACCCGCAAACCGGTCGAAAGCCTTATCAGGGCACCTTTTGTCGCGCGGTTGGGCATGGATCTAACCGCGCTTCAAGGGCCAAAACAAGTGATCGCAGGCAGTGTCACCGAAGTGGCACGCGAATTCCCCGCCAACGTGAATGTCGCGGCAGCGATCAGCATGGCCGGGCTTGGTCCAGACAAGACCCGCATGGAGGTCTGGGCTGATCCATCCCTGACGCGAAACACACATTCGGTAGAGGTAACTTCCGACAGCTCGGATTTCACAATGTCTATTCAGAACCGGCCGAGCGCTGAAAACCCGGCTACCGGCATCATCACCGCCCGAAGCGTGATCGCCCTTCTACGCCGCTTTCATTCAACTTTGCAGGTGGGGACGTGACGCAGTGTTGACCATTGAAATGATCACTCAGGCTGCCGAGCGGTTACAGGATGTCGTGATCCGAACCCCGTTGTTGGAATCTCCACTGCTCAACAACGCGCTTGGGTTCCGGTTGCTGATCAAATCGGATTGCCTGCAAAAGACCGGCTCGTTCAAAATACGTGGTGCTTACAACAAGATTGCGTCGCTTGGCGAAGGCCAGCGCAAGGCAGGGGTCGTGGCATATTCATCCGGCAACCACGCACAAGGCGTTGCGGCTGCCGCAAACGCGATGGGGGTTTCGGCTAAGATAGTGATGCCAGCAGATGCGCCCCGCATAAAGCTGGACAACACCGCCCAGTGGGGGGCCGAGGTTATCACCTATGACCGACAGACGGGTGACCGGGCCAAAATAGCCCAGGACATCGCCGAAAAAACCGGCGCAACGCTGGTGCCGCCCTATGACGATTACGACCTGATGGCCGGGCAAGGTACAACTGGGCTGGAAATAGCTGAGCAATTGGACGCGCTTGGCGTAAGGGCGGATAGAGTCATTTGCCCCGCCGGAGGTGGCGGGCTAATCGCCGGGCTGTCTACTGCCATGCTCGCGCGCCATGAGGACACTGAAATCTGGGCGGCTGAACCCCGGAATTTTGATGATACCAAGCGCTCTCTAGAAGCGGGAACTGCCCTGTCGATTGAGCCGGGTCACAGCTCGATTTGCGACTCGATCGTGACCGCGCGACCCGGACAGCTAACCTTTCCAATCAACCTGAAGACCCTGTCGGGTGGCTATTCCGTCAACGAGCTAGATGTTGTTGCCGCAATGCGGACTTTGTTCACAGAGCTCAAGGTTGTTGCCGAACCCGGCGGCGCAGTTTCAGTGGCCGCAGCCGTGTCAAACAAACGCGCCTTGCAAGGGCAGACCGTCGTTGCTCTGGTGACGGGCGGCAACGTTGATATGGACAGTTTTCTCACGTGGATGGCATAAGTTGGCGAATACCCGTTATCGATAGTGAGCAACGCATGACGAAGAACGATATCTATCTCGAGATGCGCCGGCGTATCTGCCTTCTTGACTATCAGCCGGGAACGCGCCTGAACGAGCGGGAATTGGCAACGGAATTTGGCGTCAGCCGCACGCCGATGCGGGCCGTGCTGCAAAAGCTTGAACACATCGGTCTGATCTCCAGCCAGCACGGGCATGGCACCATCGTTACCTCAATCGATCTGAAATCCATGCGCGATGTCTATATCGTGCGCATGAGGCTCATGGATGCGCTGGGTGATTCCGCTCCGTCCCCTCGGAATCCGGCCATACTGGACGAGATGCGCGAGTTGGAAGCGCGGTGCGATGCGATGCTGGATAGTCACGACAAACGCGAATTCGCGCGCGTGCTTCTGCGCTTGCACAAAATCCTGCATGGGTTGACCACCAACGCGGTGCTGGAGGATATCAACGACACATTATTCTATCAGTCCGCGCGCTTTTGGTTCTTGTTGCTGGATCGCGTCGAGATGCGCGTCCAAGTCGAGGATTTGAAGGATGAGATCCGAATATTGCGCCGCAGTCTGGAGATCGGCGATATCAAGTTGACGGCCTCGATCCACAAAACCTATCTCAGAGTGGTCGTGTCGCGTCTGGATGCCATCCAAGAGGAAGGCGGTGTTCTTTTTGAAGCAGAGTGATCCTTCATAGGTATACCTATATCTTCATTGGGGCACATTTTGGTAGATTATCCAGTTAAAATCATTGAATTGGTATACAATTTGAGCTAGATTTCTTCAATCATTGAACATCGGGGCGGCCGCAGCGTCTGCCCGCCCAAGATAGCGAAAGAAATACCATGACCGATACAGCCGGGAACTCTTTGCTGTTCATTTCCATGTTGGGTGAGAATGAGCTTTTCAACCCCGATCACTTTGGAGGCTTGTGTACTTCCGGCCAGGAAAAAGATTGGATCGTGGACTGGTTTGGACCCGTGGCGCTGGAAACGGGTTTTTCACTATCCGGCGTCGACATTTGTCGCGGTGATGCACTGCCTGCGGTGGATGATGTCGATTGTGTCATCCTCGGCGGCACGATGCATGTAGTCACCGAGGACCGCCCCTGGCTGCACGCGCTCTATTCCTGGTTGCGCCGGTATCGCGATGCCGGGAAACCTTTGCTTGGCATTTGTGGTGGACATCAATTGGTGTCTACGCAGTTCGAGGATGGCGTGCTTGATGGCCGTACCGGAGGTACGCTTGCCGGAACCTATGAGATTGAGCTGACAGACCTTGGGCGCCAGCACCCCCTTTTTGAAGGCCTGTCCACATTCCCCCGTTTCAACTTTGCCAACTATCTGCATGTGATTCCGTCAGAAGCGCAGAAAGCAAAGGTACTGGCCCGCATCGGTGAGAGCAACGCCATCTGTATCGACCACGGCAACCATTGGTATACGACACAATTCCATCCGGAATCCCGCCGATCAGTCTGGTCCTGCATGTATGAACAGACCGAGCCAGAGCATGTCGAGAACTATTCGGATGATCAGGATGGTGCGGCCTTGCTTCGAAACTTCATGGCAATTGCTGCAAAAGAGTTGAATAAACAACGTCCAGTCACGTTGAGTCCATAGGACCAATACGGAATCTGAACTCGTTTTCGCTATTGTTCGAAAAATAACGCCGACAAATGCTCAGACTGCTTCAGCGTTCCTTTGGGATCTGTTGCAAACTTTTAGCTGTTGACGCTCTTCGGTGCTGCGAGTGAATGGCTATCGTTATTTTCAACTCGAGAGTCGGTTCATGATCTCTTTCAAAGGCGCAGAATATCCGAAAGACGTGATCCTGTTTGCGGTCTTCTTCTATGTCCGTTTCGGCGTGTCCTATCGCGATCTGGAAGAAATCATGCTCGAGCGAGGCGTCACGGTGGATCACACCACACTGAACCGCTGGGTGACAAGGTATTCTGGCGCAATTGCTGATGCAGCGCGTCGTCGCAAGGGACCATGCGACCGCTCCTGGAGAATGGATGAAACGTACATCAAAGTAAAAGGCACATGGGTTTATCTTTATCGTGCCGTAGACAAACACGGCAAAACTCTTGATTTCATGCTGTTCGAGCGTCGAAACAAGCCGGCCGCCACAAGGTTTTTCGCCCGAATGATGGAGGTCAACGGTCTGCCGCGAAAGATCGTTATCGACAAAAGCGGTGCCAACACCGCTGGCATCAAGGCAATCAACAAGATGCTTGCGGGTTTTGGCTGCCCCATCCCGATCGAGATGGTCAGGCGGAAATATCTGAACAACATCGTAGAACAAGACCATCGTTTCATCAAAAGGCGAACTCGCCCGATGCTCGGTTTCAAGAGCTTTGCCTCAGCTGCAGCAACACTTGCTGGCATCGAGGTGTCGCACATGATCCGAAAGGGCCAATTCGCGCCCGGACTCTGTCCGTTTAAACAATTCGCTGAACTGGCAGCTTAACTTCGTTCTGATCGCCAAGACAATTCGGTAAGCTCAAAACTTTGCAACAAAGCCGTCCTAGATTGGGCGATCAAAACTTGTCAACGGGTCCCTCGGACTTTGAAACCTTTGTTCAATTGGTGCAGGAACGCTACGACAAGATGAGCAAGTCTCATCAGGCCATCGCGCTCTATTTGACGCAGAACCCAAACGAAATTGCGGTGCATTCGGTCAATGCGATTGCTGATCGCTGTGGTATTCATGCTTCTAGTTTCGTCCGATTTGCCCAAGCGATGGGGTACACCGGCTTCAAAGATCTGCAAGTCCTGTTTCAAAAACGCCTGGAGACTGCGGCACCCGGATTTGAAGCACGCGTCCGTGCGCTAGAGGATGACCTCGGAAACCGAGACGATCCCAGCGATATGGGCTTTTTGCGCGATCTGGTGGTCAGAGATATTGCGTCCCTTCAGTCCCTTATTGAGGACATTTCAGGCGATGACCTCGCGCTCGCCGCCGACCGGCTCAGCAAAGCGGAAACAGTATTCTTGATTGGGCAACTGCGATCGGCACCTGTGGTAGACTTCATAAGATACATGCTGACTATGATTGGTAAGCGATGTGTGATGCTTGATCCGAGCGGAGGCTTGGCGACCCATATGGCGCAGACAATGCAGACAGGAGACGTTCTCGTGGCGGTGTCTTTCCGTTATTACGCAAACGAAGTCGTGAAGATTGTCGAGCAGGTGCAAGAAGTTGGACACCCGATAATCGCCATCACAGATAGCAACCTCTCGCCTCTCGCCAAATCCGCCAAGCCTTTTTTTGTTGTGCCGGAGCATCGCCAGACATTTTCACGTTCCATCGCAGCCCCCATGTGTATTTCGCAAGCGCTCGTTCTGGCAACGGCCGCGCGGCTGCAAGGCGGCGACCACGATCCGAATATTCCAACGGTCACCAAAGCGAGTTGATCCTTGAAAGGTCTGTCTTCTTCCGGTGAGGCCAATTTGTGAGATACCCGCGCGGTGGCCTATCTTTCGCGTTGGGACGCAGGACTAATTCTACCACAACGACAACATACCATGTTGGGTTAGATCCGCGCGCAAAAGAATGCTGCGTCAGCGAAGATCGAAAACCCAAAGTCTGGCCTATACCGTCACTGTTGATTCGGGACTACAGCGGCGAAAGTACGGTTTCGATCCGGCCGATATCAGTACCCTCGAATGACCGGAATGGAGACATTTTCCACGCCACAGCAACAGTCGTGCCGCAACCGCAAGAAGTTACTGCGTCAGCGAAGTGCCAAAATCCAATGTCGGCAAGGTCCGCGTTTTAACGGTTCATGCAGCGCGCAGCGAAGGTAAGCATTTTTTTGATACGATCATGCCCCGAGCCGAACTCGTCCCCCAATACAGGAACATTAGGAGGCAGGGCAGGCTGCACCTGTTGGTAGTTCCGAAGGCCATCAAACTGCGGCGATCGAAAAACAAGCCTGATCATTTACGGGCGCGTTGAGAGAAGCGACCGTCTTGGCGAATTGAATTTGGACCAGCCTTCACTGTAGAGGACCCTTCAGTTTGAGATCGCGTGACCTGTCCCAATCCCGGCAGTTTTCGACGAAAGCCATATGGGGGTTCTCGAAACCAGGGTGGTCGCCCAAAACACCTACCGCGACGAATAGAAACTCCGGCATCTTCGACGTCGCTTTGTAGATCGGCGAACCACAGTCAGAACAATAACCCAGGCTGACAGTGTTCCCGGCGTCAGACTCCCAGCTGTAGAGCTTCGGCTCACCGCTAATTGCCACATGCTGCCTAAGATACGCAGACTGCGGAAGATGGCCGCCACCGGAAATTTTCTGACAGTCCAGACAGAAACACAAAACCGAAAACTCAGGAGAACCCGAAATACGAACCTCAATTTTTCCACAAAGACACTGACCAGTGCAAATTGCCGCCGCCATTACAAGCCTCCAGATCGTAGTGTTTGGCACATTTTTTGGATTGAAACCGAAACGGAGCGCAGCTTTCCGATACGGATGACGTCAAGAGCAGCGCCAAAATCACCAACTGTTTTTAGGCCGATTAGAGCCTCGATCCGAAACCGGTACAAGATAGGTCGAGTAATGAAGAAGTAGCTTGTGTGGTTTGAGGTTTTGCTGGCTCATCCTTTCAACTTCCTTGATTTGCTATCATACCAAAGGCTTATCTTCCTCCTATTGAGTGCGATGGACCCGCAGTCGTCGGTCATCGGCCCAACCGGTTCCTTACCGGGCCGTGGCGTACCGCGAGGTTCGCGCGGAACTTGATGCCTTGACTGCATGAGCCGTAAAACCTGGATTTTTGCCGCTTCGCGACCTCAAGGTTCATGGGCCGGTTCAGCAGGTTGGATATATACTTGCAAACTGCATTTAATTGCAGTACGCATTAAATAGGAGTTTACCTCTCCGCAATCAACGCGAAAAACTCTCCAGGGAGGAGATCATGACCTATAAGATGCTCAAGCCTTTGCTTGTGACAGCAGCCATGTTGCCGCTTGCGAGCGTGGCAACGGCTCAAAGCGAAGCTCGTACCGATCTGGTAATCGCAGACCTTGGCCAGCCGGAAACAAACCCTTGGGTAATCAACCGCCATCGTTTTGAACGCTGCGTCGCCGAAGCGCTTGGTGTCGAGCTGAAGGAGTTTGACGATCAGAACTCGGAAGAGCAGCACGCTGCGCAAGCTGAATCCATCATCGCAAGCGGCCCGGACGGGCTGATCTTCAACCCGCTGACGTCGCCGGCCGGTATCCAGGTCGCCCGTCTTCTGGAAGAGAATGACATTCCGGGCATTGCCGTCGGTCGACTGGTGGTGTCCAGCTACGACGATGACTATGAAGGTGAGGATTTCATCGCGCAGGTGACCCAGAACAATGACACTTGGGGGCAGGCGATTGGCAAAGCCACGGCAGATCTGGGGCACAAGAAAGTCGCGATGGTCTGGAACCAGAAGGGTGTGACTTCTGCGGAAGAAATCTGGGCTGGTGTCCAATCGGAACTGGACGCGGCAGGGGTCGAGGTGATCGCCGAGGCCTGGGATCGTCTGAACCGGGAGAATGGCCAGAAATATGCTGAACAGTTCATTGCCCGCTTCGGACCCGGCGAGATTGACGCGATCATCGTGCTTGGTGCGGTCGCTGGCCTTGGCAGTCAATTTGCGGTGGAACAGGCCGGGCGAGATGACATCGCCATCATCACCACAGATATCGACGAGCAGGTCGCTCAGTTCATCAAAGACGGCAAGCTGGATTTCTCGATCGGCGGTCACTGGATGGTTGGCGGGTTCGGTCTTATCCAGCTCTATGACTATCTGCACGGTCACCCGATTGAAGACACCCAGCCTCGGGTCGGCCTCATTCCAGTAACGGCCGACAATGTGGATACCTATGCCAACAGTCTTCTGAACGGCTGTATTCTTTCGCCGGACACCATTCGCAATCTCAGCAAGGTCCATAATCCCGACGCTGATCTGCCTGGTTTCATCGACGCCTGGCAGGCAAACTGGCAAGACTACGTGCAATAACTCCCCTTGCACGCAGCATGCCCTCCCCCGGCTCAATGGGCCGGGGGACCCAGAAATATCAAACTCTTTTTCGAGGTCCGCAGATGAGACTTTTCGGATACGCTCCGGAGCGCGGTGCTGCCGCTGGTGATACAATGCCATTCTACCACGATGGCACGTGGCATCTGTTTTTTTCCCAACCCCCCGTAGGCGCCTGGGAATATGTTGAGCGGGCGCGTGTCTCGACCGCTTATCTTCGGTCAGATGACCTCGTAAACTGGGAGGTGATGCCCGACGCTTTTGGTCCTGGCGCGCATGGCGAATGCGACGGTGATGGGATCTGGACCGGCTCTGTCATTGAGCACGAGGGCGTTTTTCACTTCTTCTACACAGGCTACAACCGTCAATCGGCCTCGCCGCAGTCAATTTGCAAAGCAACATCGACCGATCTCAAGACCTGGGAGAAATCCGGATCCAACCCGATGATCTCCCCCGATCCCCGCTGGTACGAAACCGTCGATTGGCGCGACCCCTTTGTCTACCGCGACGAAGAGGCAGGGTGCTTCAAGATGCTGATCTCGGCACGCCTCAAGGAAGGTCCGCAGTTTCGTCGGGGCTGCGTTGCCGTAGCCACGTCCGATGATCTGGAAAGCTGGGAGGTCGGCCCGCCGCTGGCGTCCTCGATGCTGACGCATTGCCCGGAATGCCCTGAAATCTTCAAGCTGGGCGATTGGTGGTATCTGGTTGAAAGCCGCTACTCGGAACGAATGCAAACCGTGTATCGGGTGTCAAAGTCCCCGGATGGTCCTTGGGAAAGCCGCAAGCTCGACAGTCTTGACGGGCGTCGGTTCTACGCCGCCAAATCCGCCAGCGATGGCGATCGTCGCATGAGTTTCGCATGGATTCCGTTCCGCAAGCATCACGGCCCCAAACGTAGCTGGGTCTGGGGCGGAGAACTGGGCAGCCCGCGCGAACTTGTCTCGCTGCCAGACGGCACGCTGACCTGCAAACTGCCCGATAACGTGGACCAGAGTTACGCAGAGACCGTGCCCCACAAGCTACGTCCCATGTTAGGGGACTGGACCGGCGATGCAGACCCTCGGTGTGATGCGACAGGATCATACGGATACGCGTTCATCGACGGGCCGAACCGGGATGATGTGTTGCTCGATGTGCTTATCGAGCCCAGCCCCGCCACCGAAGCTGTGGGTATTCTCATCGAACCCCGAGGCGGCGATCATCTGGACAGCGGTTACAGCCTTTCAATCGAGCCCATGAAGGAGCGCGTCCTGTTTGATCGCTGGCCTGCCGCGATGGATCCACTTTGGGACAGCCTGGTGCTCAATGAACGGCATGGCATTGAGGTCCGTCAGGAGATCGACAGCCCATTGGTCGAGCGTCCGCTCGCCTTCACACCGGAGGATGGGTGTTACCGGGTCCAGATCCTGCGCAACGGGTCGGCCATCGAGTGCTTTGTGGCCGGGCAGGTTGTTGCATCCTTCAGGGTCTATGACATCTCCAATACCGATGCCTGGGGTCTCTTTGTTCAGGAAGGCTCGGCCAAATTCCACAATCTCAACTTCCGCAAGTAAAGGCCTCGCCATGCCCCTCATAACCCTCAGACAATTGCTTGATTATGCGGCGGATCAAGGATTTGGTGTGCCGGCGTTCAACATCTCCAATATGGAGCAGGGCCTTGCGATCATGAACGCCGCGCGCGCCTGCGACGCACCGGTGATCCTGCAGGCCAGCTTGAATGTTCGCAGGGCCTATGCCGGAGATCGGATGATCGTCGCCATAGTGAATGCACTGGCGTCCATGTATCCCGACAACCCAATCTGTCTGCATCAGGACCACGGCCATGATGAACAGGCCTGCGTCAGCGCCATCGCTGCGGGGTTCACCTCGGCTATGATGGATGGCTCCCTGATGGGCGACGGCAAGACACCCGCCAGCTATGCCCACAACGTCGATATCACGGCCCGCGTTGCACAGATCGCACATTGGACGGGTGCCTCAATCGAAGGAGAGCTGGGTGTTCTTGGATCGCTGGAAACCGGCGAGGCGGGTGAAGAAGACGGGTCCGGGGCAGAGGGCAAACTGGATCACGATCAGCTATTGACCGACCCCGATCAGGCGGCGGAGTTTGTTGCTGCAACCAAGGTTGATGCGCTGGCGATAGCCTGTGGGACATCTCATGGCGCTTATAAGTTCACACGGGAACCGGATGGCGACATCCTGGCCATCAGCCAGATTGAGGCGATCCACCGTCGCGTACCGAATACCCATCTTGTGATGCATGGATCGAGCTCTGTGCCACAGGGATTGCAGGACCTGATAAACGCCTCTGGCGGTGAAATGCCACAAACCTGGGGCGTCCCCGTCGAAGAGATCGAACGCGGGATCCGGCATGGTGTTCGAAAAATCAACATCGACACCGATTGCCGCATGGCCATGTCCGGCGCAATGCGGCGTTTCTCCCGGGACAACCCGTCGAACTTCGATCCGCGGGCGTTTATCCTGGCCGGGATGGCGGAGCTTGAGACGCTGGTCCGTGACAGGTTCGAGAGGTTCGGGGCGGCGGGCCACGGGCATAAAATCAAGCCGATCCCAGTTGCCGAAATGGCAAAGCGGTATGCTGATGGCGGGCTTGATCCATCCCGGAAGGCCGCGTGAGCCGGGCGCTGTTCATAGGCCGCTCGGTGATGGATGTCACCGCGCTTGTCGAGGATTTTCCGGGTCCGGACGGGAAGACCAAGGCATTGAGCAATGATGTGATCCCGGGCGGGTCGGCATTGAACGCCGCCGTCACGTTTGCCCATCTTGGCGGAACGGCGGCGCTGGCCACATCGCTGGGTGCGCCGGGCCCGATGAAGACAATGCTGATGTCCGATCTGAAGGACAGAAACGTTACGGTGCACGACATCTGTAATGACCCGGACTATCGCATCCCTCTTTCGACAGTTGTTTCAACCCGGAGCCTTGGGGCCAGGATGATTGTCAATGGCGCAGGGGATGAGTGCGAAAAGGTGCATTCTCAAAACGATCTGATCCTGACGGAAGGATACGGGTTGATTCAGATCGACCAGTACGAACGGCATTTTGTTGCGGCGCACGCTGACGCCTTACGTGCGTTTGAAGGGCCAATCATTTTGGATGGCGGTGGCTGGAAAGACTGGTCACCGGACTTTCTAAAGCTGGCCGATATTCCAATTGTCAGCGACGTGTTTTGTCCCGAGGGACCACGCGCCTTTGCCAACATATGTGAAGAATTGGGCATCCATCGCTGGGCGATGACACGGGGTCACGCTGGGGTCGTCTGGCATGATCAGGGACGACAGGGCGAGATACCCGCTTTGGAGGTGGATGTTGTCGATAGCTTGGGCGCAGGAGACATTTTCCACGGCGCTTTCTGCCACGCATATCTCGAGACCGGTTCATTTGTAGACGCGTTGAATATCGCAAACCAGATTGCGGGTAAGTCCTGCACCCATGCGGGTACGCGGAGTTGGATGGATGCCTGAGCAGCTCGCCGACTATGCCAGCCTTCTGGGCGCAATTGAAAAGCGGATAGGTGCAGGTCAACCGCCGCTCATTGTCGCAATTGCGGGGCCTCCGGCGACGGGCAAATCTACGCTGTCCGATCGGCTGGCCGAGGATTTACGCGCTGCCGGGCACATCGCTGCCTACTGCCCGATGGACGGGTTTCACAAAACAAACGCCCAGCTTGAGGCCGAAGGGCTTAGGAGCGTGAAAGGCCGTATCGATACATTTGATGGCAACGCGTTTGCCCGCGCGGTGGAACGTTTGTCCAAGGGAGATGCGTTCTGGTGGCCGCGATATTCCCGGCACATACATGACCCGGTCCCAGAAGGGACCCGGATCGAAGGAAACGAAGCCGTTTGCATAATCGAGGGCAACTACATTCTGATGAATGAAGCGCCCTGGCTTCAAGCGGCATCGCATTTCGACCTGCGTATCTTTGTAGATACGCCGGACGATCTCCTGAAGCAGCGCTTGATGCAACGCCACGAACGTGGCGGCAGAGGTGAAGTCGAGACGCGGGAAAAGATCACCAAGACCGACATGCCCAACGCGGAGAGGATCCGACAAAGTGCTACATTCGCCGACATCCTGTTTCAGGAGGTCGTCAATGCGTAGCACCCCACAGTTGATTGCAGGTCGCAAGCAAAACTCGCTATGTTTGAGCCAAATTGCAATAATTGGGGTTCGGACATGAAGCTTGCTCAAAAAGGCCTGTCGATCGAAGGCATTCAAGGCCACAACAGGCGCGCCATCCTTGCGGCTTTGCACGACATGGGAGAGTGCTCGCGCAAGGAAATCAGCGTAGCCACCGGATTGGATCAGGCGACCGTCACCCGTGCAATTGCACCCCTTATTGACAATGGCATCGTAGAGGAAGTGGGGCTTGTTCGCGGTGGGCGCGGCCGACGGTCGATCAACCTGGCCTTTGTCGGTTCCGGGCGATACATCCTCTGTCTCCGACTGCAGCGGCGTAGCTTTTCCATCGCTGCATTCAATCTGCGCGGTGACCTGCTGGAGACAAATGAATTCCCCATCGCACGAGACGGGTCCGCCAAGCAGACTTTCAAGGAAATCTCCGAGACACTGGATCGCCAGATTGGCAATTTGAAACAGGTCGATGGCATTGGCGTGGCTGTTCCTGGCCCGTTCCTGGAGCGGGATGAACGCGTCATTCTCATGACTGAAAGCCCTCAATGGCAGGGCTTCGATCTGATCCCCGAGCTGCGTTCCCGTTATCCCAACATACCTGTACACTCCACACACGACGCCAAGGCAGCAGCCTTGACTGAATGGCGCCATCATGGCCGGGCGCTGGGGGCCAGGGTCATGTTGTACGTGTCCGCCGGTCAGGGGATCGGCTCGGCGCTTGTCGTGGATGGCCATGTGCACCGCGGGGCGCAAGGACTTGCAGGTGAGCTGGGGCATACGTCCATCAGCGTTGATGGCGAGCAGTGCAAATGTGGAAATCGAGGCTGTCTGGAACTCTTTACATCACGCATTGCCCTACTGCGCGCCATTCGGGAGCGCGCAGAGAACGTCAGCGGCACGACATTGACTTCAGACGCTGATTTTTCTCAGGTCCTCGACGCATACGCGGCGGAAGACGGGCTTGCCAGCGAAGAGGTGGACAGGGTTGCACGCTATCTGGCGCAAGGCATCACCAACTGCATCAACTTCGTCAATCCGGATTTGGTGGTGATCGGAGACGAATATGCCGGGTTCGGTCAAAACTTTCTTGAACAAATCAAGACCCATGTAAGAGCGACGGTTTTGCCAAGCATCTATGATGCCGTCGACATCGAGCTGAGCCAGCAAAGCGAAGATACCGTGCTGCGCGGGGCCTTTCTGGATGTACTTGCACAAACCTATCTCGGTTCTCCCAGAGCCGAGCCAGAAGCCCTTGTTGCCGAAGCAAGCGGATAGGAATGAAGGAGAACCCACTATGAATGACCAGACGGCTCAACCTCTTCTTTCGGTGAAACACGTTTCGAAGTCATTCGGTGGTGTCCAGGCATTGCGTGACGGCTCCTTTGATCTTCATCGCGGTGAAGTTGTCGCGATCGTGGGCGGAAATGGTGCCGGAAAATCAACGTTGATGAAGGTTGTGGCCGGGGCCCATGTTCCGGACGGCGGACAGATCATCATCAATGGCAAGGAAGTGTCCCGGGCTGAGCACAGCGTTTCTCATATGCAGGAATGCGGGATCGAAGTTGTCTATCAGGATCTGGCATTGGTTCCCAATATGACGGCGCCCTACAACCTGTTTCTGGGGCGCATCCCCCGCAAATGGGGGATTTTTGTGGATGAACGAAAGATGCGTGAAAAAACCCGTGAAGCCCTCGCGCAGCTCAATGTCACCACCGTTCAGGATTTGTCACAACCAATCTCCTCGATGTCAGGAGGACAACAACAAAGTATCGCGATCGGGCGCGCCATTGCCTGGGGAAGCGACATCGTAATCCTTGACGAACCGACCGCTGCACTTGGACCGAATGAAACGGCGGAGGTCGAGCGATTGGTTGAGGATGTGCGCGACAAGCAGGGCACGTCATTCCTTTTGGTCAGCCACAATCTCGATCAGGTGCGCCGCCTCGCTGACCGTATCGTAGTGACCCATCACGGGGTCACATCGCGTGAATTCAAACGCGACGAGATTACTTCGGACCGGCTCGTGAAGGCCATAACTCTCGGCGAATGAGGAGAACGACATGACCGAAACAACCGCCTCCGGCCCCTTCCTGACGCCCAAACGCGCGGAAATGTTGCGAGACTATGTGCCTTTCATTGCCATTGTTCTGGTGATCTTGTTGTTCTGGGCGATTTCCGGCGACCGCTTCATGTCGATGCGCAACTGGACGTTCATCGCGCAGCAAACGCCTGTCTTGATGTTGCTGGCTTTTGCACAGTTGATGATCGTGACAACCGGTTCAATTGATATCTCCATCGGGTCAAGCCTGGCATTTTCGGCGTTTCTGGGGGCACTTGGAATGCTCTGGTTCGGGGATGTGGGCTTGATCCTGGGAATTGTCGCAGGTGGCCTTGTTGGCATGGTCAACGGCCTGATTATTTCACTGCTCAAGATCCCATCATTTGTGACAACCTTGGCAATGCTGATCATCGTGCGCGCCGTTGTGATTATCGCATCAGACGGTACGGCGATCTACATAACGGACGATAGCGTGTCAGGCGGCACCAACATCTCGTCTGTCGCAGCACCCTGGCTTCTGTCGATGGGCAAATTCCCCGCGATCTTCATTCTTGCGGCGATTGTCGCGCTGTTTATGTGGGCCTTTTATGAGAAGACTGTTTTTGGTCAACAGTTGCGCGCCGTTGGAGGCAACGAGAAGGTTCTCCGCCTGGTCGGCATCAATGTCACGACGTTCAAGATCAAGGTCTTTGCCGCTGCAGGACTGATGGTGGGGTTGGCGGCTTGCGTCAACCTGGCAAGGGCAGGGGCGGCAACGCCACAGGCGGGACTGATGATTGAGCTCGACGCAATTGCTGCAGTTGCGCTTGGTGGTACGCCGCTGACAGGTGGCTATGGCAGCGTAGTCAAGACGATCATCGGGGCATTGACCCTGACGATCGTCCGCAACGGGCTGACAATCGCGGGCGTGCCACCATCATGGAGTCAGGTCGCCCTGGGTGTATTGCTGATTGCGGCCATCGCTATTTCGCTGAACAGAAGCAAGGTAGACGTGGTGAAGTGACAGCGAATGACATCGAGGTGGGACTGCCTGAGCTGTGCGCAACGATGCCGAGGCATTGAATGTTGGCAGTGCGGCCGCCGACAATTGCAACTGCTCAACGGCATGCGCAGCATCTGAGACGTGTTACCGTGGGGTAGGGCGTTGGTTGATTGCATTTGCTAGCGCACCTATCGTGCCAGGGGTCTAGCATCGCGTGTTCCATAGCGTTGGAGTGATCCCCGGATGAACATGTTCGAACTTCGCGTACCCTTCTTTCTTCCGCTCTGGCGGCGGGTTGCCGTCACACTCTTGAGCGTTGGATGGGCGATCCTGGAGCTTGTAACCGGGAACTTGTTCTGGGCCATACTGTTTGGTGCGATTGGGGCCATCGCGACCTGGCAGTTTTTCCTTTCTGGTTGGCCCGACGAGGCGTCAGATCAAGACAACACTCCTGGCTCGTAAGCGCTTTCAGTTCTTTCGTGCTGCCCATTGAAATTGCTGAGACTGTAGTCGCAACAAAATCAATTACTTGGAGGTTTGAATTTCTGAGGTTCTGGAATTCATGATTTTCTGGATGAGCAACCGAGAAGCAGCTCTCAAAGAAACTTGCGCCAGAACCAGATCAACATCGTTCAAATGCTCTGATGTCTGATGCATGTCAGCCTCCGTTCCAGGCGTTTTGAGATGCAAGTCCGGCGGATACTATGGTGAATAAAAATTTCCTGGCAAGACCAGCTACACAAAACGGTCGCTCTTATGTCATGGTTGGTTCAAACACCACAAGCGATCAAGAGGACCGCGATGGCGCAGGCAGAAACCACCAATGAAAAAGCGATCCTGTCACAGGATCCGCATAAGGTTCGGGACAGTGGTGAGAAGAATCTGGAAACCGCAATCGGACGCGAAATTAGGGCGTTGCGATTGCAGCAGGGGATCACGATAGCCGAATTATCCGCTCTGACTGGCCTGTCGATCAGCATGCTGTCCAAAATCGAGAACGGGGCGACCTCACCGTCGCTGACCACGCTGCAATCTTTAGCAGATGCACTTAGCACGCCGATTACCTCTTTTTTTCGCCGCTATGAAGAAACCCGAAACGCAGTGCATACCAAAGCGGGTGAGGGGGCCGAAACCGAGCGGGCGGGCACACGGGCCGGGCATCAGTATAACCTTCTGGGCCATCTTGGGGCCAATGCCAGTGGCGTGGTGGTCGAGCCCTATCTGATCACGCTAACCGAGGAATCTGACCGGTTCCCGACATTCCAGCATGATGGGATCGAGATGCTTTATATGCTCGAAGGTGAGGTGGACTATCGCCACGGCGACAGCATTTATGCCCTGAAGCCCGGCGACACGCTTTTCTTTGATGCCGACGCGCCGCACGGGCCAGAAGTTCTGGTGAAACTGCCAGCGAGATACCTGTCGATCATTTCTTATCCGCAGACCAGCTAAGTCTTGCTTATTGTTTTTCGAGCCGGGCGGCCATCGTTCCTGGCGGTTGCCGGATTTGAGTGTCTCGCGCGATTGTTTCCCCACATGAATATTTATTTCTTATAGTTGTTTTTCTCGCCTTGCGCTGTTAGCGTCGGGCTCGATGAAATTTCATAGGGCAAAAGCTGATGTGTGGAATTGTCGGCCTGTTTCTCAAGGACAAGACATTGGAGCCCGAGCTGGGCTCGATGCTGACGGATATGCTGGTCACAATGACCGACCGGGGCCCGGACAGCGCAGGGATCGCAATCTATGGGGCCGAGGTAGCCGGGGCCGCGAAGCTGACAGTGCAGTCGGACAAGCCTGAGGAGGACTTCGCCGCGCTTGCCGCTGATCTGGGGGCGGCGATCGAGGCGGAGGTTACTCTGCAGGCCAACGACACGCATGCGATTCTGAAACTGGACAGCACGAAGGTGGAACAGGCCCGCCAAGCGGTGCGCGATCTGCGTCCCGGTCTGCGCGTGATGTCAGACGGTGCCGCGATTGAGATCTACAAAGAGGTTGGCCTGCCTAAAGACGTGGCAGATCGCTTCAACCTGTCGACCATGGGCGGCAGCCACGGGATCGGTCATACGCGCATGGCAACGGAATCCGCTGTGACCACGGAAGGCGCGCACCCGTTCAACACCGGCGCGGATCAGTGTTTGGTTCACAATGGATCGCTGTCGAACCACAATGCACTGCGCCGCGAGCTCAAGCGCGAAGGCGTGCGGGTTGAGTCGATGAACGACACCGAAGTGGGCGCGGCGTACCTGACCTGGAAGATGCAGAACGGCGCGACTCTGGGTGAGGCGCTGGAAAGCAGCTTGGAGGATCTCGACGGGTTCTTCACATTCGTGGTCGGCACCAAGGATGGGTTCGGCGTGGTTCGTGACCCCATTGCTTGCAAACCTGCGGTTATGGCCGAGACTGATCAATACGTGGCCTTTGGCAGCGAATACCGCGCGCTAGTAAACCTGCCGGGCATCGAAGACGCCAAGGTCTGGGAACCCGAACCCGCAACCGTCTATTTCTGGAGCCACTAAGATGCAGACCTATGATGTTGCAGAAAACGGCCTGCGGGGTTTGAACTCGACCCTTCAGGCGCAAAGCGCCGAGACCAACCGGACCAATTGGGAAGTGCAGAACCCCAAGGGCAGCCACGCCATCGCCGTGGGTCTGGACGCGCCGATTGAGGTCACCGTCAAAGGCTCGACTGGATACTACTGTGCGGGCATGAACCAGCAGGCGACCATCAAGATCGAAGGCTCGGTGGGCCCGGGTGTGGCCGAGAACATGATGTCAGGCACCGTGATTGTTGACGGCGATGCTAGCCAATATGCAGGTGCGACCGGGCATGGCGGGTTGCTGGTGATCAAGGGCAATGCCAGTTCGCGCTGCGGGATTTCGATGAAGGGCATCGACATCGTCGTACATGGCAATATTGGTCACATGTCGGCGTTCATGGCGCAGGCGGGCAATCTGGTTGTGTGTGGTGATGCAGGCGACGCGCTTGGCGACTCGCTCTATGAGGCGCGGCTGTTCGTGCGCGGCTCGGTCAAAAGCCTGGGCGCGGATTGCATCGAGAAAGAGATGCGGCCTGAGCACATCGAAATTCTGACCGACCTGCTGGAACGCGCGGGCTCGGACGCCAAGCCGGAAGAGTTCAAGCGTTACGGCTCGGCCCGTCAGCTTTACAATTTCGACGTCGACAACGCAGCCGCTTACTGAGTACGAAGGGTATGAAAGATATGGATCAGACCATCCCCCGCACCATGCCGATTCAGTCGGCAACCTTCACCAACCCGATCAACGCCGAAATTCGGCGGGCGGCGGCCACAGGTATCTACGACATTCGTGGTGGCGGTGCGAAACGCAAGGTGCCGCATTTCGACGATCTGCTGTTTCTGGGGGCGTCCGTCTCGCGTTATCCGCTGGAAGGGTACCGTGAGCGGTGCGAAACCTCGGTGACGCTCGGTACACGTTTTGCCAAAAAGCCGATTGAGCTGGATATCCCTATCACGATCGCGGGTATGAGCTTTGGTGCATTGTCCGGTCCGGCAAAAGAGGCTCTGGGCCGGGGCGCTTCGATGGCTGGTACGTCAACGACCACCGGTGACGGTGGCATGACACCCGAAGAGCGCGGGCATTCTTCGAAGCTGGTCTATCAGTATTTGCCGTCGCGCTATGGCATGAACCCCAATGATCTGCGCAAGGCGGATGCGATTGAGATCGTCGTAGGGCAGGGGGCCAAACCCGGCGGCGGCGGCATGCTGCTGGGTCAGAAGATCAGCGACCGCGTGGCTGAAATGCGTACCTTGCCCAAAGGGATTGACCAGCGTTCGGCCTGTCGTCACCCGGACTGGACCGGGCCGGATGATCTGGAGATCAAGATCCTCGAACTGCGTGAGATCACCGGCTGGCAGGTGCCGATCTATGTGAAGGTCGGCGCGACGCGGCCCTATTATGACACTGCGCTGGCGGTGAAAGCCGGGGCCGATGTCGTGGTGATGGACGGGATGCAGGGCGGCACCGCTGCCACGCAGGACGTGTTCATCGAACATGTCGGCATTCCGACGCTGGCCTGTATCCGCCCTGCTGTTCAGGCGTTGCAGGACCTGGGTGTGCACCGCGAGGTGCAACTGGTGATCTCGGGCGGTATCCGCACCGGGGCCGATGTGGCCAAGGCGATGGCATTGGGCGCGGACGCGGTGGCCATCGGTACGGCTGCACTGATCGCTTTGGGCGACAATGACCCGAAATGGGAGGCCGAGTATCAGAAGCTGGGCACCACAACCGGGGCCTATGACGATTGGCACGAAGGGAAGGACCCTGCGGGCATCACCACGCAGAATCCGGAACTGGCTGCGCGTCTGGATCCGGTCGAGGCCGGTCGTCGCCTGCGCAACTATCTGAAGGTGATGACCTTGGAGGCGCAGACCATCGCACGCGCCTGCGGTCACAATCACCTGCACAATCTGGAGCCCGAGGACCTCTGCGCCTTGACGATGGAGGCGGCTGCGATGGCCAAAGTGCCGTTGGCGGGCACCGATTGGTATCCGGGCAAAGCCGTGTTCTGAACTGCAAACAATACGAAGGCGCGGCCCAAAAGGGCGGCGCCTTTCTTCTTTGAACCAACTGGGAAAGGGAAGGTGACCATGACAACAGATCTGGCAGCTTTCGCCAAGGAAAAAGGCGTCAAGTATTTCATGATTTCGTTCACCGATCTGTTCGGTGGGCAGCGGGCCAAATTGGTTCCTGCGCAAGCGATTGCCGACATGCAAGAGGAAGGGGCGGGTTTCGCGGGCTTCGCCACCTATCTCGACATGACCCCGGCGCATCCCGACATGCTGGCTGTGCCTGACCCGTCTTCGGTCATCCAACTGCCGTGGAAACCCGAGGTCGCCTGGGTTGCGGGCAATTGCGTTATGGAAGGCAAGGACGTCGCCCAGGCCCCGCGCAATGTTCTGCGACGCCTGATTGGCGAGGCTGCCGAGATGGGGATGCATGTCAAAACCGGTATCGAGGCTGAATTCTTCCTGCTGACCCCCGATGGCGAGCAGATCAGTGATCCATTCGATACGGCTGAGAAGCCCTGTTATGACCAGCAGGCGGTGATGCGCCGCTATGATGTGGTGCGTGAGATCTGCGATTACATGCTTGATTTCGGCTGGGGCCCGTACCAGAACGACCACGAGGACGCCAACGGCCAGTTCGAGATGAACTGGGAGTTTGATGATGTTCTGAAGACCGCCGACAAACACTCCTTCTTCAAGTTCATGACCAAATCGGTGGCCGAGAAGCACGGCTTCCGCGCTACTTTTATGCCTAAGCCGGTCGAAGGTCTGACGGGCAATGGCTGCCATGCCCATATCTCGGTTTGGGATGCGCCCGGTGCTGATGCGAAGACCAACGTATTTGCAGGTGAAGGCGACGGTCCAACGGGCGAGGTTGGCCTGAGCGAGAAGGCCAAGCATTTCCTCGGCGGGATCATGAAGCACGCCAGTGCGCTGGCGGCGATCACCAACCCGACGGTAAACTCCTACAAGCGCATCAATGCACCGCGCACGATGTCGGGTGCCACATGGGCTCCGAATACCGTCACGTGGACGGGCAACAACCGCACACATATGGTCCGCGTCCCTGGACCGGGGCGGTTCGAACTGCGTCTGGCCGATGGTGCGACAAACCCCTACCTGCTGCAGGCCGTGATCATCGCGGCGGGCCTGTCGGGTATCCGCTCAAAGGCGGATCCGGGCCGGCGCTATGACATCGACATGTACGCCGAGGGCCACACGGTCAACGACGCGCCCAAGCTGCCGTTGAACATGCTGGATGCACTGCGCGAATACGACAAAGATGCCGGGCTAAAAGCGGCCCTGGGCGAGGAATTCTCGGCCGCTTACCTGAAGATGAAGCATCAGGAGTGGAATTCGTTTGTCAGCCATTTCTCGCGATGGGAAAAAGAGCATACGCTGGATATCTAACCACGTTGTCAAGATTGCGGGAATAGACTTGGAACCGGTTCTATTGCGAAGTTTCGGTTGGGTGAAGCTAATTACCTGATACACACCATAATCGTAACAAACTAGACCCCAGCCGGATTCTCCACATCCCTTCCCAAGGCGGCGAGGTCTGAGTATCGGTCGCCGATCCGGTGGTGCGGGCGACCACGGGTTGATGCCCCCAGAGCCACAACAAGCTCATCCACATCCGGCGCGTCGTAAATCGAGAACTGCACTGTCAGGTAATGCGACCGCCGCCCGGTATCATGTTTGTCCATCAGCGGGATCTGAATTTGGGTGTTCGCGGGCCCTCGCGTGTTTGTGAAACCGAGATAGCTTTTTGCACCCACTGCTTCACGATAATAATTTCCGTACTGCAGGGTGTGAATAAGCGCGGAGGCATGTTCAATCTCACAACTTGTCCCGGCGATACAGGCTTTTCCGTAGGCTTCTATCGCATCGCCTGACCCCGCCAGAGCGATCAGTCTGTTGGTGAGCATCTCTCCCAGAACTGGCGCCATGCGCTGAATCTCTGGTGAAAGATCATCGACAAAGCCACGTCCTGCCCAAGGGTTTCTGACCACCGCTGCCACGCCGATCATGCGCAACACGGGTTCCGAAGGTCGGCCTCCTTCTGTGTGAATATCCTCATCAAAGGTGACTACCTTGCGCAATTCGGGGATCATATTGCTTCTCCTGTCAAACGTGATAGCTGTGGTGCCCGGTCGGTGTGTGTACGACGCCTTCGACTTCAGTTCCGTGGTAGAAACCAAATGTACCGTGGCTGTTTTCCTTTGCGTAACGGCGCAACATCGAATTTTCAGCCCCGTCGCGTACGCGTTCCAGCGGCAAGTCGCCGAGATCAAAGTATTGCATGCCGTCAGGGGGCTGCCCATGAACGCTTCCGTGGTAGATGATCCGCTGCGTCCCACTTTTGGATATTCGATAAACCGCATAAGGATGCGCCAGCTCTACAATCAAATCTCGGTTTGACAGATCAGTGATCAGCCCATCTGCAGAATTGTTATTTGCAGGAGCAACCGGCACTGAAATGTGCCCGCTTTTGTCAACGGAGAGTAGGACCCGATCTTCGTTGGCCAGTACCGCTCCGACGGTCACACCACCTGCAGTGGCGGCCTCTGTCAGGGCACTGTTGAGCCCCAAATCGAAATAGGCACCGCGAAAGTAGCCCAGCGGATGTCCCTCGCGCGTTTCGAAGTCCTCCACGCGGCCGATCAGGATCAGATGGTCACCAGCATCGACCAAACGGTGTCGGGCACAGCTGAACCGGGCGAGCGCACCGTCTATCGTGGGCATGTTCCGCGCGTCAGGTTGCCAGGCTGCAATGTCGAATTTTTTGGCTGATTGAGACGCGAAAAGGCCCGAGATTTCTTTTTGGTCGTCCGACAGGACGTTGACCGTGAAATGATCCGCCTGCAGGAAGGTTTCAAAGGACAAGGCCTGCTTACCGACACAAACCAGGAGTAGAGGTGGGTCGAGAGAAACGGAGGTAAATGAGTTCGCCGTGAACCCGCGCGGGGTCCCGTCCGGCTGCCGGGTAGTTACCACTGTCACACCGGTGGCAAAGCGCCCGAAGGCGTCGCGCAGCGCCTTCCCGGCTAAGGGTTCCGTCGACTCCGGTGGGGGCAATCCTTCCAGAATGCTATTGTGCTCACCTAGCGCAGGAGGGGTCGTCAGTGCACCTTGGCGGTGCCGACCGAACCGCAACGGGTTTGCTGCCACGATCCAAGGTTCATGTCCCGCATCCGGATGCGGGACCTTCGCCAGCATGCCGCGGCTGGCTACATGAGGGTCGGCCGCGATGTCCGAGATAGTGTTCATCGGGCCGAACGGGACCTGGCCACCCAGTGTTGCCGTCAATTGCTCCTTAGTCCGTTGTCGGGTCCAATCGCTTACAATTTGGTTGACTTCGGAAGCATGGTTGGCCCGGGCCGCCCTTGTGGAGAAGCGGTCATCTTGTCCAAGTGACGGTTGCCCCATCAGCCGTGTCAAAAGCTGCCAAAACGCATCATCGACAATACCAAGCGCGATGTGGCCATCTGCTGCCGGGTAGAGGCCAAACGGGGAAAGGAATGGATGCCCGTTGCCTTCCGGTCCGGGCACCTCTCCTGTCACGTCATGCAAGTAAACCATTCTTTCGCAGAGCGAGATCATGGCATCATACATGGCCACATCCACAAACTGCCCTTTGCCCGTCGCTTCGGCCTCGCGCAGGGCGGCCATGATACCGAAAGCCATCATCATGCCGGTGAATATGTCACCCACCCCGGGTCCGGTCTTGGTGGGTGTGTCAGCATTCGGTCCGGTGACGGACATCAGACCGCCCATGGCCTGCGCAACCACATCGTACGAAGGCCAGTTGGCATAGGGGCTTTGGCCTGTGCGCGGGTCGCCAAAGCCACGGATCGCGGCATAGACGAGCCGGGGGTTGTCGGCAGCAAGGCTTTCATAAGACAGGCCAAGGCGATCCATTACGCCCGGGCGGAAATTCTCGACGATGACATCCGCCGTTGCCGCAAGTTCTCGGAAAGTCGCGCAGCCCTCCGGCGATTTCAGATCAAGTTGCACGCTTTTCTTGCCGCGGTTCAGACTTACAAAGTAGCCGGCCCAGGCATGATCCGGATCGTCTTGACGGAACGGTCCGTTGCCGCGGCTGGTGTCGCCATGCTTGCTTTCGATCTTGATCACCTCGGCCCCGTGATCCGCCAGATGCATTGTACAATAGGGACCTGAAAGCATCCGGCTCAAATCCAACACACGCAGGCCTTTGAGGATTTGGGTGCTCATGGCTTCAGATCCAGATTGTTGAGAAAGCTGCGGAGTAGTTTGTTCACTGCGTCCGGGTCTTCGGCAAGTGCCATATGCCGCAGTCCCGGGAGGATATGTGCACTGCCCCCCGCAATCTCGCTTGCGATGGCATTCACCATCTCTGGCCCGTTGCCGAAATCCTCATCACCCGTAATCACCAGCGCAGGGCAAGAAATTGGCGGATTTGGCGCAACAATTTCGTCGATACCATCGGCCAGCACGCGATAGATGGTGTGGTAAGTTGCTTTGTCATTGGCCATGACCCAGTCACGAACCGTGTTCATCATACGAGGGTTGGACTGGCGGAACGCATCGGTGAACCACCGGTCCAGCGCAGCTTCGACCGTTGCCTTTGGTCCGTCCCGCCGTGCCTGTTCTACCCGTTTCAAAATTGCCTCTTGTGCGGCATCGGTCCGTTTATGTGGGGAATGCAGGATCACCAGAGCTGAAACCCGTTGTGGCACATCCTGGGCAAACCGACGCGCGATCATGCCACCCAACGAGAACCCTGCGATAACCGCGCTTTGGATGGCGCAGTGGTCCAGCAAGCTCTCTAGCTGGCGTGAAAACATTGAAAGGCTGGGGCGTTCGGGTGGCGGGGCACTTTGCCCATGACCATATAGATCATAGGTGAGAACGCGAAAGCGATCAGACAGTGCAGGGATCGTCCATTGCCAGCAATCCTGGTTCAGGCCCAGCCCATGGATCATTACCACAACAGGCGCACCTTCTGGTCCTGTCATTTTGAAATGGGTTCCGTCTGGTGCTATGCCCATCAGGATTGGTCCTTGAGGGGGCGATAGGCTACGACTTCGACCTCAACGCGGGCATCCACCAGAAGATCGCTGACCACAGCCGACCGGGTTGGAGGCTCAACTGGAAAATAGTCGGCGTAGACGGCGTTAAATCCAGGGAAATCGTCGCGCTCCCGCAGCCAGACCATGGCCTTGATGACATCGTCGCGGGTGCAGCCTGCCTTGGCCAGTGTCTTGGTGATGTCGTCCAAAACTGCGCGGGTCTGCTCTTCGACGGTGCCATCGGTCATAGGCACGCCGTCTCGCATAGGAATTTGCCCTGTCAGAAAAACGAAATCACCTGCCCGAATGGCGCGGGACAGCGACAGAACCCGTCCGCCAATTTCCAGTGGACCTCCGATAACCTGCTTTTTGCTACCCATTTCCAAGCCTCCCTTTGGAACAGCCTGCACCCATGATCGGATGCGAGACCCGGATTTTTCGACAGACTGCGTCGTATTTTCATAACCCTGAGGCGCGAAAGCAGACATGAATAGGGAGGCAACAATCAGGGGGGAGGCACGCCATGGCTGATGTAAAAAACTATCAGATGCTGATTGATGGCGACTGGGTCGACGCTGCGGATGGCGGTACTTTTGACAGCGTCAACCCAGCCAATGGTGAGGTCTGGAGCCGTGTTCCAGAGGCAACTGAGGATGATATAAACCGCGCAGTCACCGCGGCGCACACTGCTTTTGTCGGCGGGCCGTGGGCGCGTATGACACCGACCGAGCGCGGCAAATGCCTGCGCAAGCTGGGCGATCTTCTGGCGGATCATTCCGAAGAGCTGGGACGAACTGAATCCATCGACACCGGCAAGATGCTCAAGGAAACGCGCTGGCAAGCCAAGTACATTGCTGAGTTTTTCCATTTTTTTGCTGGGTGTGCGGATAAGGTAAGCGGCGAGACCCTGCCCATCGACAAACCTGACATGTTTGTCTTTACCAAGCGCGAACCTCTGGGCGTGGTTGCTGCCGTGGTGCCCTGGAATTCGCAATTGTTCCTTGTGGCGGTCAAGATCGGTCCGGCATTGGCTGCCGGGAATACGGTTGTTCTGAAAGCATCTGAACATGCCAGCGCAGCGATGTTGGAATTTGGGCGACTTGTCGAGATGGCCGGTATCCCGCCTGGTGTTGTCAACATCGTGACGGGTCATGGAGAACCTTGTGGACGGGCTTTGACCGGGCATCCACTAGTGGCGCGCGTCTCTTTTACCGGAGGTCCAAATGCCGCGCGCCATGTGCTGGAAAACGTCAAACGCAACTTTGCCGAGGTCTCATTGGAACTGGGCGGCAAGTCGCCCTTTATTGTTTTTGATGACGCCAATATCGAAAGTGCAGTCAATGCCTCGATTGCCGGTATCTTTGGTGCGACAGGGCAAAGCTGCGTTGCCGGATCGCGCCTCTATTTGCACGAGGACATCGCGGATGAGTTTCTCGATAGGATGGTGGCGCAGGCGCAGCAGATCCTCATTGGCGATCCACTGGCCGAGGAAACTCAGATGGGGCCGCTTTGCACCGCCGGACAGTTGGACCACATCCAACGCGAGGTCGACTTCGCTCAGGAAGAGGGCGGCAAGGTTTTGGTGGGGGGCAAGCAGCCGGAAGGCAAAGCAGGGCTCTATTTCGAGCCAACCATCATCGACTGCCCACGGCAGGATCTGCGTATCGTCGATACAGAGCTTTTCGGCCCTGTACTTTGCGTCCAGCGTTTTAAGACCGAATCTGAGGTGCTGGAACTGGCCAACGATACCGAACATGGGCTGGCGGCGGGCATCTTTACCACCGACGGCGCGCGATCCTTGCGCATGGCAAATGCGGTGCGTGCCGGCATCGTCTGGGTGAACACCTACCGTGTTGTGTCGCCGATAGCGGAGTTTGGTGGCGTTAAAGGATCAGGCTATGGCCGCGAAAGCGGGTTCCAGGCGATCTACGATTACACCCGGCCCAAGACGGTCTGGATGAACACATCGGATGAGCCGATGGCGAACCCGTTTGTAATGCGCTGAGGGAGGTGAGCATGAAATTCCAACTTGCCGTAAACATGGAGCGGATCGACAACAGTCTTGATATGAAAGACGTCGCGCGCCACACATTGGAGATGGTGCAAATCGCCGAGGATGGCGGTTTCGATATCGTTTGGGCTGCTGAGCATCACGCGCTGGAAATGACGATTGCGCCCAACCCGTTCCAACTGCTGACTTGGTGGTCATCCGAGACCAGCCGGATCCGGCTTGGTACGGCGGTGGCGACCGCTGCGTACTGGCACCCGATTAACCTGGCCGGTGAAGCCGCGATGCTGGATCTTTTAAGCGGCGGTCGGTTGGAGTTTGGTATCGGGTCAGGTGCCTATCAGCGCGAGTTCGATCGCATGAAGCCGGGCCTCAAGCAATCTGATGCGTGGCGCTATATGCAAGAGATGCTGCCCACGGTGCGCGAGTTGTGGAAGGGCGATTATGCGCATGAAGGCGAATATTGGCAATTCCCGACATCAACCTCGGTGCCCAAACCATTGCAAGCCGAGGTTCCGGTTTGGGTCGCGGCGCGCTCGCCGATCACCTATGACTACGCCATGCGTGAACGCTGCCACGTGAATTGCTGGCCTTTCACCCGCCCGTTCGCTGAGGCCGAGCTGTACAAAAAGCAACTCGATGAGGCGATTGAAAAAGCGGATAATGGCTGGGTGCCACGTTTTGCGCTGATGCGCCATTCCTGCGTTTACGACAATGCGGCCGATGGCGAAAACGCGATGAAGGCGGTGCGACGATTGCTGAGCCAGTTCGAAAACCTCTATCGCAATTTGGGCGATGTCAAAGATGGTTTTCCTGCTTCCATTCCGCTGGATCAGTTGGAGGGCCGGGAACAGTATGATCCCTTGATGCTGGAAGAAAACCTAATGTTCGGTTCACCTGAGTGTGTGATTGGAAAGCTCAAGAAATATCAGGGGCTCGGTGTGAACGAGTTCATCTACTATGCCTCGATGGGGCTTGATCACGCGGCGCAGCAGCGATCCTTGCGCATGTTCTGCGACGAGGTCATGCCGGAATTCAAGGAGGACTGAAGCAATGGCAGAAGGGGTCAAAACACACCGCGACGGCCACGTTCTGGAAATCACACTAGAGCGGGGCAAAGTAAACGCCATCGACGTTCCCACCAGTCAGGCCTTGGCCGCGGCGTTTCAGGAGTTGCACGAGGACAAGGACTTGCGTTGCGCGATTCTGACCGGGGGCGGAGATCGAATTTTCTCGGCCGGTTGGGATTTGAAGGCCCTGAACGAGGGCGAAATGCAGCTCGACAACTGGTGGGAAAGTGATGACTACGGGTTCGGCGGGTTCACGGGTCTGACCGAGAATTGGGCGCTCAATAAGCCGGTTATCGCGGCCATAAACGGTCTGGCAATCGGTGGTGGGTTCGAAATGGCCATGGCCTGTGATCTTCTGATCGCGGCGGACCATGTGGAGTTTGGCCTACCTGAAATGCCTTTGGGCATCGTTCCAGATGCGGGGGCACTGCAACGCCTGCCTCGAAGAATACCGCACAACATCGCGATGGAGATGTTTCTGTTGGGCCGTCGGATGACCGCGACGGAGGCGGCGCATTACGGGTTGGTCAACAAGGTGGTTCCAAAGGATCAATTGATGGCGGCGGCCCGGGAATGGGCGGCCTCGATTGCCTGGTCGGCGCCTCTTGCAATGCAATCTGTCAAGGAAGTGCAGCGCGAGATCGAGTGCGTGCCGCTGGAACAGGCCTTTCACAAGATGCGCACCGATCCGATGCCGATCTACCGCAAGATGCTGAAATCTGATGACGCGGCCGAAGGTGTCGCGGCTTTTGTCGAAAAGCGTGAACCCAAATTCAAGGGTGAGTGATGTATCCTGACCCCTCATCGATCACCCGCATCACCAGCATTGGAGCCGGCCCCATCGGCGGCGGCTGGGCAGCGCATTTTCTTGCGCGTGGTTATGATGTGACCGCCTATTTGCATGACGCGAGCGAATCCGATGCCTTTCACGCAATCTTACGCACTGCTTGGAAGAGCTTGACGGACTTGGGGCTTGCCGCCGGCGCGTCGCTTGACCGCTTGCGCATCGTTACAGATTTGGAGGCTGCGCTGGACGGCGCCGAATTTGTGCAGGAAAGCGCGCCCGAGCGTCTTGAGATAAAGCAGGCACTTTATCAACGACTCGGGCTCATTTTGCCAACAGACGTCGTGATTGGCTCTTCCACGTCCGGCTTGATGATGACCGACATCCAAGCGACTTGCGCGACACCGGAACGCTGTGTGATCGGCCATCCCTTCAATCCACCCTATTTGCTACCACTGGTCGAAATCGTGGGCGGCGAACAGACATCACCAGTGGCGGTGGCTTGGGCCGGGAAATTCTACGAAATCGCGGGCAAGGCCCCGTTGATGATGAAAAAAGAGATCCCCGGCTTTGTCGCGACCCGACTGCAAGAGGCGCTTTGGCGAGAGGCCCTGCATATGGTCGCCAATGGAGAGGCAACGCCGGAAGACATCGACATCGCACTCATGAACGGCCCGGCGCCTCGTATGGTCTCGCAGGGTCAGTGTATGGCTTTTCACGTGGCCTGTGGTGCCGGAGGCATGGCCACCAACCTGGATCAGTTCGGCCCGGCGCTTAAACTGCCCTGGACCCGGTTGGAGGCACCTGAGCTGACGAAGGAATTGCGCGATCGCATGGTCGATGGCTGCAACGCTGTCGCCGGCGACCGAGATTTCGAGGACATGGCAGCCCAACGAGATCGCGAAATAGTTGCAGTGCTGAATGCTCTTCGTCAGTCCCGCGGGGGATAACCTTGAGCGGGCACGTTGTTCAGAATGGACAAGAAATCCGAGAGAGAGCCGGGCCAGCTGGGTGCCGGCTCGCTTTTCGGCCATGCCTCACGGTATTCGGATGGGCGCCGGCCGAAGAATTTACCGAATGAATAGGCAAAATGTGACAGTGTATTGAATCCTGATGCGGTGGCAATCTCGCGTACACTGAGGTCGGTCGAAATCAACAGTAGGCGAGCATTCTGCAATCGGCGCAATAAGCCGAATTGCACCACGGTACAGCCCACGTGTTTCTTGAATTGGCGTTCCAGTTGACGCTGAGAAACACCCAGAACATCAGCGATTTGGGGCACTTTGAGCGGCTCTTCTATGTTTTCTTCGATCAGGGTCATCGCTTCTCGGATCAACGGAAGCATGGTTTCCGTGCTCCGGCCCATGGTGCTGCGCTGGGGTGAGGCGGCGTCGCGAATGGGGTGATGCAGCATCTGGTCTGCAATCTCCCCCGAAAAGCCGCTGTCGCTGATGGATTCAATCAGCCTTAGCATCAGATCGACCCCAGCCAACCCGCCCGCGCACGTCATTACCTTGCCGTCAATAGTGAACAGACACTCATGGACATCGACCCGATCAAAGGACTCCCGGAACCCGCTCAACCACGACCAGTGAATAGTCGCAGGTTTGCCGTCCAACAGGCCTGCACGTGCGACGATGTAGCTGCCCAATTCAACGCCGCAAACAGTTTCGCCTGCGCGTGCGCGTTTTCGCAACCAGGTGAGTAAAGCGGTGTTTTCGTAGTGTTCAGTACCCCAACTGCCCAACACAAACACAAAATCTGCCGGAGTGAGGCTCCCGTAGTCGGTGTCAACTGCGGTCGTCATGCCATTGCTGGCAACAATTTCAGGACCGTCGAACGAGACGATGTCCCAGGAAAACATCGGTTCTGGCGCCAGGTAATTTGCGATCCGCATGGTTTCGATCATGGTGATCAGCGTGGTCAGGTTGAAACGCGGGACAACGACAAATACGGCATGCCGTTTAGCCCGAGCCATATGCGTTGTGATGTCGACATGCATTGGTTTTACCAAGAAGCTTTAGGTCAGATTTTTCGCCATTCTAACCTAATCTGTGGCGGATAATCGACATCTTTATCCGTCAATCGCGCGGCAATCTAGGTAAAAAGGGGGGCTCGGATATGACCTACGAAGTTGTGCTGACCTGCGCAGTTACCGGTGCGGGAGATACGACCGGCAAGAGCCCTCACGTGCCGGTGACCCCGAAAGAAATTGCTGATGCGGCAATCGAAGCCGCCAGGGCAGGGGCCTCTGCCGCGCATGTGCATGCGCGTGATCCTGAAACGGGGCAAGGCTCGCGCGATCCGGCGCTCTTCAAGGAAATCGTGGATCGAATACGCGAAAGCGATACGGATGTGGTCATCAATGTTACGGCAGGTATGGGGGGCGATTGGATTTCAGACCCGTCCAATCCCGCCATGCCCGGTCCGGGCACCGACATGATCGGACCAGAAGAACGGCTGGCCCATATCAAGGAATGCCTGCCTGAAATCTGCTCTCTCGATTGTGGCACGCTGAATTTTTCCGACACGGACATGATCTATATTTCCACGCCACCTACACTGCGTCGGATGGCGGCACTGGTTCAGGAATGGGGTGTGAAGCCCGAGCTTGAGGTCTTTGATCTCGGCCATATCCGATTTGCCAAGGCGATGGTGGAGGAGGGGCTGATTGATGCTCCGCCGATGTTCCAGTTGTGCCTTGGAATTCCATGGGGGGCCGATCAAACGGTGGAAACCATGGCGGCCATGAAGGCGCAACTGCCCGTAGGCGCCAGCTGGGCCAGTTTTGGGATTGGGCGGGGGCAGATGCCGATGGCAGCCGCAGCTGTCGCGCTTGGCGGGAATGTGCGTGTCGGTCTTGAGGACAACATCTACCTTGATCGCGGGGTTCTGGCGACAAACGGCCAGCTTGTCACCCGCGCCCGAGAGATTATCGAACGGATGGGTGGGCGGATCCTGACACCGCAAGAGTCGCGCAACAAGCTGAACCTGAGGGGGGCGGATGGCTGATCCAACCCAAACCGGTAGCTTGCAAATTCGCAATGTCTCCAAGTTTTTTGGTCAGTTCCGTGCTGTCAACGACATCTGCCTGGATATCCGAAATGGAGAGTTCCTGACGCTGTTGGGCCCGTCGGGATCGGGCAAAACCACCTTGTTGATGATGATCGCCGGGTTTCTCGACATATCGAAAGGAGAGATTGCGCTGGACGGTGCGTCCATCTCGAATGTGCCCGCCGAAAAGCGCAATTTCGGCATGGTGTTTCAAGGATATGCTTTGTTCCCCCATATGACTGTTCGCGACAACGTAGGTTATGCGCTAAGCGTGCGTAAACGCCCCGCCGACGAAATTCGGAACCGTGTCGACGAGATGCTGGAGCTGGTTCAGCTTCAGGAGTTTGCAGATCGCAAACCGGGGCAATTGTCTGGTGGTCAGCAACAGCGTGTGGCCCTTGCACGTGCCTTGTGTTTTGCGCCGCCTGTGCTGTTGCTGGACGAACCGCTGGGAGCGCTGGACAAAAAGCTGCGTGTCGAAGTGCAGGAGCAGCTCAAGGACATTCATCGCCGCGTTGGCACTACCTTCATCTATGTCACGCATGATCAGGAAGAGGCACTGTCGATGTCTGACCGCATCGTGATCATGCGCGACGGCGCGATCGAGCAGGTCGGAACGCCAAAAGAGCTGTACGAGCGCCCGATCAATCAGTTCACCGCCAGTTTCCTCGGGAAATCGAACTTTATTCATCAAAACGGAAAGGTCTTTGCCCTGCGCCCGGAAAAAATTGATCTGATGCCTGGCAACGAAAACACCGAGGCCCGGATGAGGGGCGCCATTCGCAGCATCACCTATTTCGGCTCGATGCAGCGGATCATCGTGGACACCGACGAAGGGGCCGAGATTGAGGTAGATATCGACGTCTGGCGCAACGCCTCTGATCTGACAGAGGGGGTGCGGGTGGATTTGCTTTGGAAGGACTCAGCAGCAGTGGAGCTACAAACGGGCTAGGCACCCCAACACAGAACGCCCAGAGGCGTCATGACCGAAAGCCGGGTCAAATCTCGGATCAAATGGGAGGAAGAAAATGCACGATAAACAATTCAAAAAGGAAATGCTTGCCGAAAGTGCCCAGGCGTTTAGGGCTGGCCGTATGGACCGGCGCACGTTTCTTGCGCTTTGCGGTGCCTCGGGTGTTGCAATGAATGCGGTACTGGCGGGCGACGCCGAAGCGGCGGCAGACCATGTCGTGATGTGGAACTGGGGCGGCCAATCCGAAGAATGCCATGGCTCGGCCATCGGTGAGGCCTTTACCGCCAAAACCGGCAAAGGTTTGAAGTTTGATACCTCTGGTCCGCTGGAAGGCAAGATCAAGGAAATGGTCGACAGTGGCAATGTGACTGCCGATGTGGCGGATGCGGACTTATTCAACGCCGTGTCACTTGGACCAACCGGGCATCTGGAGCCGATTGACTATTCCGTGGTGTCCAAGGATAAAACGCTGCCCGGCTATGCGCTGGAATATGGGGTGTCGATCATCCTCTACGGGTATGCCTTTGTGTATGACACTGAAGCCTATGGCGATAATCCACCGCAAAACTGGGCCGATTTCTTTGATACCGAGAAATTCCCCGGGACCCGTGCGCTTTACAAATGGGCAAATGGGTCGCTCGAGGCCGCATTGATGGCCGATGGCGTCGCTGGCAGCGATCTCTACCCGCTTGATATGGACCGCGCTTTGAACAAAATCCAGTCGATCAAAGATGACAGCCTTTACTGGGGCTCGGGATCGGAAGTTCACTCGATGGTGGTCAACAACGAGGTCTCGATGGCGATCATCTGGCAGAACCGAGGTCGCAACATCGAAAACGACACCGATGGCCAGTACAAGTTGGTGAACAATCAGGCGATGGCGATGCCGGGGGCGTATATCGTGCCCAAGGGCAACCCGGCGGGTGCCGCAGTCATGGATTTCATCGCCACGGCGCAGGACATACCAGCGCAGTTGGCGCTGTTGGATTGCCTTGGCATGACCCCGTCGAATCCCGAGGCCTTTGGCCAGATCCCCGAGGACCAACAGCCTTATGCGATAACATCGGCCATGAACATCGACAAGATCGTCTACAACGATCCTGAATGGTGGGGTAAAAACGGCGGCGACGCGGTGAATGCCTTCCTCGAAGCGATCAGCTGATCGCTTTAGCTTATGGTCACCCGATCCTAAGGGTCGGGTTGCCAAACCCATGTCGAAAGCTCTGGATGCAAGCCTTAAACCGTCATATCCACCCAGGATGGCTGATTATCGCGCCTTTGCTGCTGATGGTGGTCGCGCTCTATCTGGGGCCGATCCTGAATATCCTTTGGCTGAGCGTGACAGACCCCGAGCCCGGGTTCGGCAACTATGCCAAGCTGACGGAAGGTGACGCCCTGATCCGCATTGTCTGGACCACGGTACGCATCTGCATCATCACGACGGTCTTCAGCGTCATTTTCGGCTATTCCATCGCCTACGCGATGGTGCACTGCCATCAACGCCAGAAGACTTACATGCTGACCCTGCTATTGGTGTCGTTCTGGATCTCCATCCTCGTACGCACCTTCGCCTGGCTCATGTTGCTGGGACGCAAGGGGCTGGTCAATGTCACATTGGAAGACATCGGCCTAGTTGCTGAACCCATCGCCTTCATGCGCAACGAGTTGGGCGTTCTGATTGGAATGGTGCATTACATGATCCCCTATGCGGTGTTGCCATTGCTGGTCTCGATGCAATCCATTGATCAGAGGGTGATGGACGCCTCGCGCAACCTGGGGGCCAGCGGAAGCCAGACCTTCTGGCGGGTCTACCTGCCCATGACCATGCCGGGGCTTGTGGCTTCGACCCTGTTGGTCTTTATCCTCAGCCTCGGGTTTTATGTCACCCCGGCCGTGTTGGGCGGCGGCAAGGTGCTGATGGTGGCAGAATACATCTCGGTTCAATTGCTGGTGACTTTGAAGTGGGGCACGGCGGCGATGCTGGCGGCCATCATGCTGTTTGGCGTTCTGGCGATGCTTTGGATCATGTCGCGGTTCATGAAGCTGAGCACGGTGTTCGGGGGGGCAGCGCGATGAAGCCGGGCCTGTTCTCATTTTTCAACCGCGTGGGGGCATGGGTGCTGCTGTTGTTTCTAGTGACACCGGCCCTGATCGCCATCCCTGTTTCGTTGACGCCGAAACGCTTTTTGTCCATGCCGCAGGGCGAGTATTCTCTGCGTCATTTCGAGAAGCTGTTCACCAGTGAGGAATGGCTGTCGAGTTTTTTCCAAAGTGGCGTGATTGCCCTGTCCTGCTCCGCATTAGCGACGCTTTTAGGCACGCTTTGTGCGATCGGTCTATGGCGGGTGTCATCGCGGTACAGCGAATTGGTTCGCGCCTTTCTGCTGCTGCCTTTGATCATACCGCAGATTATTTCCGCCATGGCGTTCTATCGGTTGTGGATCCCTCTGGGTCTATTGGACAGCTACGCCGGTTTGATCCTTGCGCATACAATCCTGGCAGCCCCAATGGTGCTGATCACGGTCAGCGCGTCTTTGGCAACGTTTGATCCCAAGCTTGAACAAGCCTCCAAGAATCTCGGGGCCTCCAACTGGACCACCATGCGCCGGGTGATCCTGCCTTCGATCAGGCCGGGGGTTTTTGCCGGGGCGCTCTTTGCCTTTATCCTCAGCTGGGATGAAATCGTGGTGACCTTGTTCATCTCGAAATACAGCGTCTACACGCTGCCGCGCCGCATGTGGAACGGCATCCGTGAAAACACCGATCCGACAGTGGCTGCCGCTGCCGTGATCCTGATTGCCATCACCCTGATTGCCTTTGCCGTTTCTGCCGTTCTGTCGCGGCGAAACGCGCGGGCTCAGGCAGAATGAATGAGGTTGCCATGAATCTGGAAACCAGTCACGAAACAGAGCTTCTGGTTAGCACTGTTCGCCGATTTGTCGAAACAGAGATGTATCCGCATGAAGAAGAGGTGGACCGCTTAGGCTATGTGCCCGAGGAGATCGGCCGCCAGATTGAGGCGAGGTCGCATGAATTGGGCCTCTTCGCCTGCAACCTGCCCGAAGAGGTCGGTGGCGGAGGGCTGGGATATGGGCCCATGTCCCTGATCGAGAGGGAATACGGCCGTACAAGCCATGCGCTGCAAAGCTGGGCGGCGCGCCCGACGGAATTGCTGATGGCCTGCGAAGGAGACCAGCGTGAGCGATATTTGCTTCCTGCCGTGCGCGGTGAAAAGCGTGAGCTCTTTGCCTTGACAGAGCCTGACGCAGGTTCGGATGTAATGGGGATGAAGACCAATGCGATACGCGACGGGGATGACTGGATCCTGAATGGATCCAAGCACTTTATCTCCGGTCCCTGCATGCCGGATTTCGCGATTGTATTTGCTGCAACTGGTACAGATGAAACACCACGCGGCCCACGCAAACGGGTGACGGCTTTTCTGGTCGATGTGGGCCTTCCGGGGTTCGACTGCCGCGAAGGGACGCATTGCGTGAGCTATCGCGGTTATAAGACTTTTGAATTGAGTTTCGAAAATGTGCGTCTTGGTCCGGACCAGATCCTGGGCGAAGAGGGTCACGGGCTTGAGCTGTCGGGAAAGTGGCTCGGCATGGGGCGTATCTGGGTCGGCGCGACCTGCTGCGGTAAGGCCGAACGCATCCTTGACCTGGCGACCGAGTGGGCCGCAACGCGCAAGCAATTCGGTAAACCGATCGGTACGTTTCAGGCCACCGGCTTCCGTTTGGCGGACGGTGCGATGACGTTGCGCGCGGCCGATCTGATGGTGCAAGACGCCGTTGCACGTGCCGAAGCGGGTGTCATGGGTGATGCAGATGCGGCAATGGTCAAGGTTTACTGCTCAGAGATGCTCAACAAGATCGCCGATGATGCCGTTCAGATTTTTGGTGGCATGGGATTGATGGAGGAAATGCCGATCCAACGGTTCTGGCGCGATAGCCGATTGGAGCGGATTTGGGACGGCACCAGCGAAATCCAACGCCACATCATCACCAGGTCCATCCTGAGGCCACTTGGCGCATGACGCCGGCGCGGCGCGAAAATCTTGAGCGTCTCTTAAAGCCGCGCCACATCGCGTTTATTGGTGGACGTGATGCGACCATTGCCGTGCGCGAAGCCCGTCGGCGTGGATTTCAAGGGCAAATGTGGGCCGTTAATCCCAAACGCGCCGATCTGGATGGCGTGGGCTGTGTTCCCAGCATCTCGGACCTGCCGGAGCCACCTGATGCCGTCTATCTCGCTATCCCTGCGGCCGGGGTGACTGATGCCCTGAGAGAATTGGAGCAGATGGGTGCAGGTGGCGTCGTTTGTTTTTCCGCGGGCTTCAAGGAAACTGGCGACATACAATCGGAACGAGATCTGATCGAAGTCGCCGGAGATATGGCTCTGATCGGCCCAAACTGCTATGGCATGATCAACTATATCGACAATGCCGCTCTTTGGTCATTTGAACATGGCGGCTGGTCGCCGGGATACGGTGCGGCGATCATTACCCAGTCCGGTATGTTCTCATCCGACATAACCATGAGCGCGCGTTCATTGCCAATGGCCTACATGGTTTCTGCAGGCAATCAGGCGGTCTTGGGGATTGAGGAATTCCTGGATGCCTTTGCTGAAGACCCGGCTGTGCGCGCCATTGGATTGCACATCGAAGGGTTGCGTGACATTGCTGCTTTTGAACGCGCCGCGCTGAAAGCCCTGGATCGGGGGGTTCCGGTTGTCGCACTGAAGACCGGCAATTCCGCCATTGGGGCGACTCTGACGGTCAGTCACACCGGCTCTCTGTCCGGTTCGAGCGAGCTTTATCAGGCACTGTTTGATCGCACCGGGGTGATCGACGTCACCAGCCCTTCGCAGTTTCTGGAAACGCTGAAGTACCTCTGCGTAGCAGGCGCGCCGCAAGGCAGGCGTGTCGCTGGCTTTACCTGTTCTGGGGGCGGGGCGACGATGCTCGCAGATCACTCGGAAAGGATTGGTGTGTGCTTTCCCAAAGTGGGCTCTGCAGGGCAGGAAAGCCTGACCAGTTTGCTGCCTGAGATCGCGACGGTTTCCAACCCGCTGGATTATACGACCCCGATCTGGGGACAGGGCGATAAGACTTACCCGGTTTTTGCCACGGCGCTATCGGCCCTCAACGCGGATCTGGCTGTTCTGGTGCAGGACTACCCGGCAGAAGGGTTGGACGCGTCCAAGATCTACTACCAGAACGATGCTGCAGCTTTTGCGCAGGCCGCTCAGGAACACTCCGTCCCGGCAGCGATCTGCGCGACCCTACCTGAAAATCTTGATCGTGGGACCCGCAGACATCTCATTGAACTGGGGGTTGCGCCTATGCAGGGTATTCACGAGACGTTGAATGCCATGCGTGATGCTATTTGGTGGTCCGAAGCAAGGGCGCGGACAAGGATTGACCGGCCTGCTGCCTTGCGACCCGGTGCAACTATACAGAACCCAATGGTATTGACCGAAGACAAAGGTAAATCCTGGCTCAGGCAAATGGCTGTTGCTGTGCCAAACGGACATGTCTGCAATGCGGCCGAGGCAGCTGGCGTTGCGCAGGATATCGGCTATCCGGTCG
This sequence comes from Ruegeria sp. AB8, assembly GCF_056542605.1. Classification (NCBI taxonomy): domain Bacteria; kingdom Pseudomonadati; phylum Pseudomonadota; class Alphaproteobacteria; order Rhodobacterales; family Roseobacteraceae; genus Ruegeria; species Ruegeria sp. AB8. The sequence continues at coordinate 99,174 of NZ_JBQGAB010000017.1, forward strand.
CACTGAAAATGATGTCACCAAGCTTGCCTCACAAGACCGAAGCGAGCGCGGTCGCTTTGGGGATCAAGGATGCAGAGGGGCTGTCTTCGGCGATCAAGGCAATGACGGCATCGGTTGCGGCGTATGACCGCGCGGCGGTGACGGATCGCTTCCTGATCGAAGCCATGTCGCCCAAGCCGCTTGCAGAGCTGATCGTCACGCTGCGTGCTGATCCGCAATTTGGTCCCAGTTTGGTCATCGGTAGCGGCGGTGTTTTGACCGAATTGGTCCGAGATGCGCGCACTGTGTTGTTGCCTGCCTCAAAAGACGAGATCGAGCGCGCATTGTGTTCGCTCCGTGTAGCTCGCTTGTTAGAGGGGTACCGGGGCAGTCGACAGGCGGACATTCCACGAATTGCGGATGCGCTACACCGGTTGTGCACTGAATTCCTAAAGGCGCGCGGCGAGGTCGCAGAAATCGAGATCAACCCTATGTTTGTCTACCCAGATCACATCGTCGCCGTTGATGCCCTGATCCAGGTGCCCCGGTCATGAGCAGGAATAGGATCATACCCAATCCCGATCTGGCTGTTGGAGACGACAACAAGCAGCGGTGGAACCAGCCGGAATTTCGCCGGCATGGGTTCCACAATGCATATCGGCTGTTCCGCCGATGTCTCATGGTGCGTTCCAGAGAGGTTTTGCAGCTGGAAGCCGCCGAGCAGAATCTGTGCGCCCGAGTGCCTGAACTGGCACAAATGCTTGCCCATCCGGCTTTCTCTGCGTTCTGCTGTTTAAAGAATGACCAGATCATTCTGGAAAAAGCCGCAGATGATTTTTCGACCTCAGCGCCGCATTCCATCCAGTCAGTGACAAAGCTACACATCCACTTAATCATAGGTCGTCTGCTTGCACAGGGGCTGTTGTCATTGGACGCGCAGGTCCGCGACTATCTGCCGGGTATCGGCAGCGGGTATGCCGAGGCCAGCATTCAATCTCTGCTCGATATGAACGTCGATAACGACTTCACCGAGGATTATGCTGACCCCGATGCCGACTGCTATACTGAAGAGGTCGCCTTGGGTTGGCGCTTGCCCGGCGTGGGTGAAAAGGAAATCACGCTTGCGGAATTTGCGGCCTCGATTACTGGTTTCAGGGCAAACTCGGGGGTGCGACAAGCCGATTATAAATCCGCGAACACGGATGTCCTGACCCTGATAGCGGCCAAGGTTTCGCCCATTCCAATGGCTGAGCAAATCGAAGAGATTGCTGATGCCGCAGGATACGAGGGCGCGTTTCACATCAGCCTCAGCAAGGACGGGCACCCAGCGTTTTCCGGTGGCGGTTGCCTAAGCGTGCGCGACCTCGCGCGGTTCGGGTTGCTACTGGCGCGGGAAGGCCGCGACCTGCACGGTCGACCTATGGCCAACACCGGTTTCCTGCAAAAAACTCTGATCCGCCGCGCGCCAGCGATGACACCACCCAAGAATTGGCTCAAGTACTCAAACCAGACCATGACCGACGGTCGATTAATCGGTCATGCTGGCTATGGAGGGCAGTTCCTCATGGTGGATATGGTCACCGGCACCAGCTGTGCATTCTTAAGTGTGCTGGAGAATGACTCGGGTTACGATGACACCTATATGGGAGAGCTGGCCACAACGCTTCGAGACGTCTGCCTTTCTGTCATTTGACGGGTTTGCAGTTGCCGAGCTAGGTGTCAGCGGGGAAGGCACGGATTGGCCGCTTTGCAGTCCTTGACCTGGGCCGAATCTTTTAGAGTGATCCGACCCACTCTTCGATCATCCAGTTTCGATCACCTAAACTGAACTTCTTCTCAGCGCGGCATTTACGTCTGTCGGGATATCCTGCCGAAGTTGTCAACAAGGCATGTCGCGGGTGTGACTCAACCCGCCTGAAGTCGCTTATCGCGGAGCAATTGTTCCAAACAACAGCGCAGGTTTGTGACCCGTCCGTCCCGACATATTGCACTGCACGCGGAGGCAAAATGATTTTTGGTTGGCCAAAGGGTAAATAGAACTTCGATGTTTAACTTCTGGTTCTGGGTTAAGAAGTTTTGAACAAACGGAGATTATCACGCATGGATATTGAAGGACTATCTGCGATCGTGACCGGGGCAGGATCAGGACTGGGGCTTGCTACTGCACAGGCGCTCAGCAAAGCCGGAGCACGAGTTACCTTGCTGGACCTCGATGAAGTTCGGGTAAAAAACGCGGCAGCGGAAATCGGCGCGCTTGGCATAGGTTGTGATGTTATCAACAGTTCTGCGGTCGAGGCCGCTTTGGATCTGGCCGAAGACCGGAGCGGACCAATTCGCATAGTTGTCAACTGTGCGGGCATCCCCGGCGGTATGCGACTTGTCGGACGGGACGGTCCAGTTGATATGGAAGCTTTCGCGAGGGTGATCAACGTCAACCTGATGGGAACCGTCAGCGTCATGACGAAATGCGCAGCCCGGATGATGCAGCAGGAGCCGCTCAATCAAGATGGCGAGCGCGGGATTATCATCAACACAGGCTCGATTACTTCAATCGAGGGTCAAATTGGGCAGGGGGCTTATGTGGCTTCAAAGGGCGCGATTGCCAGTCTGACATTGCAGGCCGCCCGTGAATTCATGCCCCGCGGAGTGCGGGTCATGACAATTGCGCCCGGATTATTTCGCACTCCGATCGCTGATCATATTCCGCAGGAGGTAATCGACGGGATGCTAGATGGCCGGATGTTTCCAAACAGGTTTGGCGAGCCCGCGGAATTTGGGCGCCTTGCCGTTAACATCATCCAAAACCCTATGCTGAACGGCGAGACCATTCGTCTTGACGCAGGCGTGCGGCTTCAAGCCGGATAGGTCTCTCGAATGCGCTTGTTTTCGAGGTCGTTTTCTGACGTCTCGATCAGCCACTCGCGAAAATTTTGGGCATCAGGATGGTCGCGATCCGCTTCCGGTGCGATCAAGTAGAAAGCCTCCTGCAGGGGCGCTTCGAGCTCGAAGGGTTCAACAAGTCGTCCGCGCTCGATCTCGACGCCGCACATTGAGGACCGTGCTAAAGCTACACCGCCACCACGAGAGGCAAACTCGAAAGCAAGCAGCGAGGTGTCGAACTGTAACCCCTGGCCCGAGTTGACACCGCTTGCCTTTGCATAACGCAACCAGTCAGCCCAACCCTCCTCGTAACCGAGCACGTGTAGCAGGCGATGGTGGGCAAGATCATCTGGTTTGCGGATCGCTTTGGAACCCTCAAGCAAAATTGGAGAGCAAACCGGTTTGATCACCTCCCAAGTTAACCGGTCGGCTTTGTATCCTGGCCACTTCCCTGTGCCGTATTGGATATCGAGATCAAACCGCTCATTGTCGAACTGATCTCCCCATACACTTGAGACCAGACGCACTTCAGTGTCCGGGTGGCGGTCAAAGAATCCCTGAAGTCGCGGCGCGATCCAGTTAACTGAATACCCGACCGGCGCCCGCACGGTCAGGACTTCGGAGCGCCGCAGGCCAAACACTTCCTCGGTTCCCGCGGCCAGGCGTTCAAAGCCGTCTCTGACCTTCGGTAGATAGGCGGCGCCCACTTTGGTCAGGACCAGACTTCTGGGTTTGCGCTCAAAGAGCGGCTCGCGCAAGTAATGCTCCAGCAATTTCACTTGTTTGCTGATCGCTGCTTGTGTCAGGTTCAGTTCCTGCGCCGCATGGGTAAAGCTCAGATGCCTGGCCGACGCTTCGAATGCGCGCAGCCAGTTCAGGTGGGGAAGTCGCCGTGTACTCATGGCCAACTCAAGCATAATTTCAGTTAGGTTATAGATAGATTATCTATCGCTTGAACGCCAAGAGAATCTCGGTGCAGATTGACGTTGAGACTATATGGAGCTGACGACTTGCAACCAGAAGATACCTTGGGATTAGACCCGATTAAGCTGTCGCGCATCACCAATTGGATGAACGCCCATGTGCATGACGGACGCCTTTCTGGTCTGGCTGTGCAAATATCTCGCCGGGGAAAGATATGTTTTTCGGAGCGTGCGGGATTTGCCGATGCAAAGTCGAAGCGGCCTGTATTACCTGATACTATTTGGCGCATCTATTCGATGACCAAACCTGTGACCTCACTCGCCCTACTTATGCTCTACGAAGAAGGGGCGTTTCAACTGGATCAGCCTGTTTGCGACTTTCTCCCAGATTTCGCAAACCCGCAGGTCTGGAAGGGTCCTGGTCACGCTCTGAACGAGACCGAGCCAGCTGACCGGGGTATTACAATCCATGATCTTCTCACACACCAGGCGGGGATCGTCTATGGTGATCCGCAGGGAAACGAGCTGGAGCGTGCCCTTTCGGATAGCGGTCTCGACTTTGACAGAGGTCTTACGACGATGGCGGAAGCTGTTGAAGTGCTAGCGAGTTTTCCCTTGGCCTTTCAGCCGGGTGACCGTTGGTTTTATGGCCTTTCGACGGATGTTCTCGGCCATTTGATCGAGGTTATCAGTGGTCAGCCTCTCGGCGAATTTCTTAAGACACAGATCTTTGATCCGCTCGGAATGGTGGACACAGGCTTCGCCGTATCGGCCGATAAGTCTGGCCGCTTGGCCACGCTCTATGACCGCGCGCCAGGCGGCTTTGTTGCTTCTGATGATCAGAAAGGTTTCATTGCGCCGGTTACCTTGGAAAGCGGGGGCGGTGGGTTGCTCTCCACAATGGACGACTACCAGCGTTTTGCAACGATGCTTCTTCGGCGCGGCAGATGTGACGGAGGCAGGTTACTAGGGCGCAAGGCTTTTGATCTAATGGTGTGCAATCACATGGGCGGCGATTTGGCGAGCCGGGGACAGGCTCATTTCAGCGAAACTACCTTTGAGGGGGTTGGCTTCGGACTCGGTGTGTCGGTGATGTTAGACCCGGCGCGGGCCAAAATCATCGGCTCACCCGGTGAATTTGCCTGGGGCGGTATGGCCTCGACCGCCTTTTGGGTGGACCCGATCGAGGAGATGACTGTGATACTTATGACGCAGCTAATTCCTTCGAGCGCCTATACCCTGCGCCGTGAGCTTAGAGTTCTGAGTTACCAGGCGCTGGTGGACTGAGGCGACGTCAGTCTAGGGGCAGGTTCGTCTGGGTCAAATGGCAAGCGATGCTCAATCCACCGGGTAGGTCATGCAAAGGTGGAGTCCGAGTATCACATGTTCCCGCAATGATATGGGTGCAGCGGTTGGCGAAGGGGCAGCCCCGCGCACCGATTTCGACGCTGCCAGCGCTAGCCGCCTTTGCCTCGCTTGTATCTGCCACGCCTTCCAGCCAGCCTTGGCGCATCTCGGGCACCGAAGATAGCAACAGCTTTGTGTAGGGGTGAAAAGGCGGGCGAAAAACCGCTTTTGATGGTCCCTTTTCGACGACACGTCCGGCATACAGTACAACCACCTCATCGGCGAAAGAAGCTACGGTGGAAAGATCGTGACTGATGAACATGTAGGCGACGCCCAGTTTGTCCTTCAGCGATTTCAGGAGTTCGATCACACCTGCGGCCACCACGGTGTCCAGCGCCGAAGTCACCTCGTCACAAAGGATCACCTTGGGCTCGGCGGCAAGCGCGCGAGCGAGATTAATGCGTTGCTTTTGCCCACCAGACAGCTCTCCGGGATAGCGGGAGGCGAAATCGCGAGGAAGATCGACCAGTTCCAAAAGGTCGCCGACCTTCTGGGCGCGTGCGCGCCCCTTGAGGTTCAGATAGAATTCCAGAGGACGGCCCAGGATATCGCTGATCCGTTGCCGAGGATTAAGCGCCGTGTCAGCCATTTGAAAGACGATCTGGCAATCCTTGAGCGTTTCAATCGACCGATCCTTCACTGCTGGAGCGGCGGTATTGCCATCGAGTTGGACTTCTCCGCCCTTTAACGGTGTGAGGCCCGCAACAACTCGGGCAAGTGTGCTTTTTCCACAACCACTTTCGCCAATTACGCCCACGACCGAAGCGGCAGGTACATCGACGGATACATCAGAGAGAATGGTCAGAGCTCCATAACCCGCAGTCACGTTCCGTGCCGAAATCACCGGCCTCTGAGCCAGATCTGTCTCCACGTGATCCACCAAGTGTGGAGCAGGACGGACAGCCTCCATCAGTGTGCGAGTGTACTCGTGCTGTGGGTGGTGCAAGATCTGATCCGTTGTGCCTTCCTCGACCATCTCGCCGTTTTTTAGCACTAGAATTCGGTCAGCCACCTGCGAGACTACGGCGAGATCATGTGTGACATAAATCGCGGCGGTACCCTGATCGCGGATAATGTCCTTAAAGGCTTTCAGCACCTCGATCTGGGTCGTTACGTCAAGCGCAGTGGTGGGTTCGTCGAGTATCAGAAGGTCGGGTCCACAGGACATGGCCATTGCAGCCATCAAGCGCTGCAACTGACCACCCGAAACCTGATGTGGAAACTTGTCGCCGACGGTTTCCGCGGCGGGCAAGTCAAGTTTGCGGTAAAGCTCTATTGCATTCGCGGTCAGAGTTTCGGCATCTCCGGTGCCATGCCAAAGAGGTGCCTCGATAACTTGCTTGCCGATCCTAAGCGCAGGGTTGAAGCTAGCTGCTGCCGATTGTGCCACGTAAGACACTTCGTCCCCGCGCAAGCTGTGGCGGTCGCGTGGGGGCAATTTCATAATGTCCCGTCCGTTCAGCCAGACTTCACCCCCTGAGATGCGACAGCCGGGGCGGGCAAAACCCATTGATGCCAGAGAGATCGTAGATTTGCCCGAGCCGCTTTCGCCAATGAGTGCCAACACTTCGCCCTTGGCGACGCTCATGGACACGCCCTTGACAATTGGCACATAGTTACCGCCTGGGGGGCGTCCCTCGACGCGCAGGTCCTTGATGGTCAGAATGTCGGTCATTGGTCGATCTTCTCCAGAACAGTTTCGCCTTGCTGGCGCTGTTGGAACCAGTCAACAAGCAGGTTCATGGAAACGGTCAAGGAGGCAATGCATGCAGCTGGTATAAGCGCTGCGGACGAACCGAGGAACAGCCCCCCCACGTTTTCCTGCACCATGAGCCCCCAGTCGGCCGCAGGTTCTTGCACTCCTAGGCCAAGAAACGACAGGCCCGAAAGGAACAGGATCGAAAAGGTGAATCGAAGGCCAAACTCGGCAATCAAGGGGGCCATGGAATTGGGTAAGATCTCACGTGTCAGAATCCACCAGGTGCCTTCGCCCCGCGCACGGGCAGCCTCGACAAAATCCATAACGCCGATGTCATAACCAAGTGCTCGAGAGACACGGAATACGCTGGTCGAGAGGACCAACCCAACAGTCAGAACAAGCACTGTGATAGAAGTACCGAAGGCGCCTATGACAACCAAAGCCAATAGGGTGGAGGGGAAAGCCATGAATGCCTCGACAACGCGGCTTACTACGATATCGAACCAGCCTCTCAGAATCGCGGCGGCAAAACCGAGTGCGACGCCGAATAAAAAAGAGATCATGGTGGTGACAAGTGCCAGCAACAGCGTTGTACGTACTCCATAGATCAGGCGGGACAATACATCTCGTCCCAGCTTGTCAGTACCCAGCAAACCGCCTTCGCCTATTGGTGCAAAGGTCTGGCCTGAGATGATTTCGGCTTCACCATGGGGTGCGATCCATGGCCCAAAAAACGCAAGGATGAGCCAGAACAGCAGCACCGCGCCGGCAATACCTGCAGTCCAGGTCAGGCGCAGGCCCGCAAAGACGGAGGCCCGGGGAGTGGGGATATCGGTTGCTTCGCTCATTTTGGGTACCTTAAGCGCGGGTTCGCCATGATGGACAGGACGTCGGCCAGTAGATTCAGAAGGATATAGACAGTGCCAAAAATCATTGCACAGGCCTGGATGAGTGGAATGTCCCTCAGAGTGACACCGTCGACCAGAAGCCGCGTTAAGCCGGGTACGCCAAACACGGTTTCAACGATAATGACACCGGACACCATGTAACTCAGATTAAGTGCAATAACCGTGAAGATCGGCGACAGCGCGTTAGGCAGCGCGTGGCGCAAAACCAGCCTACGCTTGGGCAAGCCCTTGAGTGCTGCCATCTCCAAGTATGGGGAGGTGAAGATGTTGATGACGGAAGAACGTGTCATCCGCATCATGTGCGCCAGAACGGCAAAACTGAGGGTGGCTACGGGGAGAGCCAAGGCCCGGAAATTCTGCCAGAAATCAAAGTAGGGCCGCGTGTTGGCCGACGCGGAGAGCCACTTTAGTTCGACTGCAAAAACTTTCATCAGAATGAGACCAATGAAGAATTCAGGCACTGCAATCAACGCAAGTGTGGTCATGGCAAGAGTTTTGTCGATCCGGCCACCGGCGCGCATCGCAGACCAAAGGCCAAGAGCCAAAGACATCGGTACCGAGATTGCCGCTGCCAAAAGCGCAAGCCGCAGAGTGTTCCACATACGGCTTTCTATCATGTCAGCCACAGGTCGCTTGGTGGCCAATGATGTCCCCAGATCCCCTTGGATCATACCGCCCAGCCAATCGAGATAACGCACTACTGCAGGGCGGTTGAGTCCCATCTCTTCGCGAAGCGCGGCAAGCGATTCTTCGGTGCGGCTTTGTCCTAGAATGGCTTCAGCAACGTCGCCCGGAAGGATTTCCGTCGCGCCGAAGATAATGATGGAAGCAAGGAGCAAGGTTAGTAAACCCTGAGCCAGGCGGGTCAGAATAATTCGGTACACCTTGGTCCTCCCTTCAAGGCTTCCGGCATATTCGGCGCAAGCTTGAAGCGAGACAAACAACCATAGCGACCAGATTGGGGTCGTTTTGGTTATAGCAAAGGCATGTGTATTCTTTTGTTTGGGCAAAGACCGAGATTTTGTTGTTTGTTCCGCAGGGCTGGAGAACGCAAAGACTGGGGCGATCGGAGATGCCCATGACTGCCTATTCCTACCCATTGTTGATCAAGCAAATCCTCGCCACGCCGCTGGCAAACACGCCAGATCAGGAGATCGTACACGCCGATACGAAGCGGTATGACTACCGCACTTTTGCCAGGCGCGTCGGCCAGGCTGCAGGGGCGTTGCGCTCACTTGGCGTGGGTGAGGGTAGCGTTGTGGCCGTTCTGGATTGGGACAGCCATCGGTATCTCGAGTGTTTCTTTGCTATTCCGATGATCGGGGCCACGCTGCATACCGTGAACATCCGATTGTCGCCGGATCAGATCCTCTACACGATCAACCATGCAGAGGACGACGTAATCCTATGCCACGTCGACTTTTTGCCACTTCTACTCGAGATCTCTGAGCGGATCGAGCGGCCTTGGCGGTTGGTAATCCTCAGCGACGATGGGGTGTTCCCCGAGGTGGAGTCCTCGGAAGGCGAGTACGAGGCCCTGCTGCAGCAGTGCGAACCGGAGCAAGAATTCCCGGATTTTGACGAGAATATCCGAGCGACGCTTTTCTACACGACCGGTACCACAGGTGATCCCAAGGGGGTCAGCTACTCCCAGCGCCAACTGGTTTTGCACACAATGGCGGTCGCGGCCGGATTAGGCCCGGTACCAGGCGGCGGGCTGAACCGAAGCGATGTCTACATGCCGATAACCCCGCTGTTTCATGTGCATGGTTGGGGCATACCCTATGTCGCCACATTGATGGGCCTTAAACAAGTCTATCCTGGTCGTTACGATCCCGCCCGCCTGTTGGGGCTAATCGAAAAGCACGGTGTTACGTTCTCGCATTGTGTACCGACGATACTTGCGATGCTTCTGAATGCACCTGAAGTCGCGCAAACAGATCTCAGCAACTGGAAGGTCATCATAGGCGGTTCTGCTCTGTCCGAAGGTCTGGCAAGGCAGGCATTAGAGCACGGAGTTGACGTGCACGCTGCCTATGGCATGTCAGAGACCTGTCCGTTCCTGACAGTGGCGGACATGATGGCCACGCGGGACCCGCAAACACCGCTGAGTGCTCGGATTGCAACAGGAAAACCCGCGCCATTTGTGCAAATCCGTGTGGTTGATGGGGATATGAACGATGCCCCTCGCGATGGAAGGACGACGGGAGAAATTGTGGCGCGCGCGCCCTGGCTAACTCAAGGTTATCTGAAAAACGAGGCCGGGACGGGGGCACTTTGGCAAGGCGGCTGGCTGCATACTGGAGATGTCGGGTTCATCGACGAAACGGGCACGTTGCGGATCACCGACCGGGTTAAAGATGTGATCAAGACCGGAGGCGAATGGGTGTCTTCGCTTGAACTGGAAAACCTCGCGAGCACCGTTGAAGGTGTGAGTGAAGCGGCCGCCATTGGCGTTCCAGACACGAAATGGGGGGAACGCCCTATGCTGATTGTTACCTGCTGTGATGAAACCGAAAAAACCTACGACCGTCTTCGTATGGCGTTCGATGTGGCGGTAGACCAAGGGGCGATTTCGAAATGGGCGATCCCAGACCGGATTGAGTTTACCGACAGCTTGCCAAGAACGTCGGTTGGCAAGCTGGACAAGAAGGCCCTTAGGGCCCGGTTCATCTAATAGGAAGGTTCGTGATATGAAAGATGTCGTTGTCGTATCAACCGCTCGAACACCCATAGGGTCGGCATTCAAGGGTGCCTTCAATAACTCGAAGTCGCCGACACTCGCTGGATACGCCATACGAGCCGCCGTCAGTCGGGCCGGTATCGATCCAGCAGAGGTAGAAGATGTGGTGCTGGGATCGGTCCTGACCGCTGGGACTGCCGGCCTGAACATCGCCCGCCTGGCAGCGCTTGCAGGTGGTCTCCCGGCAACGGCGGCAGCCCAGACTCTCGATCGTCAATGTGCCTCGGGCCTGATGGCCATTGCCACAGCGGCAAAACAGATTTCGGTCGACGGAATGGGCATTGTCGTGGCGGGAGGACAAGAGAATATTTCCGCGGTGCAGGCCAGGTATTTCGACTGGGTCATGGACGAAAAAGACCCAGCCGTAGTCCAAGCCTCAGAGCACGCGTATATGCCGATGCTTGTAACCGCCGAAAATGTAGCGCGACTGCACGGGGTAACTCGTGAGGCACAGGATGAATTCGCGGCACTGTCGCAAACGCGCACTGTCGCCGCCCAGGCTGCAGGGGCATTCGACGATGAAATCGTACCTGTAACAGCGACCAAGCTGGTCAAAAACCGCGAATCTGGCGAAATTACCGAAGAAACCGTTACGATTAGACAAGACGAAGGCAACCGGCCGGGAACGACAATCGAAACGCTTGCGGGGCTGAAGCCGGTTGTTGAAGCCGGTGTCGTGACCGCAGGAAACGCGAGCCAATTGTCCGACGGGGCATCGGCCTGTGTGCTGATGTCGGCCCGTATGGCCGAACGGCGCGGCTTCGCTCCACTAGGCGTATACCGGGGCCTTGCTGTGGCAGGTTGCGCTCCGGAGGAGATGGGCATGGGACCAGTTTATGCTGTTCCGAAGCTACTGGAGCGTGCCGGATTGAAAGTGGATGACGTTGGTCTTTGGGAATTGAACGAGGCATTCGCAGCCCAGGCCATTCCCTGCCGGGATCAGCTGGGTATTGACCCCGAAAGGCTAAACGTGAATGGCGGCGCGATTTCCGTCGGTCACCCCTATGGAATGACTGGCTCCCGGTTGGTTGGCCACGCGTTGATTGAGGCGAAGCGGCGCGGGGTTCGGTATGTTGTCGTCACCATGTGCGTCGGCGGTGGTATGGGTGCAGCCGGGCTTTTCGAAGTCTGCTGACATTTCCATAACCTCAGTTATGGCAATGTCATGGAATCGGTTGTTTGTGTACCGGGTGCCGTCCGCTCAAACTTCGATGAACAGCGGGTGCAACCCGCATCGGTCATCTGGGAGGAAAAAATGTCCGACATCGATAGCTTGGTACGCCAATATAAGGCGGGATCGCTCAGTCGTCGCGGTTTTTTCAAACGCGCAGGCGCTTTTGGTTTATTGGTGCCCACAGCCAGCGGCATTCTTGCCCAGGCAGGTCCCGCATACGCTCAGTCGCCAACACGCGGTGGTTGGCTGCGGATCGCGCAGGGCAACACCGATGATACCCTAGAGCCCGTCAGGATGACGGATACTTCGGATGCAGTCTACGGCAATTGCGTCTACCAGCGATTGACTCGTTTGCTACCCTCGCTTGAGGTCGAAGGCGACGCTGCAGAGGAATGGAGTGTCAACGATGCAGCTACCGAATGGACATTCAAGTTGCGCGATGGCCTAGTTTTCCACAACGGTCAGAACGTCACCTCAGCCGATGTAGTCGAAAGCCTGTCGCGCCACATTGCCGAGGGTTCGGAATCGCCTGCCAAGGCTCTGCTTTCGACAGTCACTGCAATCGATGCACCCGATGCTATGACCGTAAAGATCACCTTGTCCTCGGGCAATGCAGACCTGCCGGTGATCATGTCAGACTACCATCTGTCCATCCATCCAGCCGGGCACAGCGATTTCACGAATGCAATTGGCTCCGGCCCGTTCAAGGTGATGGAATTCATTCCCGGCGAGCGAGTGGTTTTCGAACGTTTCGAAAACTACTATGAGGACGGTAAGCCTTACTTAGATGGCTTGGATTTCATCCCTGTTCCGGACGCAAACGCAATGTTGAGCGCGTTGTTAGCGGGGGATGTAGACTCCGTATACGACGTTCCGGCCTTCGCTGTTGATCAGCTCAACTCCAACGACGCTGTGACGCTTCACAATACACCGACTGGTTCGTTTACCAACATGGTGATGATGGTGGACCGCGCTCCGACAAATGACGCGAATTTCCGTAAAGGTGTCAAACACGCGTTGGACCGTGAACTTGTTTTGAACCAGGTGTTCAAGGGAATAGGTACTATTTCAGCAGACACACCGATTGGCCCGACCTACAAGTACTGGTGCCCGGACGCAAAGCCTGCCGAATACGATCCCGACAAGGCAAAGTTCTACTTCGACAAGGCAGGGGTTTCGGGCTTCGACCTCCATACGTCCGAGACTGCTGGGAATTCGGCAAACGACATTGCTTTGACTTTCCAGCAATCTGCAAAGGGAGCGGTAGATGTAAATGTGATAAAAACCCCATCGGACGGGTACTGGACCCACACCTGGATGCAGAAACCAATGACCATGTCGGGTTGGAACGCTCGACCTACTGTCGATGCCTTCCTGACCATCGCTCACATGAAAGGTGGCAGTTGGAACGAAACCATGTGGGGTTCTGACGAATTCGATTCCATGATCCTGGCGGCCCGCGCCGAATTGGATGAGGCAAAACGCGCGCAGATGTATTGCGACATGTTGCATATGATGAACGACGATGGCGGCTTTGTGAACGCCGTGTTCCAGAACCAACTTGAGGCAACAGCACAAAACGTCATGGGGTACACACCCCATCCGGTTGGAACTCTTGGTGGGTTTGGTCAGACTCTACGCAATATCTGGCTTACCTAAGGCTGCTTTCTCCCCGTCAGTGGCACCAGTCAACTGACCTTTGGTCGCCGGTTCCACCCGGACCGGCGGCCTTCTCTTGTCTCCCTTAAATCGCGATCAAGCCATGTTCTCTATTTCTCCGTCCACGCGTCTGCGCACATCACCCTTCTATGAGGCCACCTTGGCCGATGGTGTGTGTGCCATGACAACTTACAATCACATGTTGATGCCGACCTCCTATGGCAGCCCAGAGGAGGAGTACTGGCGCATCATCAACGATGTCTCGATGTGGGATGTTGCGGTAGAGCGGCAAGTGCAGCTAAAGGGCCCAGATGCCGGGCGTCTGGCGCAAATCCTTGCGCCGCGAGACCTTTCAAAATGCAAGATGGGCCAAGGCAAGTATGTTCCACTTTGCAACCACCATGGCGTGCTTATCAACGATCCAATCCTGCTGAAGCTGGACCAAGACCGCTACTGGCTGTCTATCGCGGACAGCAATATCTGGTTCTGGGCCGAAGCCGTCGCACGAGAGCGCGGATTGGATGTGGAAGTCAGTGAGCCTGATGTCTCACCTCTGGCCGTGCAGGGTCCCAAGGCGGAAACTGTGGTTGCCTCGATCTTTGGTGATTGGGTGCGAGACCTGAAATACTTCTGGTTCCGGGAAACCGAAATTGACGGTATTCCGGTCGCCGTCGCCCGGTCGGGCTGGTCCAAACAAGGTGGGTTCGAGATTTACCTGATGGATAGTGCCAAAGGCACTGCACTCTGGAACATCGTCAAAGAGGCAGGCCAGCCACACGGTATTGGTCCAGGGAACCCCAACTGGAGTGAGCGAGTCGAGAGCGGTCTCGTTTCCTATGGAGGCGACACCGATGGACAGACCAATCCCTACGAAGTCCGCATGGGCAAATATGTGGACTTGCATGTGCCTGACGACACGATTGGGATCGATGCGTTGCGCCGTATTGCGGATGAGGGGCCGAAACGGCATCAGTTGGGGGTTGTACTGGACGCTGGCAGTCCTGCAAATCCAGAATTCACTTGGAACGACATAGAGAAAGGGGGGGTAAAAATTGGTGATTTGACGACGTGCGCCTGGTCTTTCCGGATGAAAAAGAATATCGGCTTTGCTTTGGTCTCGGTCGATGCCGAACCCGGCGACAGGGTCACGGTAAAACGTGGCGCTGGACCGGTTGGCGGAACGCTTTGCGAGTTGCCTTTTCTCTGAGAGCACGACGGACCTGGTCACCAAAACGAATGGGCAAATTCCGATTATTCAATGAACCGATGTGCTTTTCGTCGGGTCGCCCAACCCTTGTTGTCCCACACACTCATGTGGCCGAAGAACTCATCCAGATCTGCTCCATCGCCAGTGGTGCAGATCACCACGTCTAGGTAGAATTTTTCGACCACTAGCAAGTTCAATGGCGCGGAGCGAGAAGCCGACGGGTCGCTAACGGCGCTGACTGACCAGTTTTTAGCCCAGAGACAAAACCAACACCCAGACCGTACGTTTTTGCGTCTTTCAGGATCGGGAAACCACCAACCATCTCATGACCAAAGCTCACCAATCGCGCAGATCCAGCTCTGAGTGGACCACTCTCCTCCATGACCCTGATGGCATCCAGACTGAAATCCTTGGCTAGGTCTTAGTTTTGAACCGCAGGAATGCACTCGAGATTCAGCACTGTTCGGCTATTAAAAGGTAGCCGACTTATGAGAACTGCCGGCCGATCGCTCGGCCAATGTATGCGTGGGGTCAGGACAATAGGCGCAGCAGAATGTGCGCATCGTGGTTTTGACCACTATAGAAGACAGCGAGTACGCGTACGATCAGTTTGTCATCGTCGACTTCAAAATAAATGATCGCTTTGATCTTGGTTACGTTCCGAATGTTATTGCCGAGATGTGGTCTTAGGGTGCCTTGATGTGGAACGTTCGCCAGGCTTTCGAGGCTCTCCTGAATCTCTATGACGCGCTTCTCAGCGCGCAGAAAAGCGGTTTCCAGATCTTCGCCAAAGTGCTCAGCGGTTTCAACAAGATAGTCAAATATGAGATCGAGATCTGAGGTGACTTCTTCGGCGCGAACGACTTTATAGACCACGCGCAGCCCGCTTGCGTGCGATCATGTCTTTGGTACGCTCCTTGCCCTCTTCGAGAGTAGTGAAGGTTCCGTTTCGACGCTGATCCAGCAGCTCTCGCAGTGCGTCAGTGTTTTGCGATTGCTCACGCATCAGTTCAAGCCCATGCTGAAGCACGGCGGACAGGCTGGCGTAATGACCTTGGGCGACAAGATTCCGCGCGTAGGCGTCTTGTGACTCAGTCAGCGATATTGATGCTTTAACGCTCATATCAAGCCTCATGTATACTACTGAGTAGTATAAGCTGCTGCAAACAACAGTCAATATTGGGCGCGAACGAACGTGTTTTATTGCCATTACTATCCAGAAACAAACTTCCCTGCATATCCCTCTATATCGTATTGGCACGCCAACGCCGTTCAAAGTGTCCGTCGTCAGGGATTTTGGGACAGATGGCGCTCTGATCTAAGAGAGGATGTGGCTCATCTGGTTGGTTTGATTATGCGGCGGATTT
>NZ_JBQGAB010000018.1:0-105302 GCF_056542605.1 Ruegeria sp. AB8
CCGCGCAATGCGCGGCGCCGGGCCCAAATCCGAACGTGGCATCGGCAAGGCCGATGGTGCGATTGGGCGCGGGAGCTTTTGTTAAGTAGGCGGACCCGCCGGTTCTTCGCGAAAAGAACCGGTCCGTTTCGGGGTCAAACCTGGCGAACGGCCCCTTTGGCTGCACTGGTGGTCAGTTTCGCGTAGGCTTTCAGCGCGGTTGAAACTTTGCGTTTGCGCGGCTGCGTGGGCACCCAGCCTTTCTCGTCCTGTTCCTCGCGACGGGCGGCAAGTTCTTCGTCCGACACGGCCAGATGGATGGAGCGGTTTGGAATGTCGATCTCGATTGTATCGCCGTTCTGCACCAGGCCGATCTCGCCGCCCTCGGCGGCTTCAGGCGAGACGTGACCGATGGACAACCCCGACGTGCCGCCCGAGAAGCGCCCGTCTGTCAGCAATGCGCAGGCTTTGCCCAGACCTTTGGATTTCAGATACGAAGTCGGGTAGAGCATTTCCTGCATCCCCGGCCCGCCCCGCGGACCTTCGTAGCGGATGACCACCACGTCACCTTCCTTGACCTTGCCGGTGAGGATATCGTTCACCGCCTGATCCTGGCTTTCGCAGACATAGGCCGACCCGGTGAACTTCAGGATGTTTGCATCCACCCCGGCAGTTTTCACGATGCAGCCGTCGCGCGCGATGTTTCCGAACAGAACCGCCAGACCGCCGTCCTGGCTGAACGCATGTTCTTTCGAGCGGATCACACCACCTTCGCGGTCGGTGTCCAGTTCCTTGTACCGGTTCGACTGGCTGAACGCCTGAGTGGTGCGCACGCCGCCGGGGGCGGCCTTGAACAGATCCTGCGCTTTGGGATTGTTGGCGATCTTGATGTCCCAGTTGGCAATCGCTTCGCCCATGGTTGCCGAATGCACCGTGCTGCAGTCTTCGTGCAGCAGACCGGCACGGCTAAGCTCACCAAGGATCGAGAAGATGCCACCGGCGCGGTGCACGTCCTCCATGTGGACGTTCTCGGTGTTGGGTGCGACCTTGCACAGGCAGGGCACCTGACGGCTGAGCCGGTCCATGTCGGTCATGGTGAAATGCACCTCGCCCTCATGCGCGATGGCTAGAAGGTGCAGCACGGTATTGGTCGACCCACCCATGGCGATATCAAGGCTCATGGCGTTCTCGAAGGCTTCAAAGGTCGCGATTTCGCGCGGCAGGAAGCCTTTTTCATCCAGATCGTAGTGACGTTTGGTGATCTCGACGATCCGGCGACCGGCCTCAAGGAACAGCTCTTTCCGGTCGGCATGGGTAGCCAGCGTAGACCCGTTGCCCGGCAATGCCAGACCCAACGCCTCGGCCAGACAGTTCATCGAGTTGGCGGTGAACATGCCCGAGCACGACCCGCAGGTGGGGCAGGCGTTCTCCTCGATATGTTGCACCTGCTCATCGGTGAACTTGTCATCAGCGGCGGCAACCATCGCATCAACGAGGTCGATCTTTTTCGCCTCCAGATCGGCGATGTCGATCTTGCCGGCCTCCATTGGCCCACCCGAGACAAAAATCGCCGGGATATTCAGACGCATGGCAGCCATCAACATGCCCGGGGTGATCTTGTCGCAGTTCGAGATGCAGACCATCGCATCGGCACAATGCGCATTGACCATGTATTCCACCGAATCCGCGATTACCTCGCGCGAGGGCAGCGAATAGAGCATGCCGTCATGGCCCATTGCGATGCCGTCATCCACAGCGATGGTGTTGAATTCTTTGGCGACGCCGCCTGCGGCCTCGACCTCGCGGGCAACCATCTGGCCCAGATCCTTCAGGTGCACATGCCCGGGCACGAATTGGGTGAACGAATTGACGATGGCGATGATCGGTTTGCCAAAATCGTCATCCTCCATGCCAGTGGCGCGCCACAAGCCGCGTGCGCCCGCCATGTTGCGGCCATGAGTGGAGGTTCTGGATCGGTACAATGGCATGATGCTGTTTCCCTGTTGCCTCGGGTTGCATAGATCGGGTTTCGTGCGTTATAGCGCACGTATCACATGTGCGCTATAACGCACAAGAGGATTCGCGGGACGCTGACATGAACTCTGACGATATTACACTGAAGCTGAGGGATGTGCGCGCAGCATCCGGCCTCAGCCTGTCCAAAGTGGCCGAAATGACAGGCGTCAGCAAAGCAATGTTGGGTCAGATCGAACGCGGCGAATCCAGCCCGACGATCGCTACGCTCTGGAAAATCGCCAAAGGGTTTCAAGTGCCGCTGAGCGCTCTGATCGACACGGCGATCGGCGATCCATCCGTCTTTCAGACGGTCACGTTTCCCGGCAGTATAGAGGTCAAGATCGTGTTCCCTTTCGATCCCGCATTGGGGGCGGAGACATTCCACGTCAACCTGAACCCGAACCAGAGCCACGAATCGCCTGCACATGCGGTTGGTGTTACCGAGGAAGTCTTTGTTCTGGGCGGAACACTTGAAATTCTGCGTGGTGAGGAATGGGTGCCCTTACATGCCGGACAGGGATTGCGCTTTGCAGCCGACGTGCCTCATGGGTATCGCGCGGGGGCGCAGGGTGCTGCGTTTTTGAATATGCACCATTACGGACAGCTCTCTGACAATTCTGAAAACGGCAAGGCTCATTGATGACCGATGTTCTGAACACCCTCACGATCGTGGATGCAATCGGTTCGTTTGGCGCCTTGATCGTGGTCGCCGCGTATTTCGCAACGCAAATGCGAATGATGAATTCCGACGATCTGGCCTTTCCGGTGATCAACCTTCTGGGCTCGGTGCTGATCGTCTATTCTCTGTTGCACAATTTCAATCTGGCTTCGATGCTGATCGAAGGGTTCTGGATTTTGATCAGTTTCATCGGAATTATTCAGCATTTTCGCCTGCGCAGCGCGGCAGAATAGCCCTATCCAGCCTTGAACCCCTATGCTGCCGGGTATAGGGAAAAATCAAGCTCGCTCAGGGGAGGCATTGATGCAGGACGATCCGAAAACCCTCGTATCTACCGAATGGCTGGCCGCACATATCAAGGACCCGGATCTGCGGATTCTGGACGGGTCGTGGTATTTGCCTTCGCAAAACCGCGATGCCAGGGCTGAATATGACGCGGGCCATATTCCCGGGGCGCGGTTCTTCGATATCGACGAGATTTCTGACCACCGGTCCGACCTGCCGCACATGGCGCCTCCGGTCGAGAAATTCATGTCGCGCCTGCGGGCGATGGGTGTGGGTGATGGTCATCAGGTCGTCGTCTACGACGGGGCCGGTCTGATGTCGGCAGCCCGCGTCTGGTGGCTGTTCCGGCTAATGGGTCAGGAAAACATTGCCATTCTGGATGGGGGTTTGCCGAAATGGAACGCGGAAGGGCGCGAGCTCGAGGATCTGCCGCCCGTCATTCGCGACCGCCACATGACAGTCCGGGTGCAGAACCATTTGGTTCGGGACGTCACGCAAGTGTCTGCGGCAGCGAAACTGGCAGATCACGAGATCATTGACGCCCGTTCTGCCGCCCGTTTCGCAGGAACTGAGGTCGAGCCGCGGGAAGGCCTGCGTTCGGGGCATATTCCAGGATCGCGCAATGTCCCGTTTGGCCAGTTGTTGAACGCCAATGGCACAATGAAATCGCCCCAAGATTGCCGTGCCGTTTTCGAGGCTGCTGGCGTTGATCTGTCGAAACCGGCGATCACGTCCTGCGGATCTGGCGTTACCGCTGCAATCCTCAGCCTTGCGCTTGAACGCATGGGCAAGAAAGATCACTCGCTTTATGACGGCTCCTGGGCTGAATGGGGCGCCTTCCCGACCCTTCCCGTCGCAACCGGAGAGAACTGATGTTCGAATTCCTCAAGCCGCAGCCTGCGGATAAAATCCTGATGCTTATGCAGATGTACCGCGAGGACCCGCGTGATCAGAAGATTGATCTGGGCGTGGGCGTCTACAAAAATGCCGAGGGTGTGACGCCAGTAATGCGCTCGGTCAAGGCCGCCGAGCAGCGCATACTGGAAGAGCAGGAATCCAAAGCCTATACAGGGCTGGCCGGCGATCCGGTCTTTGCGGATGTGATGATTGGCCTGATCTTGGGAACGTCTGTACCGCGCGGTAACATTGCGGCCGTTGCGACCCCCGGTGGGACCGGCGCCTGCCGTCAGGCGTTCGAGTTGATCCGCATGGCCAACCCGTCGGCGCGCGTCTTCGTGTCGAACCCGACATGGCCGAACCACCTTTCCATTCTGAATTATCTGGGCATGGAGACGGTTCAGTATCGCTATTTCGACGGCGATACCCGCGGCGTTGATTTCGACGGCATGATCGAAGATCTGAAAACCGCCAATGCGGGCGACGTTGTTTTGCTGCATGGCTGCTGCCACAACCCGACCGGTGCCAATCTGAACATGGTGCAGTGGCAGGACGTCGTAAACCTGATCAACGAGCGTGGTCTGGTGGCGATGATCGACATTGCCTACCAGGGGTTTGGCGACGGTCTGGAAGAAGACGCGCAGGCGGTCCGGTTGGTGGCGTCATCGGTCAAGGAATGCCTGATCGCGGCGTCCAGTTCCAAGAACTTCGGTGTCTATCGCGAGCGTACCGGCCTGTTGATGGCCGTCAGCGCGGACGCGGGGCAGACGGCTTTGAACCAAGCCACTCTGGCCTTCCTGAACCGCCAGAACTATTCCTTCCCGCCCGATCACGGTGCGCGGGTTGTAACGACCATCCTGATGGACGAAGCGTTGCGTGCTGAATGGCAGACCGAACTGGAAGAAACCCGTCTGTCCATGCTGGGATTGCGCAAGCAACTGGCGGACGAGCTGCAACGCCTGAGCGGATCGGACCGGTTCGGTTTCATCGCTCAGCACCGCGGCATGTTCTCGCGACTCGGCGCCTCGCCGGAACTGGTTGAAAAACTGCGGGTCGACCACGGTATCTACATGGTTGGTGACAGCCGTCTGAATATCGCAGGACTGAATGCAACAACCGTGCCGATTCTGGCCAAGGCGATTGTCGACGTTGGAGCTTGAATGCGCATGCTTTGAATAAGAAAACCCGGGCAGAACTGCCCGGGTATTTTTGTTTTTTCTCAAGGTTTAGCCCTTGGAGAATTCCGGATAGGCTTCCATACCCAGCTCGCCCATGTCGAGCCCGTTGATCTCTTCTTCTTCGCCAACCCGCAGGCCGACCGTGGCCTTGAGAACCGAGAAGAGGACATAGCTGACCACGAAGACGAAGATGCCGATGGCGGCAAAGCCGATGATCTGGGTCACAAAGCTGGCGTCACTGTTGGTCCATGCCACGATGAACGTACCCCAGAAACCTGCGATCAGGTGAACCGGGATTGCGCCGACCACGTCGTCGATCTTCATGCGGTCCAGCATCGGGACGGTCAGGACGACGATGACGCCACCGATTGCGCCGATGATCAGCGCCTGGAACAGTGACGGGGCCAGCGGTTCGGCGGTGATCGACACCAGACCAGCCAGCGCGCCGTTCAGTACCATCGTCAGATCGACCTTGCCATACATCAGTTGCGTCAGGATCAGCGTGGCGACGGCACCCGCTGCAGCAGCCATGTTGGTGTTGGCAAAGATACGGCTGATGTCGGCCATGTCTCCAATGGTGCCCATTGCCAGCTGCGAACCACCGTTGAAGCCGAACCAACCCAGCCAAAGGATGAACGTGCCCAAAGTGGCCAGCGCCAGGTTCGAACCGGGGATCGGAACAACCTTGCCGTCCTTGTTGTACTTGCCGATACGCGGACCCAGCACGATGGCGCCTGCCAGCGCCGCGAAGCCACCTGCGGCATGGACCAGAGTCGAGCCAGCGAAGTCACTGAAGCCCATCTCGGACAGCCAGCCGCCGCCCCACTGCCAGGATGCTTCGATCGGGTAGATGATGCCGGTCAGCACGATCACAAAGGCGAAGAACGGCCACAGTTTGACACGTTCCGCCATGGTGCCCGAGACAATCGACGCAGTGGTGGCGCAGAACATCAGCTGGAAGAAGAAGTCCGAACCGACGGAGGCATAAGACAGGTCGGTTTCCACTCCGGCAAGACCGACGGGTTCTAGCGATGTGGGTGCGATTGCGCCCAGGAAGCCAGGGATCATCCAGCCATCACCCGGATACATCAGGTTGAAGCCGACCAGCCAGTACATGATGGCGGCAAAGGAAAACAGGCCCATGTTCTTGATCAGCTGCATCGCCACGTTCTTGGAGCGCACCAGACCGGCCTCGAGCATGGCAAAGCCAGCGGCCATCCAGAACACCAGGAACCCGCCAACCAGAAACAGCAGCGAGGTCAGGATGTATTGCGTGTGCTGCGCGGTCTCGCCAGCGGCGGCCTCTTGCGCAAGGCCCATCTGCGGCAGCACGACAAGCGCGGCAGCAGGGATGAGAGATTTCATCAGGTTCATGTGACTTCCTCGAATGACTATGAGTGGGGACGCCTTACAGCGCCTCTTCGTTGGTTTCCCCGGTCCGCACGCGCAGGGCCTGCTCGACATCGAGGACGAAAACCTTGCCATCGCCGATCTTGCCGGTTTTGGCTGTTTTGGTGATGGTTTCGACGATCTGGTCGGTCATCGTGGCGGGAACCACGATTTCCAGTTTGATCTTGGGCACGAAGTTCACCGCGTACTCGGCGCCGCGATAGATTTCCGTGTGGCCCGACTGCGAACCAAAGCCCTTGATCTCGGTTACCATCATGCCGCGCACGCCCGCTTCGGTCAGTGCCTCGCGCACCTCCTCAAGCTTGAACGGCTTGATTGTCGCAATGATCAGTTTCACGTCTTTCCCCTCTGCTTCCCGGGCAGGCCGGTTTGTTTGCACCTGCAGAAAAAGAGCCTGAGCGGGCGTCATAGGAAACGGTCTGACAGCCCGGACGCGAGGGAAATCAGGGCAAAGTTGCACATTTTTTGCACAAAATTTCCGGTATGTTTAATTTTTGGGCGCATCTGAGAGGGGAATTACCGGAATTTCACACCTCTACATGACTGCGTTGCCAAGGTAAGGTGACGCAAAAGCACAATCGGGCAGAGTTTGAGCATGACTGAGTCCAAGCGCCGAAAGCCGCCACTGGTCGCAGATAAAAGGTATCCGTCGAAGGGCCGCAAGCCCACGGCGACCAAGCGGGCTGCAAAACCCGCTGGCAAGAAATCAAACGCCCGCAAGACGGCGACGCGCAGGACTGGGCGAAAGAAAACGCGGCGCACCGGCAGTGGTGGCGGCGGCGTGTTCCGTCGCATGTTCCGGTGGGTTTTCCGCCTGCTCTGGGGGCTGACGTGGCGTGTCGGCGCAATCGTCGGTCTGTTGCTGATGTTGGCCGTCGGCGTGGTCTATTCTACGCTTCCGGATGTTGATGCGCTGCTGGACGGTCGTGCGCGTGGTTCGGTCACGCTGCTGGATCGCAACGGCAAAGTCTTTGCCTGGCGCGGTGATCAGTTTGGCGGGGTGATGACGGCCAGCACTGTCTCGCCCCATCTCAAAAACGCCGTTGTGGCGACCGAGGACAAGCGGTTCTATCGCCATTTCGGTGTCAGCCCACGGGGTGTGGCCAGCGCGGTTCGCATCAATCTGAGTGAAGGGCGCGGCCCCTTGTCGGGCCACGGTGGGTCGACCATCACGCAGCAGACGGCCAAGCTGTTGTGTCTGGGTGTGCCTTATGTGCCAAGCGAATGGGAATCAGAGGCCGCATATGAAGCCGATTGCCGTCAGGGGTCACTCTGGCGCAAGGCCAAGGAAGCCATCTACGCGATGGCGATGGAGGTCAAATACTCCAAGGATGAGATTCTCACGATCTATCTGAACCGCGCTTTCCTTGGCGCCGGTGCGCGCGGGTTTGAGGCCGCAAGTCAGCGGTACTTCGGGATATCGGCGGCCGAGGTCAATCCGTCCCAGGCTGCGATGCTGGCCGGGTTGCTGGTCGCCCCGACGCGGTTTGCACCCACCAACGATCTCCAACGCTCGCAGGACCGGGCACGGCTTGTGGTCGGGTTGATGGAGGCGCAGGGCTACCTGACAGCCTCTCAGGCATCTGCGGCGCGAAACAACCCGGCAGAGCTTTCCGAAGCCGCCGCCGCGCGGGCAGGCGGGTACTTCGCCGACTGGGTCATGGCCAGCGGGCCCGAGTTCTTTACGCGCAATACGACCGAGGACGTGGTAATCCGCACCACCCTGGATCAGCGCCTGCAGAAATCGGCTGAAGAGGCGCTGCAGTACATTTTTCAGGAAAAAGTGCGCGACGGGTCCAAGGCGCAAGCCGCGATCGTTGTGATGTCCGCCGATGGCGCCGTGCGCGCGATGGTCGGTGGCCGCAAGACCCGTGTATCGGGTGCGTTCAACCGGGCGACCCAGGCGCTGCGCCAGACCGGTTCCTCGTTCAAGCCCTTCGTTTATGCCACGGCGCTGGAACTGGGGTATTCCCCGTTGGATATCGTCGTGGACGAGCCCTACTGCATCGACATTCCCGGTTCCGGGCAGTGGTGCCCCAAGAACTATACCAAGAAGTATTATGGCCGGGTCACGCTGGCGGATGCGCTGAAGAACTCTCTGAATATACCAGCAGTAAAAGTCGCCGAGATTTCCGGGCTGGAAAACGTTCGCACGGTTGCCAGCGGTTTCGGTATCGCCAGTGATCTTGCGCAGGGCCCTGCACTGGCGCTGGGCGCGTCGGAAAGCACGCTGATCGAGATGACGGGAGCATATGCCGGCATCCTGAACGGTGGCTCAGCGGTTGAACCGTACGGTCTGACGGAACTCAAGCTGCTGGGTGATGAAACGCCGGTGATGGTAACGACGACAGGGATTGGTGAGCGTGTGATCCGCGATGACGCGGCTCGGCAACTGACCTGGATGATGGAGCGTGTCGTTTCCGAAGGCACCGGCCAACGCGCCAAGCTGCCGGGTTGGCAGGTGGCAGGCAAGACCGGCACGACTCAGGCAGCGCGTGACGCATGGTTCATTGGCTTTACGGCGGATTATGTTGCGGGTGTCTGGATGGGTTATGACGACAACACGCCGTTGTCCGGAGTGACAGGGGGCGGTCTGCCCGCAGAGATATGGAGGGAAACCATGCTGCGCGTGACCGAGGGGATGACGCCCACGCCATTGCCGATGATGCTGCCGGAGCAACCCAAGCAGGTGGCCAAGCCCAGAAATCCCAAACGCAAACCCGGTGGTTTTGCCAAAGCGGTGGATAACTTGCTGAAGGATATTTTTGGCGGGAACTGACTCGCGCCAAAAAAGGGGAAGGCGGCGACCTACGCGCCGCCTTCGGTATTATTCAGACGCTGGCGTCCAGCGCGGCCAGAATAGCGTCGCCCATTTCGGTGGTCGAGACCGGCTCGACCCCTTCTTCGGCCAGCAGATCGGCTGTGCGCACGCCATCTGCCAGAACTTTCTCGATCGCGGCTTCAAGGCGGTCGGCCTCGGCGCCCTGATCAAAGCTGTAGCGCAGCGCCATGGCAAAGCTGAGGATACAGGCAATCGGGTTGGCTTTGCCCTGACCGGTGATGTCCGGGGCTGACCCATGCACTGGTTCATACATCGCCTTGGGGCGGCCATTCGCCATCGGCGCACCAAGGCTGGCCGACGGCAGCATCCCCAGCGAACCGGTCAGCATCGCGGCGCAATCGGACAGCACGTCGCCGAACAGGTTGTCGGTTACGATTACATCGAACTGCTTGGGTGCGCGAACCAACTGCATTGCACCGTTGTCGGCATACATATGGCTCAGTTCGACTTCGGGGTATTCCTGGCCGACGCGGGTCACGACCTCGCGCCACAGAATGCCCGATTCCATCACGTTGGCTTTCTCCATCGAGCACAGTTTCTTGTTCCGGCGCATGGCCAGCTCAAAGGCCGAACGTGCGGCGCGTTCGATTTCGGATTCGGTATAGCGCTGGGTGTTGATGCCCACACGCTCGTTGCCTTCTTCGAAAATGCCGCGCGGCTCGCCGAAGTAGACGCCCGAGGTCAGCTCGCGCACGATCATGATGTCGAGGCCTGCGACCACGTCCTTTTTCAGCGATGAGAAATCCGCCAGTGCGTCAAAGCATTGTGCCGGGCGCAGGTTGGAATACAGGTCCATCTCCTTGCGCAGGCGCAGCAGACCGCGTTCGGGTTTCAGGCTGAAGTCCAGATCATCGTATTTCGGACCACCCACGGCACCCAGAAGAACTGCGTCGACCTCCTGCGCTTTGGCCATAGTCTCATCCGACAGGGGCTTGCCGTGCGCATCATAGGCCGCGCCGCCGACCAGATCCTCGCTCACGTCAAAGTGAAGGCCGCGGTTTTCGCCGAACCAGTCGATGATTCTGCGCACTTCGGCCATAACTTCCGGGCCAATTCCGTCTCCGGGCAGGATGAGGAGCGAGGGGTTGGACATGAAGGGTCTCCTTGCGTTTTGTCGCAATGGCCCTAGCG
This sequence comes from Ruegeria sp. AB8, assembly GCF_056542605.1. Classification (NCBI taxonomy): domain Bacteria; kingdom Pseudomonadati; phylum Pseudomonadota; class Alphaproteobacteria; order Rhodobacterales; family Roseobacteraceae; genus Ruegeria; species Ruegeria sp. AB8. The sequence continues at coordinate 10,418 of NZ_JBQGAB010000018.1, forward strand.
TCTGCGCCGCATCGGGTCAATGAGACGAACCCGCCAAATCAGAAGGAAAACACATGTTGATACCGGGAAACGCCGTTCCTGATCTGAAAATCCAGACCGTGGGGCAGGGAACGTTCGATCTGGATGCCGACAAGGGCGAAAACGGGACACTGGTGATTCAGTATCGCGGTTTGCATTGCCCGATCTGTATCCGGCAGATGGGTGAGGTGGAAGCTGCGCTGGATGACATCGCCTCGCTTGGTGTCGAAGTGATTATGCTGAGCACAGACACGGCCGAGCGGGCGGCTGAAACTGTTGGAAAAGCGGGCACCTCGCGGCTGAGGGTCGGGCACAGTCTGCCGCTGCCTGCGGCACGAGATGACTGGGGTTTGTATATGTCCAAAGGGCGCGAAGGCACCGCCGAGGCCGCATTTTTCGCCGAGCCCGGGCATTTCTATATTGCCCCGGACCGGACGCTGTATTTCGCATGGCTGCAATCGACCCCGTTTGGCCGGCCGTCGGTTGGGGACATGAAAGGCGGTATCAAATACGCGCTCGACAACAACTATCCGCCGCGCGGTACCTACACAGGGGCGCTCTGATCGCTTACAGGCTGGCCCGCAAACCTTCGGCCAACAGGTCCCAGACCCTGCGAATGCGCGGTGTCTGTCGCATCGCCTGAGGGGCGGCCAGCCACACCGGCAATACCGGAATCTCCACGTCCAGCGGCAGAATCTCGACATCCGGATCCGCTTCAGCCACCTGCACCTGGCTGAAACCGATGCCGCAGCCGGCGCGGATCAACTCCCAATAGGCGCTTTGCAGATCGCATCTTGTGGCAAAGTTGTCCCGATTGGCTGGCCAACCCTTGTTGCGCATCTCGGTGATGATCTGTTCGTTGGCGTCAAATCCGACCAGATCATGCCGGAACAGGTCCTTGGGGTTTTGAGGGCGGCCAGCCCGATCCAGATACGAGCGGGCAGCACAGAAACAAAGCGGCACGTCCCCGAGATAACGGGATACGATGTCAACCTGTTCGGGCCTGTACATGCGCACGGCGATGTCTGCCTCGCGATACAGCAGGTTTTCGCTGGCGTCCGTGGCAACCAGCTCAAGCTGTATGGACGGCTCCTGTATGCGGATCTGGGCCAGAATCGGCGGCAGAAGGTGATGCGAGGCAAAGACCGAAGCCGTAACGCGGACCGACCCTTCCAATTGCGTCGATTGCCCGGCCGCAGTCAGATTGAAGGCATTCATGGCCGCGTGCATCTGCTGGGCCATCGGCAAAAGCTGAGCACCTGCATCGCTGAGGCGCAGGCCTCTTGCATGCCGTTCGAACAGGGAAACACCCAAATCGGCTTCCAGGGTCTGGATCTGCCGTCCGAGCGTTGGCTGACTGCGATTGAGCTGACGCGCCGCAGCCGAGAGAGAGCCGGTTTCCGCCACTGACAAAAAGCTTTGAATCAGCGACCAGTCTGAGTGGGTGAGGGATTTATCCATTCACAGATGAATACATGATCTGCTGTTTTCGGCAATTCCCCATGTGATGTGAATGGATATCTTGACTCTGACAGGAGAAAGCCATGACAAAAACCGTTCTCATACTGGGGTCCACAGGCCGGTTCGGCCGAAATGCAACGGCAGCGTTTCAAGATGCGGGCTGGCGGGTCCGCACCTTCGATCGCAAAAAGCAGAGTTTGCAGGCGGAAGCCCAAGGCGTGGATGTGATAGTCAACGCGTGGAACCCTCAATATCCGGATTGGGAAAGACAGGTTCCAAAACTGCACAAACAGGTGATTTCCGCCGCAAAGGAAACAGGCGCCACAGTTGTCGTGCCCGGAAACGTCTACGTTTTTGACGCCAAAGCGCCAGGGCCATGGTCTGCGGACACGCCGCATGGGGCAACGAATCCCTTGGGTCGTATTCGGGCCGAGATGGAAGACGCTTACCGTTTCTCGCAGGTTCGCACGATCATCCTGCGGGCAGGTGATTTCATAGATACCTGTGCCTCCGGAAACTGGTTCGATCAGGTTATCGCCAAGCCATTGCAAAGGGGTTGGATCACCTATCCGGGTGATCCGGACATTCCGCATTCCTGGGCCTATCTGCCGGATCTTGCAAGAACCGCGGTAGAGCTGGCGGAACGCAGGGCCAGCCTGCCCAGGTTCTGCGATGTGTCCTTTGCGGGGTATACGCTGACCGGTTCGGAACTGGCGAAGGCACTGTCGCGTGTGACCGGAACTCAGGTCCTTGTGAAGCCGATGCGGTGGTGGCCCATATATTTGGCCCGCCCGTTCTGGCGGCTGGCGCCGCATCTGATTGAGATGCGGTATCTTTGGAATGTGCCGCACAGTCTGGATGGAACTGCGCTGCGCGACTTGCTTGGGCGGGTTCCGCAAACTGATCTGGACGTTGCATTGAGTAGTGCATTGCCAGAGTTTCGTGTATCGCAATCCCAGTCATCGCACGCAGTTGGCGCCTGACGGGCGCACGCCTCAGGGCGCAGTCAGGTCGACCCAGACCAACCTGTGCCTGCTGGCGCGTTCTGCGGTTTTGCGAAGGGCGGAGCCTTCTGGCGGCCAGAACAGTCCCGACCCTGCAACCGTCAGATCCGAGGATGGCAACACATAGTCTACCCGCAGTTCGCCGACCCCTTTCCAGCGAACTGTGTTGGTGTCACCCTCACCATTGCGGGGGATCGGGTCCTGCAAGCGTGGATCGGCCAGCAGTTTCCGGATTTCGTCGCGATGACCCTCGCCACCTTCGGGGTCCAGATTGGCGTCCCCGGCAATGACAAACGGGGCGGTCGGTGCCGGTCCCAAATGCCCGTCCAGAAGCAGTGACCAGAACCGAAGCTCATCGCGGTTGCGCAATCCGTTGCGGTCTTCAGGGCCGTCGAAGACAGGTGGCGTGGCATGAAACGTGAAAAGGCGCAGTTTGCCGATCGGGGTGTCGACTGGCACGACCCAGTGACCGGATGATGACAGGCGTTGCACGTATTGCGCCTGAGCTGAGGGAAATGGCCTTTCTGCCTGCTGTGGCAGTTGCTCCCCTGGCAAATCGCGCCACAGCAGCGCGGAGAAATCCAGCGTCTCGGACTGAATGATCTTGTATCGCGACAAGACCGCAAGCCCGCCGTGCCCCGTGAAACGCCCCCAGCCTTGTGCATCGCCGGGTCCTTGCGTTTCGCCATCTCCATCCAGATCGAACTCCGTTTCCAGTCCGGAATTGGGCCGTACCGAATAACTATGGGGGTAGTCGAGGCCTTGGCTGCGCAATTGTTCGGTGAACGCAGTCAGGGTCAGGCCGTCCAGATCCCAGTCGATACCTTGCAAAGCCACGATGTCGGGGCGAACCGCGCCCAGAACTTCGACCACTGCCTGAACCTGATCGTCACCCCGCTTTATGTCGCGCAGCAAAAGGCCCGGACCTTCCCGGCTGAGTTCTGTGTTGAAAGTCGCGACGCGCACCGTCTCTGCCTGCGCTGCGAAGGGCAGCAACAACACGACAAGGGCGCGGATCATGCAGTCTGCGTTGACTCGGCTGTGGAGTATGCGCGGCGCTTTTCGACGATCAGCCCGGCAATGCGCAGGGTCGCCATCCCACGCATGATCATGCTGGCAGGCAGGAAGGCCCACGCACACATGGTCCAGATCATCGTCTGCGGATTGCTGAGCGAGATGGGATTGGCAAAATCGGTCAATAGCTTGATCAGCGCGGGAATCAGGAACGGCAGAAGGATACCGATCGAGATATTCAGTCGGCCATCGCGCTGCAGGCGGGTGACGACGTCACCGCCCTTGGTCGGGTCGAACAGCGGCAGATTGGTCCAGACATTGAACGCTCCGTTTCCTGTCGGCCAGCCGCGCAGCTTCACGGCATAAGCAAAGCTTGCAATTGTCACCAGGGCCGCGACATAGGCCACACTGGCGGTCGCCCGAACCAGTTCGATCATCGACTGCCCGGCGTCAGCAGGAAGCATCAGAACGATCAGCCGAACCGGTGAATATGGAAAGTCAGCCACGTTGGCTACAGCGAGGCCCATGGAATAGACCGCGCGTGTCAGCTCGGTCGGGGCGTACATGTTTTTGCAGATCAGCGTCAGAAACGTGACCATCGACAGCAATCCGACAAAGCGCAGCCGGTTTACCGGCGGTGCATCACGGAATTCAATGAAACTGGGGAAGGCAGAGTTGTATTCTGCAAAGGTCAGGAAAAACGCGAGGATCGCGAGAAAGACGACAATCTCGGTTCCGTTCGTCGAAGATATCGGCAGATATAACGCAGGGGTAAGCACCATCAGTGCCACCAGTATTCCGCGTATCGCCGCCCCGGTTGTGCGCGCAATCAATATTCCGAACCCTTTCAAACTGGACCAGTCAGTTCTGTGCCGACTTCATTCCAACTTGTGCCTGCCGAGTGAGTCATCGGCGGATGCCTGTTTTGATGCAAGATGAACAAAACCGGTCAATCAGCTCAAGCCAAGGGGCAGAAAACACGTGCTTTCAGGCAAAATGATGGCGCAACTGGTGCGGGATTGCATCATTTTTGACGCAAATCCGACGTGTATGTCAAATTGATACCTACATGTTGTGGGCCACGAGTTTTCAACCCCAAGAATGCGAACGGGGCCGCCTTGGCGACCCCGTCAGGTTGAGTATCCCCAGATTCGTTTCCAGAATCAGACCCAAGGGCGGGACTGGCTGGCATGTTCCTCGTATCTGTCGATGTGATGGTCTTTTTCCATCGTCAGGCCGATATCGTCCAGACCGTTCAGCAGGCAATGCTTGCGGTGCGGGTCGATTTCGAACTCGATGACAACGCCGTCCGAGGTGGTGATCTGCTGATCTTCCAGATGCACGGTCATGCGGGCGTTTTCGCCTTTGTGTGCATCTTCCATCAGGATCGCGTGATGCTCTGCCTCGACCACGATGGGCAGGATGCCGTTCTTGAAGCAGTTGTTGAAGAAGATGTCGGCGAAGCTGGTCGAGATCACGACCTTGATGCCGAAATCCCTGATCGCCCAGGGCGCGTGTTCACGCGACGAGCCGCAGCCGAAATTGTCACCGGCCACCAGAATCTCGGTGTTGCGATAGGCGGGCTTGTTCAGGACGAAGTCTTCGTTCTCGCCGCCATGATCGTGATAACGCATCTCGTCAAACAGCACGACACCGAGGCCGGACCGTTTGATGGTTTTCAGATGTACTTTCGGAATGATCATATCGGTGTCGATATTGATCAGCGGCATTGGGGCGGCCACCCCGTGGACTTTTTCAAACTTTTCCATGTTCACACTCCTGCGGGAGAGGGCCGCGCCCATGCCCCGCGTTTAAGCTTCTTTCGCTTCTGTCGTTTCGTTTGGTGCGCCTTTGACGAAGAGCGCCATGAAGACCAGACCGAACCCGTTGAACAGCATCTCGATGCCAAGCAGGATGCCCAGCAACCGCAGCAGAACCGTTGGTTCCGCAGCCGCATAAGACCAGATGATGCCTGCCAGGATGATCGACAAGATCCCCGAAATTAGGGTCGGCCAGAAAAATGACGTTCCGCGCATCTGAAATGAAAGGATGATTCGGGCAATCCCGCCTGCCATGAACAGGATCAGAACAACCGTTGCCAGCGTCAGCGTACCTTCCAGCGGGTTGTCCAGGAAGGACCAACCCAGGAACAACATCACGGCCCCCATGATGAAGGACAGGATTTTGTTACCCGTTCCTTCAACCGAAAACCCCCCGGCAACCTGCAGCACGCCGGAGATCAGCAACAGCACACCCGTAACCAGTGTGACGGCAATGGACGCCACATAAGGCGCGCCCAGCACAAAGACGCCGAACGCTATGGACAGCAGCCCCAGCAGGAGCCATTTGACCCAATCACTCATTTCAGTCTCTCCCTCAAATATCTAGATATGAGGGTAGCTTACATCAGTTTACGGACGTCTGTCAGCCGTCCTGTGATTGCCGCTGCGGCAGCCATTGCCGGGCTCAGTAGATGGGTGCGCCCACCGCGGCCCTGACGGCCTTCAAAGTTGCGGTTCGAAGTCGCGGCGCAGCGCTCGCCCGGTTGCAATTGATCGGGGTTCATCGCCAGACACATCGAGCATCCCGCCAGACGCCATTCGAAACCGGCCTCTTTGAAGATGTCTGCCAGACCTTCTTCCTCGGCCTGAGCACGGACCAGACCCGAGCCGGGCACGACCATCGCGCGCATGCCGTCCTTGATCTTCTTGCCTTTCAGGATCGCGGCGGCGGCCCGCAGATCTTCGATTCGGCCATTGGTGCACGAGCCGATGAAGACGGTGTCGATTTCCACATCGCTCAGTTTCTGACCGGCTGTCAGGCCCATGTACTCGATCGAACGGCGGGCTGCATCGACCTTGCCGCCCTCGAAATCCTCGGGGTGGGGCACGGTTGCGGTGATCGGCAGAACGTCCTCGGGGCTGGTGCCCCAGGTCACGACCGGCGCGATGTCTTCGCCACGCAGGGTGACGACCTTGTCGAAATGCGCGCCTTCATCGGTGTAGAGCGTCTTCCACCAGTCCATCGCGGCTTCCCACTGCGCGCCTTTAGGGGCGTGCGGGCGGCCTTTGACATATTCAAAGGTGGTCTCATCAGGTGCGATCAGGCCAGCACGGGCACCGCCTTCGATGGCCATGTTGCAGACGGTCATGCGGCCTTCCATCGACAGATCGCGGATCGCTTCGCCGCAATATTCAATGACATAGCCGGTGCCGCCGGCGGTGCCGGTCTCACCGATCACGGCCAGCGTGATGTCCTTGGCGGTCACGCCCGGCTGCAATTTGCCGGTGATTTCCACCTTCATGTTCTTGGATTTCTTCTGGATCAGCGTCTGCGTGGCCAGAACATGCTCGACCTCAGACGTGCCGATGCCGTGAGCCAGCGCGCCAAACGCACCATGGGTGGCGGTGTGGCTGTCGCCACAGACGACGGTCATGCCGGGCAGGGTCCAGCCCTGTTCCGGGCCAACGATGTGCACGATGCCCTGACGAACGTCATTCACCGGGTAGTAGTGAATGCCGAAATCCTTGGCGTTCTTGTCCAGCGCTTCGACCTGAATGCGCGATTCGGGGTTTTCGATTCCGTTTACGCGATCCGGCGTGGTGGGAACGTTGTGATCCGGCACGGCAATGGTCTTTTCTGGCGCGCGCACCTTGCGGCCCGCCATGCGCAGGCCTTCGAACGCCTGCGGGCTGGTGACTTCGTGCACCAGGTGGCGGTCGATATACAGCAGGCAGGTGCCATCATCGGCTTCGTGCGCGACATGGGCATCCCAGATCTTGTCATAGAGTGTCTTGGGGGACATCGGTCCTCTCCCGTAAGTAATGAGAAATAGCTGGCGAGTTGGCTCAGGCGGCCGATAGGCGCGCCAGGACCGTGCGGGCAGCCCCGTAGAACCGTTCACGCAGACGCGCGCGGTCTTCCAGATTCTGAAGTTGGGCCACATTGAGTCTCATGCGGTTCAGATATAACGGCCACTCACGTCAATCAAGGTTCAATACCGGTGCAGTTCGCGTGCGGGCTTGCATCGCCTCGCACAGATCGCCAATCTGGCGGGCATGAACCAGGATTTGCTACCGGAAACGCTGTCCGAGCTTTACGCGAACATGACGGCGGCTTTTTCAGAACAGCTTGAAAATCTGATCGAATTGATCGTCACGCCGGGCTGGAGGCAGTACCAACTCGTCATCATCCTGTTCCTGTGGTTGTTGGCGTTCCTGCTGAAACTGCTGACACAGAGCCGGTGGGAGGCCTGGGCCCGCGCGCGTTCCGGCTGGCCGAAATGGCGACTGCGCATTCTGGTCCAACTGATGCGGCGCCTGACGCTCGTATATTTCACGCTGCTGTCCTGGGGACTTTACTGGGGGATGCAGCAGGCGACATGGCCCTCGCGCAGTTACATCATCGGTGTTTTTGCCACATTGGGCCTGGCCTGGCTGGCCATCGCGCTGGTCTCGCGGCTGGTGCGGAACCGAACGCTGCGGCAGATATTCAAGTGGTCCATGTGGGTCTACGCAACGCTGATTGCCCTGGGGTTGACCGATGATGTGGCCGGGTTCCTGGACGGGGTGGCGATTTCCATCGGCGATCTGCATATCTCGGCGCTTGGGATCATCAAGGCTGTCCTGCTGATCGGCATCCTGCTGACGCTGGCCCGGCTTGGAACGCGCGCGGCCGAGCGCGGGCTGAAAAGCAACGACGACATTACGCCCTCGATGCAGGTGTTGCTGGCCAAGGGCATTCAGGTGCTGCTTTACGGCGCGGTTTTCATGGCCGCGATCCGCACGCTTGGCTTCGACCTGACGGGGATCGCGCTGTTGTCCGGTGCGATCGGTGTCGGCATCGGTTTCGGGCTTCAGAAAGTGGTGTCGAACTTGATTTCCGGGATCATCATCCTGATGGACCGGTCGATCAAACCCGGCGATGTCATATCGCTGGGCGACACGTTCGGCTGGATCAATGCGCTGGGCGCGCGTTATGTTTCGGTCGTCACTCGAGATGGGCGCGAATATCTGATCCCGAATGAGGATCTGATCACCAATCAGGTGGTGAACTGGTCGCATTCTGACAAGTTCGTTCGGCTGGATCTGAAGTTCGGCACCAGCTATGGCGATGACCCACACAAGGTACGTGCCACGGCCATCCGGTCCGTTAAAACGGTGGCCCGGGTGCTGAGCGGCGGCTCGCACGAACCTGTCTGCCACATCACCGGTTTCGGCGACAGCAGCGTGGACTACGTGTTGCGGTTCTGGATCAGCGACCCGACCAAGGGGCTGACGAATATCCGGGGCAATGTCTACCTGGCGCTGTGGGACGCGTTCAAGGATGAGGGAATAACAATACCCTTCCCGCAGCGTGAGGTTCGCTTGCTTCCCGACGACGCAGACGCGCAACAACTCTCGAAAGAGTGAAAGGGCCAGGCGCCCTGAAATCGCCCGTTCATTGAAATGTTGCATTCCCCTTGTTACCTTAATAGTACCCCAGCGCCGGGGTTTTGGCGGCGCGCAGCAAAGGAGGACTATGTCCTGTCTCTACATACACAGGCGGGTTTGCCCGCCGATGATGGTGCCAGCGTAATGGCCCACTCTCAGTCAATCAGCGACAAGCTGCTTGAGCGCATCCTTTCCTCACTTTCCGATGACAAGGCCGAAGACGTCGTGCAGATCAACCTGCAGGGCAAATCGTCGGTTGCGGATCACATGGTAATTGCCTCGGGTCGGTCGACCCGTCAGGTCTCGGCCATGGCGGAAAAGCTGACGGATCGAATCAAGCAGGAATTCGGTTTCACCTCGAAGGTCGAAGGCAAGGATGCAGGCGACTGGGTCCTGATCGATACGGGCGACGTGATCGTCCATATCTTCCGCCCTGAAGTGCGTGAATTCTATCAGCTGGAAAAGATGTGGCTGCCTCAGGGCGGCAGCGCCTCGGCGAACTGAGGCGCCATCCCGGTCTGCATTAACAGGCCGGAGGCGAGAGAGACATGCGTATCAGCATAGTTGCGGTCGGGCGATTGCGCGCCGGACCGGAGAAGACCCTGCTTGACGATTATCTGACCCGATTTGACCGGACCGGCCGCGCGCTGGGCCTTGGTCCTGCGCGGGTGATCGAAGTTGAAGACAAGAAAAACGCCGGTATGGGCGCCGAGGGCGCGCTACTTCGCAAGGCACTGCCCAAAGGGGCTGTAATCTGTACGCTGGATGAGCGGGGGCAGGTGTTGTCCTCTCCCGATTTTGCGCGGAAGTTGGGCAACTGGCGGGATGCCGGGCGACAGGAACTGGCGCTAATTATTGGCGGGGCGGACGGAATAGATCCGGGTCTGCGCGCCGAGGCCGACTTTTCCATTTCCTTCGGGTCGATGGTCTGGCCTCACATGTTGGTCCGTGTGATGTTGGCCGAACAACTCTACCGGGCCGCAACTATTCTGTCGGGCGGCCCCTATCACCGGGTCTGACATGGCACAGCTTCTGATCATCTATCATTCACGCACCGGCGGTAGCCGCCAGATGGCCGAGGTTGCGGCAGAGGCGGGGCGGGATGAGGCAGATGTGGTGTTGAAAACCGCCTGTCAGGCTGTGCCTGAGGACCTGCTGCGCGCCGATGGATACATCTTCTGCGGACCCGAGAATCTGGCGGCGATTTCGGGTCAGATGAAAGAATTCTTCGACCGCAGCTACTATCCGGTTTTGGGAAAAATCGAAGGCCGTCCGTATGCACAAATGATATGCGCCGGGTCAGATGGCCAAAATGCCGCCCGTCAGATCGCAAGGATCGCGACGGGATGGCGATTGAAAGAGGTGCAGTCCCCTTTGATTGTTTGCACCCATGCCCAGACGTCCGAGGCTATACTGGCCGAAAAGACCATCCCGGCCGACCAACTGGACAAATGCTCCGAAGTTGGGGCAGCCATGGCCGCCGGCCTCAGTCTGGGTGTGTTCTGATCGTCACTTCAACTGGACGATTGTCGTCTCGGCGTTCCAGCCGTCCACGCTGCAACGGGCCTGCACCTGAACCTGCGACGTGCCCGCCGGTATCGTGATGCCGCTCAGGGATCGCGTGAAAGGCTGCTCGGTCTCGTGTGGGTGGTGCAGAACGCGAATGCCGATCTGTTCGCCGTTCATGTTGAGAATACGCCAACCATCCGCGTAGTGATCCCAGCCGGTGTCAGGGTGACGGATGGTGACATCAAACCGCCACGTATTCCCGTTGCTGCTGGTCGTGACATTTTCGATCACGGGCGGGTCGGCGAGGGCTGGCGCAGCCAGGAGCAGGTTGAGAATCAGGTATCGCATGGTCCGAAGCTACGGTTTTGTAAGCGGATTGTTAATCACGTCTGTGTGTCTGTCTGACCGGTTGTCAGCGCAATGTGAAGAGCTGATCGGTGTGACGGTGCGTTTGGGCGGTACTGATCATGTGGGGCCGAAGCTGCCACCGATGAATGCTTGTCAGCCCTCCCGTTTGGTAATATTATTTTACCAAAAGGGAGGTTTCGCCATGGAAATGCCACTGCCTGATCCGGACGTGATTTCACGAAAGCACAGGATCACAACGCGCCTGCAACAGGTTTTACCAAGCGATGCGATCATTCACGATCAGGCTGAAACCCGGGCGTATGAATGCGACGCCCTGACGGCATACAGGTGCCCTCCGATGCTGGTGGTTTTGCCATCAACCACTCAGGAGGTATCGGAGGTTCTGCGTATTTGCCATCAGGAAGGCGCGCCGGTTGTCCCGCGTGGCGCGGGGACGTCTCTGGCCGGAGGCGCCCTGCCAACCGCCGACTGTGTCATTCTGGGCGTCGCACGTATGAACGATGTGCTGGAGGTAGACTTCGACAACCGCTTCATCCGGGTGCAGACGGGCCGAACGAACCTGAGTGTTACCGGTGCAGTCGAAGACAATGATTTCTTCTATGCCCCGGACCCCTCATCGCAACTGGCCTGCGCGATTGCCGGTAATATCGCAATGAATTCGGGTGGGGCGCATTGCCTGAAATATGGGGTGACGACCAACAACCTGCTGGGCGTGAAGATGGTAATGATGGACGGCAGCGTGGTCGAAATCGGCGGGGCGCATCTGGATTCAGGCGGACTGGACCTGCTTGGCGTCATCTGCGGCTCGGAAGGGCAATTGGGTGTCGTGACCGAGGCAACGCTGCGCATCCTGCGCAAACCGGAAGGCGCGCGGCCTGTTCTGATGGGTTTTGACGACAACGAAGTCGCCGGGCAGTGCGTGTCCGACATAATAAAGTCAGGCATTTTGCCGGTGGCAATCGAATTCATGGACCGTCTGTGCATTCAGGCCTGCGAGAACTTTGCCAAAGCCGGGTATCCGGATTGCGAAGCCCTGCTGATTGTCGAGGTCGAAGGATCCGAGGCCGAGATCGACAGCCAGTTGTCGAAGATCATCGAGATCGCCAAACGTCACAACCCGGTCGAACTGCGCGAAAGCCAGTCCGCCGAGGAAAGCGCCCGAATTTGGCTGGGGCGCAAATCGGCCTTTGGCGCGATGGGGCAGATGAACGATTATATGTGTCTCGACGGCACGATCCCGGTTTCATCGCTTCCAAAAGTGCTGCGACGTATCGGCGAGATGAGTGAGGAATTCGGACTGCCTGTCGGCAACGTGTTTCATGCAGGCGACGGCAACATGCATCCGCTGATCCTGTTCGATGCCAACAAACCGGGCGATCTTGAGAAATGCGAAGCGTTCGGTGCCGAAATACTGAAGCTATGCGTCGATGTCGGGGGATGTCTGACCGGCGAACACGGGGTCGGAATCGAAAAGCGCGATCTGATGACGCATCAGTACGGGGCGCAGGATCTTGAAGCGCAGATGGCGGTCAAGGATGTGTTCGATCCGAACTGGCTGCTGAACCCGGCCAAAGTGTTTCCACTGGATGTTTCGGCGACGCGCCGAATTGCTGCGGAGTAGGGGGCACTGCCCTCGTCGCGCGATCGCCCCGAGGATTTTGGAACAGAAGAAGAGACATGAGACCTGAAACAGAGGCCGAATTGGCCGAAATGGTGGCCGGGCTGGCGCAGCCGGTGCGAATTGCCGGGGGAGGTACCCGAGGTGTGACCGGGCCGGATGCGGACCTGAGTGTGACAGGATTGCGCGGGATCACCCTCTATGAGCCTGGTGCGCTGACATTGGTCGCCCGGGCCGGAACTTCGGTAGCGGATATCAATGCCGCGCTTGATGCCGAAGGCCAGAGGCTTGCGTTCGAGCCGATGGATCATCGCGCGCTGATGGGCACAACAGGCGAGCCGACAATAGGGGGCGTGGTTGCTGCCAATGTCTCGGGGCCGCGCCGCGTACAGGCGGGGGCGTGTCGGGATTTTCTTTTGGGCGTGCGCTATGTCGACGGTTTGGGGCAAGTGATCCGAAACGGTGGCCGGGTGATGAAAAACGTCACCGGATACGATCTGGTCAAGCTGTTGGCCGGGTCGTGGGGGACGCTTGGCGTGTTGACCGAGGTCTCGCTGAAAGTTTTGCCGCGCTCGGAAAGTTCGGCAACTCTGGTGTGGAGCGGGTGCGACTGGTCACAATCCCTGAAACTGTTCAGCGAGGCGCTGGCGTCCCCTTTCGAAGTCACGGGTGCCGCGCGACTGCCGGGCGGATCACAGATGAAACAAACAACGTCCGAGACGGTCATTCGTATTGAAGGGTTCAGCGATTCAGTTGCGTATCGGGTTGGCAAACTGGCAGAAATGTTCAACCATCAAAAGCCCGACCGAATAGTGACCGACGCTGCGGAAAACGAGGCGATCTGGAAGGCTGTTCGTGATGTCGAGCCCTTTGCAGACACTGCGGGAAATGTCTGGAAAACGTCCGTCAAGCCGACAGACATGCTGCGCGTCGTAGACCAGCCGGGCTGCATTCATCTTCTGGATTGGGGCGGAGGGCTGATCTGGGCGCTTGCGCCCGAAGGGTTCGATCTTCGGGCCGCGCTGGCCGAGGTTCCGGGGCATTCCACGCTTGTTCGGGGCAGCGATGCTGAAATCGCAAGGTTTGGTCGTTTTCAGCCCGAACCTGCAGGGTTGGCCGCGCTGACGCAGGGATTGCGACAGCGGTTTGACCCGAAGGGTTTATTCAATCCGGGCCTGATGGGGTAGGGTAATGCAGACAACTTTTTCCGAAGAACAGTTGCAGGATCCCGCAATCCGAAGGTCCAACGACATCCTGCGGAGTTGCGTGCATTGCGGTTTTTGCACTGCGACCTGCCCGACATACCAGGTTCTGGGGGATGAACTGGACAGCCCGCGCGGGCGTATCTACCTGATCAAGGACATGTTGGAGAACAATCGCGTTCCGGACGAAAAGACCGTCAAACACATTGACCGTTGTCTGTCCTGTCTGGCTTGCATGACCACCTGCCCGTCCGGCGTGCATTACATGCATCTGGTCGATCACGCGCGCGAGTATATCGATACGAACTACAAGCGCCCCTTCATGGATCGTGCACTGCGCTGGATGCTGGCGCAGATCCTGCCTTACCCGATGCGGTTCAGGTGGGCTTTGATCGGGGCAAAGCTGGGGCGGCCATTTCGCTTTCTGATGCCTGATGCGCGTTTGCGTGCAATGCTGGATATGGCACCAAAACACATCCCGCCAGTGAGCCGAAACGATGATCCGCAGTGCTTTGAGTCCAAGGGCGAACGCAAAAAGCGCGTGGCGTTGATGACAGGTTGCGCTCAAAAGGCGCTGAACACCGATATCAATGACGCCACAATCCGCCTGTTGACCAGATTGGGGTGCGAGGTCGTGGTCGCCGATGGCGCCGGTTGCTGTGGAGCGTTGACCCATCACATGGGCAAGACGCGCGAAAGTCACGCTTCTGCCGCGACCAACATCCGGGCCTGGACGCGCGAGATGGACAGCAAGGGACTGGATGCCATCGTCATCAATACATCGGGCTGCGGGACAACCGTGAAGGATTACGGTCACATGTTCCGCAACGACGCGCTGGCTGCGGATGCGGAACGTGTATCTGCAATTGCCATGGATGTCAGCGAGCTTCTGATGCAGCTGGAACTTCCCGAAAGTGAAGGCCGGGGCATGAGTGTGGCGTATCACGCGGCCTGTTCGCTGCAGCACGGGCAAAAGATCAAAACCTATCCCAAGGATTTGCTGAAGCGCGCAGGTTTCACCGTGTCCGAGCCGGCTGACAGTCATCTGTGCTGTGGCAGCGCCGGAACCTACAACCTGTTGCAGCCTGAAATTTCGGCCCAACTCAGACAACGCAAAGTGCGGACACTGGAAGCGAAAAAGCCCGACGTGATCGCCGCCGGAAATATTGGGTGCATGATGCAGATCGGTTCGGGAACAGGTACGCCCGTCCTGCACACGGTCGAGTTGCTGGACTGGGCGACAGGCGGCCCAATGCCCAGGGCCTTGCAACAAAGCCGACCAGCCGACGCCGGTGACGTACCCATTCTGAAGTAATCGCGGTTGATGCAACGCAGCCTCAATTGTGATGGAAAAACCCTGACTGGGCCTGCGCCCTATTTTCGCCGCACCGTTTGCGTAACAAACTGTCTTTAGCAATGCCGGAGACATGCGTGCGAAACTGGATCAGGGCCATAGCGTTTGCTGTGTTGCCAATGGCAGCCATGGCGCAGGACACGGGGCTTAAAAGCCTTGAGACTTCGGATTCCGGGCGCGAGTGGATGGCCGTCGGGCGGTTGGATATCGCCGGAACCGGTTTTTGCACCGGGACACTGATTGCACCCGGACTGGTTCTGACTGCAGCGCATTGCCTTTTCGACAAATCGACGCGCCGTCGGATTGACCCCGCTTTGATCGAGTTTCTCGCCGGTTGGCGCCTGGGCCGCGCATCGGCGTACCGCGCTGCCCGGCAGGTCGTAATCCACCCAGAATACCGTTTTGACGGCGGAACCCCGTCAGAACGTGTCCGGCATGATATCGCGCTGATCGAATTGTGGCAGCCGGTCCGGAACACAACGGTCATTCCTTTCGAAACTGGTGAACGCCCTGTGCAGGGCGAAGAAGTGGGTGTTGTGTCCTACGCACAGGACAGGGCCGAGGCGCCATCCCTGCAGGAGGTCTGTTCTGTCGTGACCGGGCAGGGGGGTGTTCTGGTGATGTCCTGCGACGTGGATTTTGGCGCTTCAGGCGCGCCGGTGTTTTCCTTTGCTGGTAATCGTCCCCGCATTGTCTCGGTCGTTGCGGCCAAGGCGATGATGGGCGGCAAGAGCGTCGCGATCGGTACGGCGGTTGAGGATGCGCTGCAATTGTTGCGTGCAGAACTGTCGGCAGGGCGCGGATACGGCTCTAAAACCGGTGATTCAGGCAAAAACATCGGGGCAAGGTTCGTAAGGCCATGATCAGGTTTCTGCTGTTCTTCCTGTTTTGCCAGTCCGTTCTGATCGGTGCAGCATCCGCCCAGACATCAAGCAAACGCACGCTGGTGGACCGCGATGATCTGTATGGATGGGAAGCGGTCGGACGATTGGATGTGGGGTCGCGGTCGTTTTGTACCGGAACGCTGATTGCGCAGGACCTGGTGCTGACGGCAGCGCATTGCGCCCTGGACAAGAAAACCGGCAAACCTTACCGGTCTGGCGAGGTGGTTTTCCGCGCCGGGCTGAGCAACGGCAAGGCGTTGGCCGAACGCAACGTGGTGCAGATCGCCGCCCATCCCGCCTATGGCGCGAATGAACCGCTTTCGCCTGAAGCGGTTCGCGCCGACGTCGCGCTCATGCGTCTGGAAAAGCCAATCCCTTACACGATTGCCGATCCCTTCGCCTTGCATGGCGGGCAAATTCTCAACAAGGAAATCACCATTGCCTCATACGGGTTGGGCCGGTCCGAGGCGATTACGCGCGAACGATCATGCCGAATTCTGGAACGACGTCTGGGTCTGATTACCTTTGATTGCGATATTACCTTTGGGTCATCCGGTTCGGCCATACTGGCGAAAAATGGCCCGCGCTGGCAGATTCTGTCCGTGGTGTCCGCCGTCGGAGTCTATGACGGAAAAAAGGTCGGATTTGGTATGGAACTGGCCGGCGTCGTGTCCGAACTCAAGTCGATCATGCGGCGGGATGCGCCGCAACCCAAGGCCTCGATCCGCCGGTTGCAGGTGGGATCGGGCAAGTCCAGCTCGGGTGCGAAATTCATCGGTGCTGGCGGGTCTTGAACTCGGCGAAATCGCTACCCATGTGAATTGTACCGGATCGCCACAACGGGGTTCGGAAAACATCACCGCCCGTCCGAACGGAGGGCAACAAATCGTGAATCGCTCAAACATGAGGATACGACACATGCGTACATTTGATTTTGCACCGCTGCACCGCGCCACCATCGGTTTCGACCAGATCGCCGACATGATGGACCGCGTTCTGACCAACGACGTGGCTCAGCCCAGCTACCCGCCCTATAACATCGAGAAAACCGATGCCGACACCTATCGGATTTCCGTCGCTGTCGCCGGTTTTTCGGAAGATGACCTGTCGGTCGAAGTGAAGGAAAACGCGCTGATCGTCGCCGGTAAGAAAGCCGCCGAAGACAAACAGCGCAGCTACCTGCACCGCGGCATCGCCACGCGCGCGTTCGAGCGCCGCTTTGCCCTGGCCGACCATGTCCGTGTCACCGGCGCCAGCCATGAAAACGGCATGCTGAACATCGACCTGAAGCGCGAAGTGCCCGAGGCCCTGAAACCGCGCCGGATTGAGATTAGTTCGGCGAAAGCCATCGAAAAAGATGTGGTTGACGCCAAGGCCGTGAACTAACGCGCCTGAAGATCCTGCGACGGTCTCCTCCTCCCGGACCGTCGCAACACCCGCCCCGCGTTCCTCCAGACGCGGGGCGTTGTTTTTTGTCCGAAAATTTTCGCAAAGTAGATGGAGCAGCCAACTGGCGGCGGTGTCAGTCCACCGCGTTCTTGAAGATGATTCCGTCCTTCATGATCAGATCAAAGTTAGCATTCGGGTCGGCCACAAGGTCCAGATCATCAAGCGGGTTGCCGTTCACTAGGATCAGATCGGCATAGGCTCCATCGGCAATTATCCCCAACTCACCCTGTTGGTATGGATGGCGCGGACCAGATAGTTTGAGCAATTGCGCATTGTCATGGGTGGCCATCTTAAGCGCTTCAAAAGGCGTAAACCATTTGCCGAGCTTGGCCAGGAACTTACCCTGTTTTTCCGCAGTCTCCGGGTCAAAAAGCATGTCGGTACCAAACGCGATATTGACACCAATCTCTTTGGCTAAAGGGTAAATTTTATCAGTCGCATCAGTGACTTGTATCCATTTTTTTGTGCTGAATGGATCATCGAAAACGAACGCGTCTTCGTCGTTGAGCAAGGGTTGAATGCTTAGCCAGACGCCCTCATCTTTCATCATTTGAAGGGTCTCTTCACTGACAAGGAAACCGTGTTCGATTGACTTGACGCCAGCCCTGATGGCTGTCTGCGTCGCACGGTCGGTAAAGATGTGAGCTGCGACATAAGTGTTCCAAGTCTCGGCCACGTCTACAATCGCTTCCATTTCTTCCAACGTGTATTCTTGAACATCCAGTGGGTCGAAAACAGAGGATACTCCTCCGCCCCCGGCGAACTTCAATTGTACCGCTCCCATGCGCAGCACCTCACGGCTACGTTTTAGGAGATCGGGAACACCATCCGCCACAAGAAGAAGCGAATTTCTGTTCCAGTATTCCAACGCATCGCCGGGGTTGGTTGGTGTCGATTGAAGTGCACGGTAGTCAAAGTGACCAGACGTTTGGCTAATCGGCGGACCAGAGGGTAAAATACGGGGTCCTACAAGCTCACCACGGTCGATCATTTTCTTAATGGTGAATGGGTTACCACCTACATCACGAACTGTGGTGAACCCACGCATCAGAGTTTTTTGGGAACCTAAGGCACCTCGGATGGCTACTTCAGACATGTCGCCAGCTACAATTGTTGCTTGCGGGGCATAGGCATAAGACGTGTGCCAATGTGCATCAATCAGACCAGGGATCATTGTACGTCCGCCGCCATCGATGATTTGCGCGTTTGCAACACTGAGAGTTTCAGTCGATACAGCCGTTATCAAGTTGCCGGTAACGACGACGTTCGCGTTCTCAATCAGAGCTTCGTTCTGACCGTCAAAGACGTTCACGTTCGTAAACAAGATCGGCGTCGCATCTGTTTGCGCTTGGGCTGCTCCGCCCAATAACGCCAAACAAGCAAGAAGCATTTTCATTCAAAGCACCTCAATTCACTGGGGTCAGGTAAGAACTTCAAAGTGATCAAGACATAGCTCAACCTGCGCAAAAGCATACTGAAATTTTGCAACTGTTAGTACCTTGGTCAGTTTCGCTTTTGCCTGATTTAAAGTCCTATAGGCTAAGGTGTCTATGGTGCTGGCACTGCGCCTGAAATCGTACGACTTTTGAAAGGTCAGCGTGTATTTTGCTGAACCGCCACATGCTTCGCGAATGTTTGGGTTCGACGGTCGTTTCTTAACGTCAGGAACGCTCTATCACCGGGGGTGCTGAAGGATTGTCCTGAGTCGATACTTTGTACTCGACGTCGCCCCAGCAACTACTGTCGGACTGGAAAACTTGTCTCCGCAAACGGAAATCGGAAAGATATTTGCAGTCTTTTTCCTTTTTGTTGAGACTGGTTTTTTAACCCCGAGTACAGCCCAGTTTGCAAGGGCACCACTCCGAAACTGCAAAACAGGAAATACCTAGCAAATAATTTAGCGCTTTCCGCTCAAAGTAGGCTTCAATCCATAAAACCCGCGCAAGTTCCCCGCGGGGGTTTCAGGCATTGTTAGGCTGGCAATCAATTCCCAGCAGTGACTGATCCCATCGACCAGAATATCGTCTCGCCCGAGGCATCGTGCACCCCATCATTCTGGGCCATTACCAAAGCTACGCCAGCGGGCACGACAGCCAGACATTCGATCTTTTCCAGTATGAACCAACGATCGAGGTTAGTTCAGACAACGAGATGCCGTAGATTTTAGCGGCCCAAGCGTTCAGCACCTGGGCCGTTTCAAATCAAACCGACAGGCAGACGTATTTCATCTCCAGATAGTCTTCCATGCCGTGGTGGCTGCCTTCGCGGCCCAGGCCGGATTGCTTGACTCCGCCGAACGGGCCCAGCTCGGTCGAGATGATGCCGGTGTTCACGCCGACGATGCCGTACTCCAGTGCCTCGGCCACTTTGTAGACGCGGCTCAGGTCCTTGGCGTAGAAGTAGGAGGCCAGACCAAAGATCGTGTCGTTGGCCATCGCGATCACATCGTCCTCGTCCTCGAACTTGAACAGCGGCGCGAGCGGCCCGAATGTCTCGTCCTGCGCGACCATCATGTCCTGCGTCACGCCGGTCACGATCGTCGGCTGGAAGAAGGTGCCACCCAGGTCATGCGGCAGACCGCCGGTCAGAACTGCACCGCCCTTGTCGGTGACATCCTTGATGTGTTCCTCCACCTTGGCGACAGCTTCGGCGTTGATCAACGGACCGGTCGTGGTGCCCGCGGTCAGACCGTCGCCGACGTTCAACGCTTCGACCGCTGCTTTCAGCTTGGCTGCAAACTCATCGTAGACACCGGCCTGTACGTAAATCCGGTTGGCGCAGACACAGGTCTGGCCGTTATTGCGGAACTTGCACAGCATGGCACCTTCGACGGCCGCATCCAGATCGGCGTCGTCGAACACGATGAAAGGCGCGTTGCCGCCCAGCTCCATCGAGCACTTCATGACCTGATCGGCGGCTTGGCGCAGCAGGATGCGTCCCACCTCGGTCGATCCGGTGAAGGTCAGCTTGCGCACACCCGGGTTTTCGCAGAATTCCTTGCCGATCTCGCTGGCACGCGAGGACGGCACGACGTTGAACACACCCGCCGGGATGCCGGCCTTTTCGGCCAGAAGGCCAAGAACCAGCGCGGATAGCGGTGTTTCGGCTGCAGGGCGGGCGACAAACGCGCAGCCAGCGGCCAGCGCGGGTCCTGCCTTGCGGGTGATCATCGCGTTGGGGAAGTTCCAGGGCGTGATCGAGGCTGCAACGCCGATCGGCTGTTTCAGAACCATGATCCGCTTGTCGCGCTGATGGCCGGGGATCGTCTCACCGTAAACGCGCTTGGCCTCTTCGCCAAAGAACTCGATGAAGGATGCACCATAGCCGATCTCGCCAACGGCCTCGGCCAGTGGCTTGCCTTGCTCGGCGGTCAGGATTTTGCCCAGATCTTCGGCGTTTTCCATCATCAGGTCGTACCAGCGGCGCAGGATCACCGCACGTTCTTTACCGGTCAGCTTGGCCCATTCCTTTTGCGCAGCCTCTGCCTGTGCAATCGCGCCAGCAACCTGGGCGCGGCTCAGGTCCGCAACCTCAGCCACCACATCGCCGCGCGCGGGGTTGGTTACAGCAAAGGTGCCATTGTCGCCATCCACCCATTGACCGCCAATATAGGCTTTGGTCACCAGCAGATCGGGGTTTTTCAGGATTGATTTAAGGTCGGTTGTTGCGTCCAGCATGAGTCAGTCTCCGGCAGGAAAAGATTTGCGCGCACCCAACCATGTGCCGCGGGTTTTGTCCATGGCCACTCCGGAGGACGGATCAATCCAGAATATAGACAACAGAACGTCAGCGTCGGCTGATAATACAGCTTTGGATTGTATCGTCGCGCCTATCTTTTTCTGATTGATTTTGCCAAAGTTCTGGTGATTTCAAGACCCATGGGGATGTAAATTGTCATAACATCCACTATCTCATTGGGTAGATAAGAAAAAACAAGGATAGGACAGATGTCGAACCAACAGTTCGAGGCATTGATTCAGGAAACTCAGACCAAAGTGCGTGAAAGTCAGTCACAGATCGAAGGGCTGACCTCGCGGATTGAGGCCGCGCGCGCCAAGATCGGCACTGCCGAGGCGGATATCGACATCGAGAACGCGACGCTTGAGGACGTGCATGCCCATACCGAGGTGATGAATGCGAATATCGCCGAGCTGATCATGGGCCTGGACGACGTGACCAACGCCTTTTCCAAGGATTTCGACGAGATGCGCTCGAAAACCGGGTGGGAGAGCTTTGTCGGCATCTTTGCCAAGGCCAAATCCGAGTCGATGCGGCAGGAGCGGATGCGCACCGCCAATATCGACGACAAGCTGCAGGACCTGATCGCCAAATCCGACGTGATCGTGAAGCTGCTGGAAGGGCAACTGGCCGTACTGGAAGAACAGCGCGTGAAGGTCGAAGAGAACCTGACCGTCACACTGGATGATCGCGAGGCCACTGTTGCCGAGCTGGAGGCTCTGCGCGCTGAAATTCAGAATATGGACCCGACGATTATCACGCTGGAGAACAAGATTTCGGTCGAACAGGACGCTGCCGCGCGCACTCAGTTGGAAACCGAACTGGCCGAGTTGAACAAGCAATACAACGCCAAGGTTCAGGAGGAGCAGGTCAAGCTGGCCAAATCTCAGACGCTGGAGCGCTATATCGAAAAGGGCAAGACCTGGGTCGATTCACTGCAGAACCAAGCGGCGACGCAGATGGTGCTGATCAACAAGCTGCAGACAGACACGCAACAGCGCGTCGTGCTGTATGACGCCCTGACCAAATCGCTGAAAACCGCGCAACAGCAGGACGTGGCTCACCGCATCAATGAGATCGGCGTGCAGACCGACCAAGAAGCGCAAACTGCCATGGCCGCCATCGGCACGGCGACCAACCAGAAAATGGCCGACATGCTTGAGGCGCATGAGGACCACATGGTCTTTGCCCGCGACGTGCTGGAGAAAAAGGCCAAGGCGGATGAACGCTTTGCCCGCCGGTTCGCCTCGATTGTCGAGAAGCATGATAAGAATTTGTATGGGGGCTCTTAAGGAAAGGCTCCGCTATGAGTGAAGGCGAAAGACGTCCTCCTCCGGCGTTGTCTCGCAAGGACATTGACCTACCGGATTGGGTTGAGACGGCGATGATCGTGCGGTGGTTCGCCATTGGGATTGGCGTCGTTCTATATTGGATCACAGAGTCCTATTGGGCTATTGCGTTGAGTATGCTGGTATTCTTCGCGGTCGGTCACATCGTCTATCGCCATTACCGGAAAGAAGATCCTGTTTCCGCTGAAATTGCGTTCTACAACGAGAACGATGGCTACCATTCGGGTGACGGCGATGGTGATGGAGATGGTGGAGACTAATGAATACTAACCCCACCCAAGACCATGTCGGCCTGACCGACACTTTCGCCTCGCGCCGCTATTTCCGCAAATTCGAAGTGATCACCGTCCACCTTCTGCGCGTGGCCGCGACGATGGAGGCGGAGGGCGCGATCAGCAAGCAAGAGGTGCGGATCGTGTCGCGTTACCTCTCGGGGCTGCTCTACACCTTCCGCGCGCTCAGCATGAAATACCTGCTGGTCGGGCGCGACACGGGGCGGTTCTTTGGCAGCCTTGCGATGGACAAGCGTGACAGCGGGTTTCCGGTGGCGGCCGAGTTGCTGACCATGGCCAATGACGCGCAGCAGGCGCAGGTGCATTTGGCGAATATGCCATCCGAGGATGATCTGAAAACCGACATGGTTCGAACGATCATTGGTGATCAGGCAATCCCCACCAAACTACAATTTGCGCTGTCGCAAAGGCTCTATTACGAGGAATTGCTGAAAGGTCAGCTGTTCTGGGCCCGCAACGATCCCGAGTGCCACTGGATCGGGAATGAGGGCGAGCGTCGCAAGTTCATGATCCACTGGGCGGTCTATGACAGCCAAATCAACCTGCCGGTCATCTATCTGATGCAGTTGGAGGACAGCGGCAAAACGGCCCTGCCCAAAGACCAGCGCCGCTGGCCTGAGGTGCAGGCGCATTTGATGGCACAATCCTTGGGCGGGTTGAAGCTGGTGACCATCGCCAAGGGCTTCGATCAGGATTTCGACGACCTGCACCCCAAGCACCTGCGCCGCATCCATGTGGGGCCGATGTATTCCTCGGCCTATACCGAGCAATCCGGCCCCCTGCGGCAGGTGCTGGAGGATGCGCAGGCGCCCGAAGGTCAGGACTGGGCACTGGCCTGGACCACCGAAGAACTGCAAAGCGAAGAGGTTATCGAGGAGCGCGCCGGTTGGTTCTCAACCGTTGAGCGCGAGGTCTTTGCGCTGGACCCGTTCGGCGGGCAGGGGGCCGAGACCGGGGCCACGCGCACCCAGCGGTCGATCATCCTGCCCCAGCGCCCGTTCCAGGTGCTGGCCGAGCGTAACCCGCCGGGGTTTGCAGATGTGCGCAAGTTCGTGGTCAGCAAGGCGGGGCAGGTGTTGAGATATTGAGGTTTTCGCCTTCGGCGAGAGTATTTTTGAAAAGATGAAGTGAGGGCGGCTTTTGAGATGAGTTTGACGTCAGATCAGATGGAATTGCGTGAGGCGGATATTCGCAAGCATTATCCGGCGGCAACCGCTTTGCTGAACGGTTTCGAACACGCGCCTCGGATTGCAAAGGCGGTGGAGGTGGCGCTTGAACAGTCTCCGGGCGTTACGACTGGGCGAAGATTTCGGTCGACGACACCGGGTTTGGTGACGCGGCGCACGGTGCGCGCCGATGGGGTGCATCTGGTTGAGCGGATCGAAGCCTCGGATGAGGGCGATGCGCTGGTGTCACCACCGCAGGCCACCACACAGCAGGCCATCCGGCGCGCCATCGCCATCGCTCTGGCCATAGGTGAGGCTTATGCGGAACAGACACCGCTAGCCGATCTGAAGCGGGCCAATCTGGCCGGGGATTTGCCTGCCGCCCGCAAGACCGAGTTCTCGGAGTTGCTGACGGCGGAGGCTCTGATCACGTCGCACGTGTTTGGCAATGCGCTGGCTTACCTGATGTCCTCACATCTGGGCGAAACAACCGTTGATCTCGGCGAGATCGAAGAGGTTCTGACCGACAACGGCCAACTCGCTCTGCACGGCGCGTTGTGGGAACTGGACCAGACCTTTGCCAAACACGCTCCCGATGATGCGCATTTGATCGCCGCAACCAGCGCCTATGCCGAGCAATTGATGGAGAAAGCGGCCCTGCGCGCACAGTCTGCGGGTCACCTGGCGCCATTCCAAAACGCCGCATGGCATATCGAAGCCGATGACCTGACCATCCGGGGTTTTGAGCCGGCCTCAAAGGCCAAATCCACCACCCTGACCATGACGTTCAAGAAACCGAACGAGGTGGTCGGCAACCATATCGCCAAGTATCAGGCGATGAAGCTGGCCAAGATGGTGATGGCCTATGATTTCGACCGCCGTTTGAACCCATTCGCCGAGCTTGGCGGGTTCATCTTTACTTTCATGGGTGACGGAAAGCCGGGCACCGGCAAGACCACCCTGATCCAGATGATGGCCGGTCTGATCAACGACTACTGCCAGAATGCGGGCTATCCGTTCCGCTATCAGAACCTGAGCACCGACAATATCGACAGCTATCAGGGCAAATCAGGCCAGAACGCCAAGGCGTTTATCAACACGATTATCGACCCCTCGGTCATCGGGTTCGGCACCATCGACGATATCGACCAACTGGCAGGCAAACGCGGCGACCGTCAGTCCTCGGCCGGGCAACTGGAAATCACCGCCGTGCTGATGGAGAGCTTTGCGGGCGCCAACACCGTCGTGCGCGGCAACTGCACCTTTGGCATGTTCTCGAACTACCCCGAGAATGTGGACGACGCCCTGCGCCAGCGGGCGGGCGCGCGCTTTCTGGTGGACGGGCCGCAAACGCGCGAGGATTACATCGACATCCTGCACCTGCTGATGGGCCGCAACCACGAAATCCCGCTGGGCGAACACGAAGCCTATGCCGCGCAAGAGATCAAAAAGGCCGTTGCCGCCAGTTTCGAAAGCCATTCCCGCCCGCATGAGGATGCCTTGCTGCAGGTCTATGACCGGGTTTCCAGCGAGATCGGCCATATGGACACGATCGCCAAGCTGGGCACCTATCTCAAGGCGATCCAGCAGGCGGATGAGCGCTTTACCGGCCGCGCGATCAAGAACATCACCGACGCGGTCAAGGTCCGCGCGATGGATTTCGAACTGCCCGACGAATGGATGGAAAACCCCGACCTGTTCCTGTTCCGCGACTACGACACCAAGAAGGCGATGATCGAAGACCTGCGCCAGCCGATCACGGTGGAAATGGTGATCCAGGAAATCAACCGCTACGCTGACAGCGAGTTCCGCTACGCCGACAAGAGCGACGAGGTCGCCATCGAAAACGCGGTGCGTGAGATGGGCCGGATGGAAGAGGCCAAGCGGCGGTATCTGGAGGGGAAAGGGTAGAATTCATTTATGAAAGCAATTGAGAAAATAGTCGAAATCCCAATCTATTGGAACGACCTAAAATCGCTTTCACTTGACGAGAAAGCCCTTCTTGCGTTGGCAAGCTACGCCGCTTCTGAGTCTAATACGATTAGCAAGCTGTACTTGTTTTCCACTCACAAGATGACGGGGGACGAAATCGTGGACTCGGCGATTTCAATTCAAATCATGGTTTTGCTAAGATACTGGTCTGCAAAACTCTTTGAGTTTTTTGAAAGCATCTCTGAGATATCCAATTCCCGCGGTACAAAAGACGATAACGTTATTCGTCTCGCCAAGGAATCCTTCGATGCGTTTTCAAAACTTGAAGAACTTAGTGGATACGAAATTGCCCGCGCCATAAGGCACGAAGCTACCAATCACTATTCCTTCAAGGCCGCTAAAAAAAACATCGGTCACGTTTCAGATCGAGCGAACTGCAAGCTGTACTTGCACAACAAAGATGGGAACTCATGGTATCCATTTGGCGAAGAAGTAATGTTTAGTGGGCGTCTAAACCGAGCCGGCGCATCCCTTAGGACTAAAGAGGAAAAAAACCAGCTACTGAAAGACTGGTTGGACTGGAACCTGAGTGCGACACGGTGGGCTAACAAAGCATACGAGTTGATCGCAACCGAATTAGTTTTGGATCGCTTGCCGGATAGAAACGCGAGACAAAAATTGCTATGGTTAGAGCCCGAGCTTGTGGGTGAAATTGAAGGGCGAAAAACACCGGTCTTTCTGAGAAACGGGGTAGGCAGATGATCCGCCTCATCGAACAAGGCCTGATGTTCGGCAACCTCGTCCACATCTCCAGCCCGGCTCTGGTCGAGCGGTATAACCGCGCGTTGCAGCATCTGGCGGGCAAAACCACAGAGCTGACGGATTTTCATGTCGATATCTCGGGCTATTCGCCGGAGGTGGGGATTGAGCTGGAGGATGAGCTCTACCTCAACCCCAACGGCGTCAACCGTCAGTTCATCCTGCTGACGACGGAACAGAAACGCGCGCCTTTGCTGAACGTCAAATTCTCGACCTCGCGCGATATCCTGCGCGAATTCATCGAGATGAACGAGGCGCAGCTATTCGCCCTGACTGCCACCGATGCGGTGGCCGGAGAGTTGGTGAACTCGGTCTTCAAACTCACCACGCCGCGCGACTTGCTGAACCTGCGCAAAATCGAGATTGAGGCTGATACCGCAGGCGGCACCCTGCGCAAGGCTCAGCAACTGGCGGGCATGGTCGAACGCTTCAAGTCCGAAGAGGATGCCTGGTTCGACGATGTGCTGATTGCAAAGATGATCGCAACCGCGAAGGAAACCGGCGACGTCACCCGTAACCCCGTCCGACTGCGCCATACTGCGTTTGAGCAGCGCAACTTCTGGACGGCGCATTTCGGTGGTTTGTACCTATTCCCGGATCTGGATCACCCGGCGGCGATTTGTATGGGGGGCAGGCCGGATGACCTGCCGATCAAGTACATCTTTGGGCCGTCGCAGCGGAACCAAATTGCAAAATTTCTCGACTACAACGATCTGGTCGAACCCATCGTCAAGGCGCGCGGCGTGGATGCCGCCGCAATCCTGCAGCAGAAGATGGATTTCCTGACCATCGATGCTGCTGCGGATGCCGATGTCGATCTGACCGGGCTGGACCGCAGCGACATGCGCCGTCTGGCGCGCAACCACTCGGACCGTCTGCCCGAGGCCTATCACGGTCTGGCGCAGTTGCTGCGCTGGGCGACGGACGGCGGGCCCTGGCCGCGTATAACTTCGGATCATCCGGCCTATTTCTATACTTTGCGCGCCGCCGATACGCCGCACCGCGATCTGGTGAATATGCTGTTGGCCGAACTGGCCCCGCTGGATCCGCGCCAGATGTTCATTTGCCACAAAGAGCTGTTCTACCGCACTTATTCGACATGGCCGGAAACCAAAAAAGCCTATGTTGCCGAGTTCCTTGCGCGAGAGTATCAGGTGGACAAGGCAGGCGCCCGGGCCGCGCTGTTCGGGCATGAGCCGGACATGAGTGGCAGTGATCGGGTCAGCGATGATATCATCGCGCGCGTTGGTCCCTGGGGCGCAGTAGGGAGAAGTTAAATGTTGGTCGCACTCCGCTTTCTGATCCCGTTGCTGATCGTTCTGACCGTCCTTTACGTTGGCGTGTCGATCTATTCCCGCCGGGTGCGACGCAGTAAACTGATCGCACATTGGGAGAAAAAGGGCATGACAGGCGACAGGGACGCCTTTGTCCAGCGCGGGCTGAAAAAGTACGACGGATCGTTTCGCCGCAAACTGATCCTTGGGATCTATGTCGTGCCGCTGGGCCTGATCGCGATCCTGATTTATGTTTCGAATTTCATGTGAGGGTTTGACTAATGCGTTATGTCAAATGGGCCATCATCATCCTGTTCTGGGGTACGATCGCGGCGGTGTTGAACTACACCCTGCCGCAGCATGACGTGGTTCGGATCTCGGACACCTATGAAAAACGGATCGACCCCGGTGAGAACAGCATCTTCTGGTCGGTTCATGATGTCGGCAGCGACCCGACCACACCGAACCGTGATGTGTTCTTCATCCAGACCCGCAAGACCAACGGCAAGGTCATGGTCTATCGGAACGAGGATACAGGCTGGGGCTGGCCGCCTTACTTCAAGCTGAACTCCTCGAACCTGCAGGCAGAAGCGGCAGACCTGAAATCAACAACCGAGGCGCCGCGTTGGGTGGTGGTACGTCACTACGGCTGGCGCAGTGAATTCCTTTCGATCTTTCCGAACGCCGTTAAGATATGGCAGGTCGACAGCCCGGATGTGCGGATCATTCCATGGTTCAACATCATCTTCCTGACTGTTTTCTTCGCCCTTGTTTGGGCCATCTGGGTGCGCTGGCGCAGGTTCCGAGAAGCCCGCATCGACCCAATGATGGAGAATGTGGAAGACGGCCTGTATGCCGCAGGCGACGCGATCGAGGAACGCAGCAGCAGGTTTCGCAGGTGGCTGAACAGTTGGAAGTCAAAGTAGGGGCCGAATATGACTGGGCCGGCCTTGGTGTCACCGAACAATGAATTCAGCATGCAGCGCACCGGCGGCTTTGATCGTCTTCAATATGTCGATCATGTCCCGTGGAGAAACGCCCAATGCGTTCAAACCTGCCACCACTTCTGACAAGGTTGTCGCTTCGGGTATTTCTGCCAGCCCGGTGCCTTCTTCTTCGTCAATACCGGCGACGGTTCTGGGAACGACCACCGTTTCGCCACGCGCGAACGGGTTGGGCTGGATTGCGATCGGAGCCTCTTCGACGGTGAGGGTCAGATTGCCTTGGGATACCGCCACCCTCGAGATACGCACCTCTTGACCCATCACGATGGTGCCCGAGCGTTGATCAACCACGACACGAGCCTTGGTTTCCGGCTCTACCAGGATGTTTTCGATGCGCCGAAGTGCATGCGCAGCTGATCGTGCGCCGGTGGCAGGAATGCTCAGTTCCACCGTGCCGGAATCTCTCATGATGGCCACGGCCTTTCGGAATTCTGAATTGACTGCAGTTTCGATTCGTTCAGCCGTTGTGAAATCCGGTTCTCGCAGGGCCAAGCGGATTTGACTGAGCGACGACAGATCAAATTCGATTTCACGTTCAACCCGGGCGCCGGACGGAATGACGCCAGACGTCGGAACTCCGCGCACAACGGATGCCGCCTCGCCCTCTGCCACAGCGCCGCCGGCCAGTACCGTGCCTTGAGCCACTGCATAGATCTGACCGTCCGCCGCGTTAAGCGGTGTCATGATCAATGTCCCCCCAAGCAGGCTTTTTGAATCCCCGATGGCGGATACGGTCACGTCAATCTGTCCACCGACTCGTGCAAATGGGGGCAGGCTGGCGGTGACGAGAACAGCGGCGACGTTTTTGGGGCGAAAGTCTTCTCCGGTAACGTTGACACCCAGCCGTTCTAGAATGTTGGACATGATCTCTTCTGTGAAAGGCGCATTTCTCAGCCCGTCACCGGTTCCGTTCAGGCCGACGACAAGGCCATAGCCGACAAGGTCATTGCCGCGGACCCCATCGAAATTGACGAGATCTTTTAATCGTATTGCCCCTGCGGAAACCATGCCCGGCAACAGAAGCAAAAGGAGAACCAGAATTTTCATCGCAGGAAGTTCACCAGCGACAGGTTGGCGTTGCGAACCGTAACGGAATAGAGACTTTCGAGCTGAAACTGTACGGTCTGTAATCGCGCTGCGGTTTCATAGGGATCGGCAGCTATCAGTTGATTCCGGCTGTATTCCAGGCTTGTCCTTGCGGCGGCGTTGCGCGACGTTGCCTGGTCGACGCGGGCCTCGGCTGCGCCCACCTGCGCGCGAAGCGTCACGGCGTCGTCACGTGTATTGGCCAAATTGACACCCAATTGCGTGAACACCGCAGTGCGCTGATCGGGCGCCAATGCCAATGAAGCATCCGTAGCCAGCGCCGCAAGCGCTATGTCCCTCAATGCGGTTTTTAAGGATGGGTCCGTTGCTGTTACGGGCAGGGAAATACGTTCGTTTTCCGAAATTTGCATGGGCGCAAGGGGTGTTGCGGAGCCCTGAAAAATGACGGCGTCGAAGCCGAGAGGGTCGTTGAACCAGTTCTCGGCCGCCAACATGATGTCAGATGCCGTGACCTGACCGGTCACTTCCGTGCGAAGCGCTGCCAGCAACGTTTCAGCCGACGGCAGCGGAGAATTGTCCGTTGCGGTCCCTGAAAACAGGCTGCGTCCGCCAATCCTTGTATTCAGCGCGGAAATCATCGTGTCCAGTTCGTTCCGGGCCTGAACCGAAGCCTGTTCATGCGTCACAGCGTGACTTGCGCTGCCGAACGCCAGCAGCGCGTTGGACAGTTCTCCGACCGAGTTGCTGAACATGGTCAGGCTTTTCTGCATGGCATCCGCAAAAAGGCCAGCTTCGGCAGTCGCGACTTTGTAAGCGTCAAGCCGGGTCAGTTTGTTCTCAAGATCCAGTAAGTGCGAATAGTCACCGCCCAGTCGGTGCGACATGTTCTGCACTTTTCCACTCGACATCTCATATGAAAGATCTTCGATCTGGGTTTTGATTTCCGTCGCACGAGAGCGAAGCGTCATGCCCCGCGCCAAATCGCCAATGGCAGTCAAATTCATGATTACAACCTCAGCAATGTGTCCATCAATTCGTCCACGACCGAAATCAACCGGGCGTTCGCGGCGTAGGCCTGTTCGATCTGCATCAGGCGTTGCAATTCCTGATCTGTGCCTACGCCTTGTTCAGCCTCGATCTTTGCCATCTCAAGCTGTGCGTTTGTTGCAAAGACCAGGCGTGCGCTGGCTGTGTGTGCTTTGGCACCGACACGAGAGATCATCGCCTCGGAAATCTCGGTGGCCCGCATGTTTCCGGTTCCGAACGGTGAACCTGCGACCGGGCGCGCGGTTTCCAGAATCGCTCCAAAAGCCTGTAGTTGAGTGGAATCCCCGGGAGCACCCGGAAGGGTGGCGCCTAAACCGGCGCGCAGTTTCCAACTTGCACCACCCGCGTCAGGGTCAGCGATAGTATTGAACCCTACGCGGGACGCGAGGCCTATGGTGAGCGCTGGGTTCAGACGTACGCCGTCATCGGTGAACAGGCCGGGATCTGTCGGCAGCACGGTTGGATCCAGGCCCGGGGTTTCGAAACGCTCGACAAGGTCGCGCGCGACGGTGTCCAGATCATTCTGAGCGTCGATCGACAGTTCATCACGGATCTGGAACTGCGCCATCAGCGCACCGCCCCGAATTTGCGCCGAGTCACCGCTGGTGCGTACAGGATTTCCATTCATTTGAAGGCCTGACAGCAGCCCGTTCGCCACCGTCATGTGCGGCTTGGTATCACCCGTCGTTGCAAACGAGAATTTTGCCGCGCTTCCTTCCAGCAGGATCAGACCACCTTCGGAATAAAGCGAGATTTGATCGTTCTCCCGGGGAACAGAGTTGACGGGGACCAGTTGATTGACCTGATCGACCAGAACCTGTCTTTGATCCAGCAGCGCCCCGATATCGCCGCCTGAATATCGAATTGCAGGGATTTTGGCGTTCAGGGCCTCGATATCTGCAAGCATCTGGTTCAGCTTACTTACATGACTGCCGATCGTGCGATCTGCATCCGACCGAAGTTGCTGAACCCCTTCCGACGCTGCGTTAAGCCCTGCGGCAAGATTCCGTCCGGCCCGGGCGACCTGGTCCAGTCTTTCGGCAGAGTCCGGCAGGCTGGCGGCAGTGATAAGGCTGCCTTCAAACGTTGCAAGACGAGCGGTTAAGGAAGACATGTTGTCGGGCTTTCCGACAAAGGTTTCGAGCCTTGCGTGAAAGTCCGAAATCGCGGTTTGGCGCGCAAGATCGGCATCCGTGACGCGGCGGTTCGCAGTGATCACGGGATCATGGTGGCGGACAACGCCAACTGTTTGGACGCCATTTCCTGAAACCGGGCTGGTCGTCAGTTCAAGGGTTCTGCGTGCGTATCCCAGTGTCAACGCGTTTGCGATGTTTCCCGACACGACTGCGGCTCCGCGGCTTGCGGCCGTCAACCCGCCAAGAGCGTTGTGCAATGCAGTCGACATATTCATGAGACAGGTCCTTTCAATCGGCCGTTACAGGGATCAGCGTTTAATATTCGTGGTCTCCTGAAGCATTTCATCCACGGTCTGAATCACCTTGGCGCTGGAGGAATAGGCGCGCTGAGTCTGGATCATCGACGTCAGTTCGGTTGCCACATCCGTCGTCGATTCCTCACGCGCGAATGAGACCAGATCGCCCGTCGGCCCTTCGCCTGCGTTCCAAAGGAAAAAGGTGCCGCTATCGCGGGAAGGCGCGTAGGTTTGGCTGTCCAGGGCAGTCAATCCGTTGGGGTTCGGGACGTCGACCAGCGGGATCTGAAACATGCGGCGACTGACGCCTGTGTCGTAGAAAGCGTAGACATAGCCATTTTCGTCAACCTGAACGCTGGTCATCGTGCCGACAGCGGAACCGTCGCGTGTTATCGATACCGGGGCAAACGTGTCGGACAACTGCGTGATGCCGTCCGTATCGCCAATCTGTCCGATATTGATCTCCATTGGACCGCCCGCAACATTGACGACAACGCTGCCTGTTGCGGGATCGTAGGCGCCTCCTGAAACCGCCGTGACACTGGCCAGCGTTCCGCCGGCGGTGCGACTGTCGGTAAAGGTCAGCGTGTACTCTCCGATGATGGTTCCGCCGGACGCGGAATCGCGCAAGGTCATGGCCCATTCATTGCTGGACCCGGTCGCCGGAACAGTCGGGGCAAGTTCGATATCCACGTTTTCAGACTTGCCCAGATTGTCAAAATACTCGACCGACAGGGGCTGGGTATCGCCTGGTGCCCCTGCATCCGTCGCGGTTGCGGGCAGGTTCATGCGCAGGTTCATCTGCGTGGTCGGCGCCCCCGAAAGCTGATTGACGCTAAGCTGGATGGGTTCCAGCGCAGCGGGGGTGTCGCGGGGAACACTGGGGATCGAACCATCGGGTCCGGCACGCCAGCCCAGCAGGACAAGGCCGGATTCCGTGACCAGATATCCCTGATCGTTCGTTCGAAAGGATCCTGTGGTGGTCAGCAGCATCTCATTTGAACTCGACCCAATCTGTGAACTGGAGCGCACGGGCAGCATGCCACGGCCTCGGACGGCCAGATCGGTTGAATTGCTCGTCGTCACCAGCGAGCCGCGCTGATCAATCAGGCGCTGACTGGTGGTTCTGACGCCGCCTGCTGAATAACTGCCGCCCTGACCGGATGTGACCATCGAGTGAAAGTCCGTCTCGACCCGCTTGTATCCGAACGTGGAAGAATTGGCGATGTTGTCCGAAATAGTGGCCAATCTGTTCGCATTCGCCTTCAATGCAGCCACACCGGCGTTCAGGGATGAAGAAATAGTCATTGGAACGCCCTTCTGTTGCGTCAACCGTTGATGCAACACCTAGCGCGCGGCCTCTTAACAGCGCGCTAACAGGTAAAATGCGACCTATCCTTTTGCGGTCATGACCTGCGAAGGAATATGATTTCAACGCGGTTGTTGCGCGTGGCCATGGGGTTTTCGCTGACCAGTTCGCGGTCCGCGTGGCCAGTAACGCGATCCAGCCGGTGCGTTGCCACGCCCTTGTCCTGCAGCATCCTGCGCACGGCTTGGGCACGTGTCGTGGACAATTCCCAGGCGGGGTTATGTGCCAGCACCACCGGCGACGACGCGACATGGCCTTCGGCAGCAATTGCATTGGTCACAAGGTCCGAGGATCTGGCTACCAGCAGCATCAGGGCTCGCAGGACGGGTGTTGGATTGTCCGTTCCCGTTTCGAACAGGGTCTGGTCGTCCGTGTCAAACAGTTCCACCACCAAGCCTTCATCCGTGACGCGGGTCACGATATGTTTGAGGACCTCGTCCGAGACCAGGCTTTCGCCGGTGCGTCCAAGCAGTTTCGCTTCGAGCGAGGTGAAATCCTCGAATGCCCCCTTGCTTCCGCTGCGGGCATCCACGCCGCTTGCGCCGCGGGCCTGCCTGGCAATGGTAGGCTGTCGGCTGCTGGCACCCGAGCCGTCCATTACCATGGTCTTTTCCGAGAACATGTTGTTGCCGCCAAAAGCGCCGTCGCCACCGCCAGAAACCGGATTCACCGGTATTGTGGGCGAAAAATAATCCGCCAACCCTTTTCGTTGTTTTTCTGTTGTTGCATTCAGCAGCCACATCAACATGAAGAACGCCATCATGGCCGTGACAAAGTCGGCATATGCGACTTTCCATGCGCCACCGTGATGGCCATCGCCACCCGAAACACGTTTCTTCTTGATGATGACCGGCACCGCATTGGATTGCGCACCCATCTTCACCACCTTTTATCACCCACAACCGGGTTATCAGGGCAGGTCTTAATGGCCGCTTAACACTTAAAACTGTTCCGAAATCTGTCGTCGTTCAACGCATCAATCCGCCAGCGGCACGACGTAGGATCAGGGACAGACGGTTAAAGCTGTTCTCTATCCCTTCGGGATCGGGTCTTGCGAAAAACGCATCCAGATCTTCATGCGCGCGAACGGCCTGATCCAGCAGCGGGTCGGTGCCTTCGGTATAAAGCCCGGCTTTGACCATGATCTCGGATTGCTCATAGCTGCCGACGAGCTTGCGGGTTTCCGAGATCAGCCTGTTTTCGTCTTCTGACCCGGCTTCGGGCAGGCAGCGCGAAACCGACCGGCTGAGGTCGATTGCCGGAAACCGGCCACGTTCCGCGATGTCACGGCTTAGGACGATATGCCCGTCCAGAACACCGCGCAGAATGTCGGCAACCGGTTCGTCCATGTCGGACCCGGCAACCAACACGCTGAAAACCGCGGTGATATCTCCTTGCCCGGCAGTGCCGGGCCCGGCCCGTTCGCACAGACCGGCAATCAGTGGTGTGACGGATGGTGGAAACCCGCGCAACGATGGCGATTCGCCCGTGGTGACGGCGATTTCACGATGAGCCTCGGCAAATCGCGTAATGGAATCCGCCAAGAACAGAACGTGCAACCCCTGATCGCGCATGTATTCGGCAACCGACATCGCTGCCCAAAGGCAACGCCGTCGAGCAAGGGCGGACTGATCAGAAGTGGCTGCGACGACAACAGACCTTTTCATCGTCTCAGGACCCAGAGCTTTGGCGACAAACGCGTTCACTTCACGGCCCCGTTCCCCGGCCAGAGCGACTACAACCACATCTGCCTGCACTGATTTGGCAAGCGTCGCCAGCAATGTGGATTTTCCGACCCCGGAACCGGCGAACAACCCGATTCTCTGGCCCTGCACGATGGGAAGAACCGTGTTCAGCATCGACAGCCCGGTTTCCAGTCGCTGCCCCAATCCCCGGCGTTCAACGGCGGGAGGGGGAGATTGAACAATGTTCCTCTCCTGCGAACCGCTCAGCAAGGGCTTGCCGTCCAGCGGCTTGCCGAACGGATCGACAACCCGGCCCAGCCAGTGCGTGTCCGGCGCGAAAACTGGTGACGGTTCAAGCTGCACCCGATCCCCAAGGCTGACCCCGTCCGGTGCCGATTCGGGCAGCATGTAAATTTGGTCGGCATCCACACGCAGTACTTCACCCGCCAAATCCGGACCTGGCCGGCGCTGCAATGTCAGGTTGTCTCCGATCCGGGCGTGACCCGTCAGACCGGCAACTTCGATCACACCGCCAGAGACGCCTCTGACAAGCCCGACGTTTCGGACGGCCGACATCCGGTCGAATTCACATTTCAGAAGCGTTGGTTCGATCTCGGGCATGGCCGGCCTCCATCCTGGTTCTGAAAACGCTTTCTAAAGGAATCGGGGTTAAGCCTTGATTGAAACGGATCGAGGGAGAAGCCCCGATGTTCTATGACCTGAACGTCTTTAAAACAGCGTACGCAATGGCAACCCATGCCGGGCAAAGGCAGGCTGTCATCTCGCGCAATATGGCCAACGCGGATACGCCGGGATTCCAGCCCCGCGATATTGACGCCTTTCACACAGCGTATGACAACACAGACCGTGAATCGGTCATGTCTGCGACCCGTCCGGGCCATTTGCATGGAACGACCATCGGTGATCACCTCTGGTCAGAGTACAAGGCAGAACCGACCGGCGATCCCAACGGCAACGGTGTCTCGCTGGAGGAGGAGATGCTGAAAGCCGTCGAGGTCAAGCGCCAGCATGACCGCGCGCTGGCGATCTACAGATCCTCGATGAATGTCCTGCGCGCCAGCCTGGGCCGGTCGTAAAGGGGCGAAGACATGAGTGATTTTTCACATTCCCTGACAGCCTCGGCCAGCGCATTGCGAGCACAGGCGGCTCGTTTGCGCCATGTTTCGGAAAACATATCCAACGCGGATACTCCGGGGTATCGCCGCAAGACGGTTCCGTTCGAAGCGGTTGCGCAAGGCGGCGGGGAAACGGTTCAGGCCGGGCGCGTCAGGCTCGACCGTCGCGACCTTAGCCGGATCTACGATCCTGGCCATCCGATGGCGGACGAGACCGGGCACTACCGGGGGTCGAACGTCGATCTGATGATCGAAATAGCCGACGCGCGCGAGGCGCAGCGCAGCTACGAAGCCAACCTCAAGATGTTCGACCAGACCCGTCAGATGTCGTCGAGCCTGATGGAACTACTCAGAAAATAAAGGAAGCCAGAATGGATGTCCGCTCAATAACCGCCGCCCAGAACTACGCCGTTGCGCGCCCAGCCACTCAGGCTGCCACAGACCACGTTGGAATGGCGCAAGGCTTGCGGTCAACGTTTCAAGATTTTGCGGAAACCCTGAAACATAGCGAGCAGGTGGCAGAGGCTTCGATGGTCGGGCAGGCCGACCCGCATGCGCTGGTGCAGGCCCTTGCGCAGACCGAGCTTGCCGTGGAAACGGCGGTTATCGTGCGTAACAAAGTCGTCGAAGCCTATCAGGAAATCCTGCGGATGCCGGTCTGATCGATGCTGAGCGAGGGGCAGTTCTACGACATCCTGCGGCAGGCACTGTGGGTTGCGGTTATCACGTCTGTGCCGATTCTGGCGGTGGCGCTGGTATCGGGACTGGTCGTGGGCCTTTTTCAGGCGCTGACATCGGTGCAGGAGATGACACTGACCTTTGTCCCCAAGCTGATCGCGATAGTCGTCGTGTTCTGGATTTCCATGGGCTTCATTACCCAAACCCTCGTGACGTTCTTCTCGTCGACACTCATCCCTCTGATCGCAGGAGCCCGCTGATGGATACCGCCTATGTCACCCTGTCCCGCCAATCCGGGCTGATGAACGAGATGCGGCTGGTGGCCAACAATATCGCCAACGCAAACACGACCGGCTACAGGCAGCAAGGCCTGGTGTTTTCCGAGTACGTGAGGGACATGTCAAACGATCCTTCCCTCTCCATGAGCAGGGCCGAAGTCCGCAATACATCGCTGCAACAAGGCGTTCTGACCGAGACCGGCGGGCAGTTCGACTTTGCAATCGAAGGTGACGGGTTCTTCATGATCGAAACGCCCGACGGCAATCGCCTGACCCGGGCCGGGAGCTTTTCGCCCAACGCGGATGGCGATCTGGTGACGATGGACGGGCTGCGGGTACTGGACAGCAACGGCGCCCCCCTGTTTGTTCCGCCGGATGCCGCAACACTCGATGTCGGCGGCGACGGCACTCTGAGCGTCAATGGCCAGCTACTGGGGCAGATCGGGGTGTATCAGGTGGCCGACACAGGGGGGCTTATTCGCGAAGGCAGCACCCGGTTTCGCCCGGCGGGCGACGTTGAGCCGGTTGACGAACCCGTAGTCCTGCACCGGTTCCTGGAAGGTTCAAATGTCAACGCGATAGATCAGGTCACACGGCTTGTTGAAATTCAACGGGCCTATGAGCTGGGACAGAGCTTTCTTAAGGCCGAAGACGAGCGGGTTCGAGGGGCTCTCAAGGCCTTGATGCGCTGATTATTAACCAGGGGAGATTTTGAAATGCGCGCTTTGAAGATTGCCGCCACCGGAATGACGGCACAACAGATGCGGGTCGAGACCATCTCGAACAACCTCGCAAACATGAACACAACCGGTTACAACGCACGGCGGGCCGAATTTGCGGACCTGCACTATCAGCAGATGGCCCGCGCGGGCGCGGTGAATGCCTCTGACGGCACGGTCTTGCCAACCGGTGTCCAGTTAGGTCTGGGCGTTCGGCCCTCAGCCGTCACCGTCCAACTGGCGCAAGGTGCCTTGTCCGCAACTGGCAACGATCTGGATGTCGCTATCGAGGGGCGAGGCTATCTGGAAGTGACCATGCCGGGCGGCCAGTCCGCCTATACCCGCGATGGTAGCCTGAAACGATCGCCCGAGGGCCTGATCGTGACTTCGGACGGTTTTACCGTTGCTCCCGAGATTACCATCCCCGATGATGCGCGGTCGATATCCATCAACGCATCCGGCGAAGTATACGCCTATTTCGATGACACAGCCGAGGGTCAGCTGCTGGGAGAATTCACCTTGGCCAGTTTCTCGAATGCCAAGGGGCTGGAGGCGATCGGCAGCAACCTGTTCAAGGAAACCGAAGCCTCTGGCGCACCGGTGACGGGTCCGCCGGGTGAGGACGGGTTGGGAACTTTGCGTCAAGGGTACCTGGAGGACAGTTCGGTTGATGCCGTGCGACAGGTCACGGAACTGATCGAAGCTCAGCGTGGTTACGAAATGAACGCCAAGGTCATATCCGCCGTCGATCAGATGATGGGCGCGACAACTCAGGTGCGATGATGCGCAGTGTTCTTTGGGTGCTGATAGTGATGTCTCCCATGGCTGTTCAGGCCGAGATAGTCGTGCCGACCAGAACCATTCGTGCGAAGGAGATCATTGTGGCCTCGGATCTCGAGCTGACAAACACCGAGGTTGAAGGCGTTGTCATGGATCCCGGTCTTTTGATCGGCCAGGAAGCCCGTGTTGCGCTATATCCGGGTCGCCCTATACGGGAAACGGACGTCGGTCCTCCGGCCATTGTGGACCGGAACGATCTGGTTGTCCTGGTATTCAACCGCCAGCCGCTGTCGATCACGGCAGAAGGCCGTGCGCTGGGGCGCGGGGCTGCAGGTGACCGCATTCGGGTCATGAATTTGTCGTCCAGAACGACTGTAACCGGGCATATCCGGCCCGACGGCCAAATTGAGGTAAGATAATGCCCGTAGAGCCTTACAAACTGCTTGTCACTTTGATTGCCCTGTCCGCGTGCGGGCGCTTGGACCACCTGGGCAAACCGCCGAGCTTTACGCCCACTGATGAGTCTCCGGAACAGGTGGCCATGCTGTGGCCAGGCCTGCCAACACACACTCAGCCGCAGCGGAGTGTGGACCGCGCTTCGCTTTGGAGCGGTGGGCAACAGTCGCTGCTGGGAGACCAAAGAGCGATCAAAAAAGGTGACATCATGACGGTTGTGATCGAGCTGGACGAAAAAGCCGAGATTTCGAATGATACGAAACGATCGCGCGCCGGATCTGAAAGTCTGGCCGTTCCGGGATTGTTCGGCCTGCCCCAGCGCGTGGCAGACAAGTTGCCTGAAGGTGCCTCGATGGATGACGCCGTGTCCATCGATTCCTCATCGGACAGTTCGGGAAAAGGCTCGGTCAAGCGTAAGGAAAAACTGACCCTGCGGGTGGCGGCCACGGTGATTGATGTTTTGCCCAACGGTGTATTGTCGATTTCCGGTTCGCAGGAATTGCGTGTCAATTTCGAACTGCGGGAACTGCTGGTCACCGGCTATGTTCGACCGCAGGATATCTCCCGCCAGAACGAGATCACTTATGACAAGATCGCCTCGGCGCGGGTTTCTTACGGGGGCCGGGGGCAAATCACGGATGTGCAGCAACCACGTTACGGCCAGCAGATCCTCGACTCGCTTCTGCCGTTCTGAGGTGCCGCTGTGGTCAGGAAACTTGTACCGGTGATTTGTCTTGCCTTGGGGCTGGCCGCAGGTGTCGGGGCCGGGGTCTTCCTCGGACCGAAAGAAAACGACAACAGCAAGGCGGCGACTGCAGAGGCTGAAAAGCCAAAGGAAAAGAAAGCTGGTAAGAAGGAGGGAGAGTTCGAATATCTAAAACTCACCAAGCAATTCGTTGTTCCGGTGGTTAAGAAGGACCAGATTTCAGCTCTGGTGACGGTGTCCTTGAGTTTGGAAACCACGCCTGGGCTTTCGGAAACTTTTTATGCGACCGAACCGAAACTGCGCGACAGGTTCCTGCAGGTGCTGTTTGATCATGCCAATATCGGCGGCTTTGACGGTGCCTTTACTGAGTCCGGCAACCTGAATGCGTTGCGCAAAGCGTTGCTGGACGTTGCGCGTAAGG
Source organism: Ruegeria sp. AB8 (assembly GCF_056542605.1). Taxonomy (NCBI): domain Bacteria; kingdom Pseudomonadati; phylum Pseudomonadota; class Alphaproteobacteria; order Rhodobacterales; family Roseobacteraceae; genus Ruegeria; species Ruegeria sp. AB8. The sequence continues at coordinate 51,061 of NZ_JBQGAB010000018.1, forward strand.
ATTTGGGTGAAGACGTTTCTCAGGTTCTGATTATGAGTGTCAATCGTCAGAACACCTGACCACTCAGTCGGTTGTGGAACAGAAGCCCTTTGACGGGTTGCAAAGCTGATCAGCCACTAGCGACTCCGACAGGCTCTCAACATCACGTTTGCGCCCGAACGAAAGGCGCAGCGCGTCCAGAGCGCTCAGCTTCTGCGCCCGGATGCGCGCCAGTTCCATGTTCAACTGGCGGCGTGTTGAAGCTTCCCAGCCGTTCCACAAGATATCCGTTCCTGTGATTTTGTAGCCTTGGGACTGCGCACTATCGAGGCGCGCCGCTTTTACCTGCGTGTCCAGTTGCGACAGCTTCCTCAGAACCAATGTCTCGGCCTCGACCAAGGGGCGAATGGCCTGAAATTCCTTTTGGAACGCGGCCTCCGTCACCCGCACCAATGCTTTGATCTGCGTATGTCGCATTATACCTGCTTCTTTGCTCGTTTGCGCATGGCTTCGGCGAAACGGATAGCGGCCGCGACGGATCGATAGTGCTCTTCCTGGATCTCCTGCCCGATATCGACGGTGCCGTGAAGCGCCCGCGCGGTCGGCGGGTCGGAATGGATCGGAACCCCTGCCTGTCCGGCTGCCGACCGGATGGCGGCAGCGATTTCGTCCACGCCCTTCGCGACGCAAACCGGTGCGGCACCGACCGCCCGTGACCATTTCAGCGCAACCGCAAAATGCGTCGGATTGACTATGACAACGTCTGCTTCCGGAACCGCCGCCATCATCTGGTTTGCCGCAATGCCCTGTGCGCGCTGCCTGCGCTGTTGTTTGACATGAGGATCGCCTTCAGCATCCTTGGCTTCGTCCTGAATCTCTTTGCGCGACATACGGTTTTTGCGCATGTGCTCGGAGTATTGCCAAAGGTAGTCCGCTGCGCCGATGGCCAGGGCGATGACAATCACAATAAACAAGAATCGAAACAACAGGTTCATCATCAACAGGATTGAAGATTGGGGTGGTGCCGTACCCGCAGACAGGATTTCCACCAGATTGGCGCGTAGGAAAACGGCAAGGCATGTGCAATAGATTATCAGTTTGACAAAGGCCTTAAGGAATTCGAACAACCCGCTCCGGCCAAACTTGTTCTTAGCGTTCGACACAACGGAAACACGCGACAACTTGGGTTTGAGTTTGGACGGGGCAAAGACAAGAGCTCGCTGCGCAATGAGGCTGAGCAGGACCGCAGCCGCCGGAATAGCAAAGAGAATCCCGATGGCGACCAGGGACGTTTTCAGAACGCCGCCGACCGGGCCTGCAGACGGGCCATCAATCATCAGGCGGGACAGATCGTCGGCCTGATCAATCATTACAAGAAAAAGCATGCCGAGATTTTCCGCGCCGTGCTGACCGGCTGTTACCAGCGCGACGAGCAACCCGGAATAACCCGCAACCACCGACAGATCGGCGGACTTGGCCACTTCGCCCTTTTCACGGGCTTTTTTCAGTTTCTGCGGTGTCGGGTCAAAAGACTTGTCGCTGTCGTCGTCTGCTGCGCTCATCAGTTGTCTCCAATCGGGTTGGTTAGAAAACTGTTGAGTGCGTCCGACCAGGCGGACAGGATCAACGGCGCTCCGGCTAACAAAAGAAAGAGACCGGCAAAGGTGATTGCCGGGGCACCGACAAAGGCGACCATTAACTGAGGCATCGCCCGGTTGATGACCCCAAGCGCAAGATTGTAGATCAGCGAGGCGATAACGAATGGCATTGCCAGCGCAAAAGCCAGCGCAAAGCTGTGCGCAATTTGTCGCACACCCCATTGGGACAGATCCGCAGCCGCAGGGGGCTGTCCCATTGGGATCAGAGTGTAGCTATCAATCAAAAACTGCGCCGCACGAATGTGCAGCCCCATAAGAACAGCCAGAGTGATTCCGGCCAGGGTCAGCAGATATCCCATGGCCGGCACTGGGTCTGCTGCCGCCCCGCCCAGAAGCTGGGATAGCGATGTCGCCTGAGCGGCAATTGATCCTGCTGTCTGAAGGGCAAGCACGAAAAGCCTCAAGCTTAAGCCAAGTGCCAGACCCGTCAGGATTTCGGTGCCGATCAGCCGCACTACGGGGAACAGTCCAGACATCGCCCCGGACGGGTCAATTGCGGAAGAAACCACGAGCGTAAATGCCACTGCTATCGCCAGTTTTACGCGGGCCGGAATGCTGCGCTCTCCGAAGGCAGGCAGAAGGGAAACCAAAGCGGAAACCCGCAGGAAAACGGCGAACAAGTGCTCAAGCTCGCTACTGATAAACGGCAGCAAGTCGGGGGGCAGGCCGATCACGCGGGCACCGTACCGACAAGTGCCGGCCTGGCTTCCAAGCCGATTTCTTCAAATGACAGAACCGGGTTGGAGACACCGCGTGCATGCAGGATCGTGCGCAGCAACCTGCGTCGACGTGTCGAAGTCACAACGGCCGCAAACACGCCCCGATCCGCGGTTTGCGCAATGCTTTGCACGACACCGTCTGCAAGCTTGTTGAACAGGTTGGGCGGAAGCGCGACGTCGAGACCTGCGCTTTGGGCGTCGATTTGGTAAGTGGCGAACGTGTCCTCCCACTCCGGTGCCAGTTGGATCAGTGGAATCGACCCATCTTCGCGCTTCATGTCGGCGACCAGTTGGAACCCGAGACGTTGGCGCACCAGTTCGCAAATCCCTTCGGGCAGAGTTGTAGTCAGCCGAGCCTCGGCCACGGTTTCCAGGATCAGGGCCATGTTTCGGATGGACACCCGTTCGTCCAGCAGCAGCCGCAGAACGGAATGTAATGTATCGATCGGGACCTTGTCCGGGATCAGTTCGTCCAGCAACTTGCGGTTGGCCTCGGCCCGGCCCAGATCGCTCAGCCGAGTCATTTCGGACAAAAGACGCCGCAGCGACTTGAGTGTCAGCAGTCGGGAGAAATTCTGCTTGATGATTTCAAGCAGATGGGTCGCCAGGATTTCGGGGGGCGAGACGATCGTCGCGCCGCTCAGGGCCGCAGCCTCCTGATCTTTGGGCAGGATCCAACGGGCCGGTGCGCCGTAGACGGGTTCGGTCACATCATTTCCTTCCGGCAGAATGTCCGGCCCTTCCTGAACCAGCGCCAATACGAGATCGGGGTTCAGAACACCGCGCGCCTGTTCGACGCCCTGAACTTTGATAACGTAAGTGCCGGTTGGAAGATCGGCGCGATCGGTCAACCGAATTTCGGGCAGGATCAGACCAAAGCCAGAGGCGACATATGTCCGCATATTTGCGATCCGCGCGTCCAGACCGGTGCCTGGGTTTAGAACCATGCTGACCAGATCCGGTGCGAATTCCAGATGAACGTCGTCCAGGTCCAGGATGTCTCCGATGGCCTGCGGGGTCGGGGCATCGGTCTCGGGTGCCGGTGAGTGCGCTTTTGTCAGCTCGGATTTTTGTTTGCTGTAAACGCTGTAGGCTGAGTATCCCAAAACCCCCGCGCCTAGAATGAAGGGCAGAAACGGCAGGCCTGGCACCGACGCAAACAGGGCCATCAGCAGCGAGACTGTGCCCAGTGCAGCCGGGTGCCGCCCCAACTGCGAGAAGATTGCGCTGTCGGTTGCCCCCTGCGTGCCGCCCCGCGCCAGCAGCAGGGCGGACGCGATTGAGATAATGACCGCAGGGATTTGTGAGACCAGCCCATCACCAACCGTCAGGATCGCATAGGTTTCGAAGGCGGCTGCAACCGGCATCCCATGCACAATCACGCCCATGATCAAACCCATGACAAGGTTCAGCAACGTAATCAGCAACCCGGCAACGGCGTCGCCCTTGACGAATTTGGACGCACCGTCCAGCGAGCCGAAGAAAGTCGTTTCCTGCTGTTCTCTTTCGCGCCGTTCCTTGGCTTGCTGATGGTCGATGGCCCCTGCGGACATGTCGCTGTCAATTGCAAGTTGCTTGCCCGGCATCCCATCCAGCGCAAACCTTGCGCCCACCTCGGCCATACGGGCGGCGCCCTTGGTGATCACCATGAAGTTAACGATCAGCAGAACGCCAAACACGACGAGACCCAGAAAGATGCTTCCGCCCATTACGAATTGGGCAAACCCCTCGATCACATCACCTGCGGCGTTGGTGCCCGAATGACCCTGACCGATGATCAGCTTGGTGGACGAAACATTCAGCGACAATCGCAGCATCAGGGATGCCAGCAGGATCGTTGGAAAAGATGAGAAATCCAGCGGGCGTTCGATAAACAGGGTCAAGGTGAAGATCAGAATAGCCAGCGCAAACGACGCTGCCAGCCCCACATCCAGAACCCAGGCGGGCATTGGAAGGATCATCATCACGATGACTGTCATCAGGGCCAGCGCCAGCAGGACGGTCGGCGAGAACACAGAGCGGGCATCGAACCTGAACACGATCACCCCCTTAGTTGAAGACGATAAAGGCGGTGGCACTATCCGCTACCGGAACCAGCGACCCCAGCATTACCCGTTTTGGCGCTTCAGATCGCGACGGAAGCAATGGAGCAGAGGAATGTGTGAAAGGATCGCGGGCAACTGCCGCATTCCTTGTCGGCTCGTCCTCGTTGAGGCGCGCCAACTCGGTCTGAAAACGCTCGGAATAGGTCTGGGCCAAAGCGGGAGTGCGAGAGTGATAAGCACCGGCCGCTGCGGGCCACGATGCAAACTCTGCAAACAGGTCTTTCAGAAAACGGGCGGCATACCTGGCGTTCTGTTCCGGGTCGAACATTTCGTCAATCGACCGGAATGTCTGCCCGTGCCAGCGATAGTTGATCTGGAAGCAGCCAATGTCGAAACTGCGTGCGCCCGCCTTGAAGATTTGGAAAACATGGGATTTTGCCTCGACCTCGGTGTCAAACCAAAGACCCTGCCCCTCGACATTGATCGCCCACGGCCAAGGGCGCAGGGTGCCGGCGACATTAAGACCGGATTCCACGCGCGCGATAGCCCGCAGGACATCCAGAGGAACCCCTTCCGACAAAGCGGCTTGCCGCATGGCCTGATCACACAGATCGGCGGTTCTTGCGTCGGGTCGTGCATGCAGCGAACGCCCGGCAAAAAGCAAAATCAGAAGGAAAAGGAGTATTCGATGGGGCATTCTGCCGGTCCGGGATCTTGATCAGTCCGGGGCAGGCTAGCCGCGCATCGGTTTACATAGGGTTATCGCAGCATCAGTTCCGGTCGATCCGGCGGCCAAACACAACGCTTGTGTTGGTTCGCATGACGCCCGGAATCTTGGCGAGTTCGTCGACGAGGATGTCCAGATCTTCGATATGCGGTGCTTCGGCATTTAGCAGCAGGTCGAATTCTCCGTTGATGGACAGGCACAGTTTGACCTCGGGATAGGCTTCAAGACGTTTGATGATGCGGGCCGTTTCTTTTTGCTGCACTTCCAGCAGAACGATGACCTGAACACGCGGTGTGTCTTGCGGGCTATGCAAAACCACAGAGTACCCTGCAATTACACCGCGATCTTCCATGCGGCTGATACGCTCGTGAACGGTGGTGCGCGCCACGCCCAGCTTTGCTGCGATCCGGGTAGTTGATTCACGCGCGTTCTGCTGAAGTGCGGCAACGATATTTCGATCAAGTTTGTCCATGGTGGCCAAGGTTTAGAGCATTAGCATACAGATGCTCAAGTTCCTGTTGACCTCATTTGTGTCGCGGCAAAATCCCGTCCCGGCAGCGCCTGGTCACAATCACGCCCGATGGATGGCGTTGAGTTTGCGGACCAAACCTCCTATCTCGTGGTCTGAGACCGAACAAAGGAAAAATCTGTGGCGAACCACTTGTACAAAAACGACCTGCCGGATGGGCTGGATCTGGGCCCGGTCGTGGCGATCGACTGTGAAACCATGGGTTTGAATCCACATCGGGACAGGTTGTGCGTCATCCAGATGTCGGGTGGCGATGGGCACAGCCATATCGTTCAGGTCAAAAAAGGGCAGACATCAGCGCCGAACCTGTGTGCCATGCTGGAAAATCCCGATGTGCTGAAGCTGTTTCATTTCGGGCGATTTGACATCGCGGCCATGTACCACACATTCGGTGCGCTGGCGGCGCCGGTCTATTGCACCAAGATCGCCAGCCGACTGGTACGCACCTATACAGACCGACACGGGCTGAAGAACCTGTGCCAGGAACTGATCGGCGTCGACATCTCGAAACAACAGCAAATGAGCGACTGGGGTGCGGAAACCCTGACCGAGGCTCAGCTGGACTATGCCGCCTCGGACGTTCTGTACCTGCACCAGTTGCGCGATGCGCTGAACGGGCGTCTGGCACGCGAGGGCCGGACCGAGATGGCACAGGCCTGTTTTGATTTCCTGCCGATGCGTGCCAAGCTGGACCTCGCCGGTTGGCCTGAAACGGATATTTTTGCGCACTCATGACTGACAACGAATCCTTTCTGAAAACCGCGCGGCAGGTCATCACTGACGAAGCCCGTGCGCTAGACGTTCTGGCGGACGGCCTGAATGAGAATTTCGCCACTGCCGTGCAGATGATCCTGCAGGCAACCGGTCGGATCATTGTCAGCGGGATCGGCAAATCGGGCCATATCGGTCACAAGATCGCGGCGACGCTGGCGAGTACCGGGACACCCGCATATTTCGTGCACCCGGCCGAGGCAAGTCACGGCGATCTGGGCATGGTGTCGAAGGGCGATGTGGTTCTGGCGATTTCGAACTCGGGCGAGGCGCCGGAACTGGCCAATCTTCTGGCCTTTACCCGGCGGTTCGGCATCCCTCTGATCGGCCTGTCCAGCAAGCCCGAAAGCACGTTGATGAAACAGGCGGACGTGCATCTGCTGATCCCGTCGATGGGTGAGGCCTGCGGCTTTGGTATGGTGCCTTCGATTTCGACGACGCTGACGCTTGCAATGGGGGACGCGCTGGCGATCGCCTTGATGAAGTACCGGGATTTCCGGCCCGAAAACTTCCGTGATTTCCACCCCGGCGGCAAACTCGGCGCGCAGCTCAGCAAGGTTCGCGATCTGATGCATACCGACACGCCGATCGTTTCCTCGGGCACGCCGATGAGCGAGGCGTTGCTGGTCATGAGCCAGAAGGGTTTTGGCGTTGTCGGTGTTAGTGATGCCGAGGGGCGGTTGCTGGGCATCGTGACCGATGGCGACCTGCGGCGGCATATGCAGGGTCTGCTTGACCTGACCGTCGATCAGGTGATGACCGCTAACCCGCGCACCATCGGCCCGGGTGAACTGGCCGAAAGCGCCGTGGCCCTGATGACGATGCAGACGCCCAAGATTACCTGTTTGTTTGTGGTCGATCCGGCCTCGGGCGGGCGGGCCGAAGGCATTTTGCACATTCACGATTGCCTGCGCGTCGGGTTGGGCTGAAAGGTGGAAACTGTGGACCGCTATTCCCGTATGGTACAGTTCTTGAAGGTGCTGTTGCCACTGGTGGCCATCTTGATGCTGTCCACGGTGTTCCTGCTGTCGCGCAGCATCGAGACCGACGTGTCGGTTCCATTTCCGCAAACGGAAATCAACGAACGCCTTGCCGACCAGGTTATTACCCAGCCCGACTACCGGGGCATAACCCGCAAGGGCGAAGACGTGCACATCAAGGCCATACAGGCGGCAAAAGGGGCCGAAGGATCTGTCCCGACCGCAGCCGAGTTTCGTGGGCGCCTGGGGCTGTTGAATGGCGGTGTCATAACATTGGATTCAAATTCGGGCATGATCCGACCCGACAAAAAGACGGCAACTTTTGTCGGCGACGTAGTCATAACCACCACGGACGGCATCCAGGTCACCACCGATTTGCTGAACACCTCGCTGGATGAAATCCGCGGGGATACACCGGGCCAGGTTAACGGAACCGGACCGATCGGTGATTTCTCGGCCGGGCGCATGACATTTGGGACTGAAAAAAAGGACGGACCGGTCCATATTGTTTTTACAGATGGCGTAAAGCTGGTGTATGAGCCGGCAAAAGCAGAAAGATGAAGTGTGTTTGATTTTCGAATTGCCCTTGTTTGCATCGCTCTGGTGACGAGTGTCGTTTCCGCGACCGCGCAGGAAACGCAGGTGGCGTTTGGGTCGACCCAGGCGGACCCCAGTTTGCCTGTCGAAGTGACGTCGGAAACACTCAACGTCAATCAGGAAAACGGATCGGCCGAGTTTCTGGGAAATGTCATCGTGATTCAGGGTGAAATGCGTCTGACTGCAGAACGGGTTCTGGTCATCTACAACAACGAGCGTTCGGCGATCGAGCGGCTAGAGGCCACGGAAGACGTGGTTCTGGTAAGCCCTCCGGACGCGGCGCAGGGAGATTGGGCCGAATACACAATTGATTCCGGTGTGATCCTGATGAAGGGCAATGTTCTTCTGACACAGGGGCCAAGCGTCATCAGCGGCGATCAGATGAATGCCAACCTGACCACCGGTACCGCAACCATGACCGGTCGGGTGAAAACGATCCTGCAACAAGGCAACAACTGATGGCACGACCCAACCTATCCGTTGCCGACGGCACCTCGGGTCTCAGAATCGAGAAACTGCGAAAGTCCTACCGCAAGAAGACCGTGATCCGGGATGTTTCGATGACACTGGGCCGGTCCGAAGTTGTGGCTTTGCTTGGTCCCAACGGGTCGGGCAAGACGACGACGTTCTATTCTGTCGCCGGGCTGGTTTTCCCCGAGGCGGGCACGGTCACGCTGGACGGGCACAATGTCACGACTTTGCCGATGTATCGGCGAGCCCGGATGGGGATCGGTTATCTGCCTCAGGAGATGTCGATTTTTCGCGGCATGAGCGTCGAGGACAATATCGCCGCTGTGTTGGACATAACCGTCAGCCACGCCCATCGCCGCAAGGAACGTCTGGAAGAGCTTTTGTCCGATTTCTCGATCGAGCATTTGCGGCGGGCCCCCGCACTGGCTCTGTCAGGGGGGGAAAGACGCCGGGTGGAAATCGCCCGCTGCCTGGCTGCCGATCCCAAGTATTTGCTTTTGGATGAACCGTTTGCGGGTGTGGACCCTATCAGTGTTGGGGATATCCGGCATTTGGTTGCCGACCTGAAAAAGCGCGGAATTGGTGTTTTGATTACGGATCACAACGTCCGCGAAACGCTGGAAATTGTGGACAGGGCCTACATCCTGCATGACGGAAAGATGCTGATGTCCGGCACGCCGGACGAAGTTGTTGAAAACGAGAACGTGCGCCGCGTGTATCTGGGTGAAAACTTCAGGATTTCATAGGCTTGCGCTGATCTGCACTTGCTGCATGTCGGAAATTACACAAATACGCTTTTGTTTTGATTGACTCTTCCGCCGCCTCTTGGCTCAATTGGCTCATGGCAGTTTTGCGGTTCCAGTCTGGATCACGATATCCCTTCTCCGAAGGGCGCGATGGCAGACAACCACAAAACATGTCGCTACCCCCCACCCGATAAAAACAAGCTCGCCGCGTAACGTGGCGTCAGAATGGGTGTGAATTGTGAAGGAGATCACATGCGTTACCAAATCAGCGGAAAACAGATCGACATCGGCGCGGCGCTGCAGACCCACGTGCAGACCGAGCTGGGCGAGGTTGTGGGTAAGTATGCCCAGCGCCCGACGGACGCCGCCGTCGTCTTTTCCCGTTCAGCGCATGAATATGTATGCGAGACCACGGTGCATCTGTCGACGGGCCTGACCGCCCAGGCCAAGGCCCACGCAATCGAGATTTATGCGGCATTCGAGGCTTGCTGCGACAAAATGGAGACACAACTGCGCAGATACAAGCGCCGCCTGAAAGACCACCACAAGGATCGGTCCGAGCCGGTTGAACTCTTTGGCGCGTCCTCATATATCCTCGCCTCTGATGAATCGGAGACGGCTGACGAACCCGAATCGCTGCAGCCCATGATTGTGGCTGAGATGGAAACAAAGATCCCATCTCTCAGCGTTGGCGAAGCTGTTATGCAAATGGAACTTGCAGGCGCCCCGGTGCTGGTGTTCCGTAATGAAAACAAGGACGGATTGAATGTCGTGTATCGCCGGGATGACGGCAATATCGGTTGGATCGATCCGTAACAGGCAAGATTGAAAGACGGGCCCCGGTTTTGGCCGGGGCAACGTCATGGAGCGTGATCATGGAGCTGTCGAGCATACTGAAGCCCGAAGCCGTACGTGTATTGTCATCTGCTTCCAGCAAGAAGCGGTTGTTTCAGGAAATCAGCGATGTCGCTGCCGCCACCCTTGGGCTGGACGCGCAGGAAGTTGTGGACAGTCTGCTGGAGCGTGAAAGCCTCGGCCCGACCGGGGTTGGCCATGGTGTGGCGCTGCCACATGCGAGATTGCCGCAGCTTCAGGCCGTTTCTGGCGTATTCGTCATGCTGGAAAAGCCTATTGATTTCGGCTCGGTCGACCGTCAGCCAGTCGACATTGCCTTTTCATTGTTTGCGCCGGAGGAAGCGGGTGTCGATCATCTCAAGGCTTTGGCGCTTGTGTCGCGGACCTTGCGTGACACATCTGTCTGCGCAAAGTTGCGGGCAAATCCTGACCCCGTCAAACTTTATGCCATTCTGACCGAAGCGCAGTCGATGCAGGCTGCGTAACCTGGTTCAATTGAAAAAGCCCCCGTTATCCGGAGGCTTTGTTGCGGCCCGAGGCGATCAGCCGCCTGTGCCCATTTCCAGTGTCCACCAGATTTTGCCGCCTTTTTCCTGATGCCAGGCAAAGCCCATCTGGCTTGCCTTCGGATCCATGATGACGGCGCGCGGGCCGGGCTCCTGCATCCACGCGGCCAGGGTTTCGGTCTCGGTCTCGTAGGTCTCGGAAATTGCTTCGCCCAGGAAGGTTCCGAAGTAGCCTGCGCGCGCAGCGCGATCGATAGGTGAGGATCCGTCCGACCCGAAATGCCAAGGGCGATTCTGACGTGCCATGTCTTTCGAATGGGTGGCTGCGGCCGCATTCAGCTGGGCATTCAGTTGAACCGGTTGCAGGCCCGAGGCCTGACGGAGCGCGTTCACCGAATCCAACATGCGGAATTGTAGTTTATCGGTGCTGCCGCGAATCTTGTAGACTGTCGGCAACGGCCGCCCGTCGGCCCCCAAGGCTGTGGTTGAGGTGTCCGTGCATGCCGCCAGTGCGACAAGGCAAATAACTAGCAGAGAAAGGATACGCGTCATGGTCGACCTGATATTTGTGTTATCAACGGGCATAGCGTGACTGAACGCGCTGGGCAAACGTACAATGGCCACAACCCGCGTGATTCTGCCGGTTTGATTTGCGACTGAAGCATTCTGGCAATAAAATGATCCGAAATTTCCAAGTCACCTAAGCAAAGGACCCTTTGTCATGGTCAAAAAACGTATTCAGCCTTCGACCCGCCGCGGATTTCTGGCAGGCGCGACGGCCATGCTGGCCTCGCCGGCAATCGCCCAGTACATTCCCGGAGACCCATTGCGTCCTGCTCCGGAAGCAGAACCGGCGGTTCGCCGCAATGTTTCGGGCTTCCGGGCGTTGGACTGGCAGCCCTATTTTTCCAATACCAGAAACGGTGCCATTTTGGTCGATACCGTCTCGCGGGCGCTGCATTATTGGTCAGATGATCAATCTGTATACAAACTCTACCCGTCTTCTGTTCCATTGACCGAAGAACTGACCCGCCGCGGAAGGACGAGCGTGATCCGGAAGGTCGAAGGCCCAAGTTGGTCGCCGACGCCGTCGATGAAGAAGCGAAATCCGGAATGGCCCGACTATATCCCGCCTGGTCCGGATAACCCTTTGGGAACACATGCTTTGTACCTGAGTTGGAAATATTATCGCATTCACGGCACCCATGACACGCGCAAAATCGGGCGCCGGTCTTCAAATGGGTGTATCGGCCTGTTCAACGAGGACATTGCCGAGCTGTTTTCTATGGCGAAGGTTGGCACGCAAGTGTTGCTAATTTGACGACATTTTCATGCACGAACCCGCTTGGCGATCAAGTTGCAATTGCAATCCCTGCGCATTGCTGATTAGAAAAAAACACGAGGTAAGTCTTAGATGTGTGACTGCACTAATCGGAATCACGCAAATTCTGGAGGTTAATATGAAAAAACTCGTTCTCGCCGCTGCTCTGACCGCTGCTGCTTCGACTGCCTATGCTGGCAACCTGGAAGAGCCGGTTGTAGAGGCACCTGTCGTTGTCGAAGAAACCCAAGGTTCGTCGCAGGGTATCATCCTGCCGCTGATCCTGCTGGTTGTTGTTGCCGCAGCTGTTGCAGCAAGCTAATTCGACAAGCTGATCAAAGAAAAGGCGGTGGATTTATCCATCGCCTTTTTTTGTGTCCGGTCCGTGGGTCGTTCAGTCCAGCCAGCCCCTGAGATTGTCTTCTATCACCGCGCCAAGTGCGGCGATATGCGAATCATCGGCGTTGAGGCATGGGATATAAGTAAAGCCCTCGCCGCCGGCCTCCTCAAAGCTTTCCCGAATTTCTTCGTTGATTTCTTCCAGCGTTTCGATGCAGTCGGATGAAAAGGCCGGGGCGATTACCGCGATGTTCTTTTTGCCCTGCCGCGCCAGATCGGCGACGTGATCGACGGTGTAGGGCTTCAGCCATTCCTCAGGTCCGAACCGGGACTGGAACGTCGAAACCAGCTGATCGTCTGTCCAGCCCAGCCGCTCTTTCAGCAATCTAGTCGTTTTTGCGCATTGGCAGTGATAGGGGTCGCCTTGCTGCAAATAGCGTTCTGGCATCCCGTGATAGGAACAGACGAGAATGTCGGGCTTCGTCTCCATCTCTGCATAAGCGCGCTCAACCGACCCCGCCAATGCGTCGATGTAGGCAGGTTCGTCAAAATACGCGGGTACGGTCCGGGTGGCCGGTTGCCAGACCTCCTCCATCAGCGCCCGGAAGAACTGATCATTTGCTGTCGCTGTCGTGGCTCCCGCGTATTGCGGGTAGAGCGGGAAGAACAGGATGCGGTCACAGCCCGCCGCCACCATCTCGCTTACTTTGGACTTGGTCGAAGGGTTGCCATAGCGCATGCAGAAATCGACCATCACCTGATCGCCGTAACGATCTTGCATCGCGTTGCGCAGCTTGGCTGTCTGGTCCTTTGTGATCGTCATCAACGGGCTTTCGCCCTCGTCGTGATTCCAGATCGATTTGTAGGCCTCACCCGAGCTGAACGGGCGCTTGGTCAGGATGATCCCCTGCAGGATCGGTTGCCACTTCCACTTTGGATAGTCGATCACGCGTTGATCCGACAGAAACTCGTTCAAATAACGCCGCATCGGCCAATAGCTGTAGTCATCCGGCGTGCCCAGATTTGCCAGCAGAATTCCGACGCGACCCTTTTTGACCTTTGGGTGGTCGGCTGGTGCATGGGCGGGGCGGGTTGCGTCAGTCATTTGAGCTTCCTGAATTTCTGTGGTCCGGCCTGAGATATACGGAAATGCCCGGCGGTCAATCGGACAGTTTGCCTTCTTTTGTCCCTAAAGCTTCAGCTAGTCGCATGCGGGCGGACCCGGGGCGCAACGGTTGCGGTTGGCTGTCGTGCGGGGACCAGCCTGTCAGGCAGATCAATTCGAACGTCGCCTGCAGACGGCCCTGAGGCGACGCAAAGTGGCGGTTGTAGATTGTCTGGGCTTTGTCAAAGACAAGGCGCTGAGTCGGGTATTTAAGGCGAGCGATCAGAATATTGGTCTCACCCATTGCGCGAAGATCGTGCATCAGGTGCATCAGGTCACGGTATTCCGCTGTCAGGCTTGCCCTGTCGGCCACGGGCAATGCAAATCCGGCCCGCTGCAATAGCCCACCCAGATCCCGCAGTTCTGCCATCGGGGCGATGCGGGGGCTGAGCCCCCCGGTTACTTCGATCTCGGCCTGTCCTAGGGCTGCACGCAGTTCGTGCAGGGTTTCACCACCGGGACAGACGCCCAGCAGAAGCCCGTCCGGGCGCAGGGCGTGACGGCATTGGATCAATTGCCCGACCGGGTCATTGGTCCAGTGCAGCGCCATTGCGTGAATAACCAGATCATGTGATCCGCGCTCCAGCTCCAGAACCTCATTATCCGCGATGATGGTGGCAGCGGGCAGAAAATCACGCCAGAGATGCGGGAACGGAGTGATAATCGCCGGTGCCGTAAAGCTTCTGTTAACCATCAAAAGCCGATCCTGCACCTCATCCATGGCAGCGTGATGCAGGAACAACGCATCGTCCCGGGCACGGGCGCGGCGCATGGTCAGTATCGAGCGATCAAACGGCGAGGGTGCAGTGTCGGCAGGCAGTTTCATGGGTCGCAAGTATCGCATGTGGCAGCGGATTCAAACCGTTGTTGCACTGATCTACCCGCCGCGTTGCCTGGGATGCGGCGTATTGACGGAATCCGACTTTGGTTTGTGCGGCTCCTGTTGGCGTGACACGCCATTCATCGGCGGGACCGTCTGCGAAACCTGCGGAATGCCGATAGAGGGCGAGGCGGATGGTCACAGAATCGAGTGCGACGATTGTCTGGCGAGCCCCCGACCATGGAGGGACGGGCGCGCAGCGCTGTTGTATCAGGGTCAGGCACGATCGCTGATCCTGAGCTTCAAGCACGGTGACAGGCCCGAACTGGCCCGAACAGCGGCCCTTTGGATGGCGCGGGCAGGCCAAGATCTGTTTCGCGACGAGATGCTGATCGCACCTGTCCCGTTGCACTGGTCGCGCCTGCTGAAACGGCGATACAATCAGTCTGCCCTGCTGGCGCAAAGTCTGGCCCGTGAAACCGGCCTGGACATGTGTCCGGACCTCCTGGTGCGTCGAACAAAAACCCCGGTTCTGGATGGCAAAACCGCAGCGGAACGGGCGGACATCCTGTCAGATGCGATCGCAGTTCACCCCAAGCGGCGAAACCTGCTGACAGGCCGTGATATCCTTCTGGTGGATGACGTGATGACATCCGGCGCGACTTTGGCAGCCTGTACCCGGTCATGCCAGATCGCGGGGGCAAATCATATTTTCGTGTTGGTACTGGCGCGCGTTGCCAAGGATGCCTAATTCGCTCAAGATTGCGCGAAATCTAGGGAACGGAACATGAAGCCGGTAGAAATCTACACCTCGCCGCTATGCGGCTTTTGCCACGCTGCCAAACGCCTGCTCAAGCAGAAGGGTATCGATTTCAAGGAAATCGATGTCCTGATGGACCCCAAGCGAAAACCAGAGATGATCAAACGGGCCTCGGGTAAACGCACGGTGCCTCAGATCTTTGTAGGTGACATCCATGTCGGCGGTTGCGATGACCTGTACGAGCTGGATCGGCAGGGCAAGCTGGACCGTCTGCTGGCGGCCTGATGAAAACGGCGCTGTTGCAAATCACTTCGTCGGATGACCCGGCAGAAAACCTCATTATGGTGCGCGCCATGATGGCCGATGCGGCAGCGCAGGGCGCGCAGTTTGTCCTGACGCCCGAGGTCACGAATTGCGTCTCGACAAGCACCACACGGCAGCGCGAAGTTTTGCAGCACGAAGAAGATGACATCACGCTGGCCGGCCTGCGAGAACAGGCCGCCACGCTTGGTGTCTGGCTGCTGATCGGCTCGCTGGCGGTCAGGACCCATGACGCAGATGGGCGATTCGCCAACCGGTCCTTCCTGATCGACCCGAAGGGTCAGATCGTGGCCCGCTATGACAAGATTCACATGTTCGACGTGCAGGTCACCGAGTCTGAGACCTTCCGCGAATCCAGGAACTATCGGCCAGGCGACAAGGCAGTGATTGCCGAGACCGATTTCGGCAAGGTTGGCATGACTGTCTGCTATGACATTCGCTTCCCGCAACTTTACGCGGCGCTGGCGCAGTCCGGCGCGCGGATTCTGACTGTTCCGGCGGCTTTTTCACCGGTTACCGGCGCGGCCCATTGGGAACCGTTGTTGCGCGCGCGCGCGATTGAGACCGGCTGTTGGGTTCTGGCCCCGGCGCAAACGGGTGAGCATCCGAAAACCCGCGGCAGGACCCGTCATACCTATGGCCACAGCATGGTTGTGGCCCCTTGGGGAGAGGTGCTGATCGACGCAGGTAACGATCCGGGCATTCACATTTTCGATTTGGATGATAGTTCTGTGACACAGGCGCGCAGCCGTGTGCCCTCATTGACTCACGTGCGGCCTTTCGACGGGCCCTGATCCAGAACCGGAATATGACGGACGAGAAAAATGCCCTTGCGGTCACGCTTTTCAGCGAGATCCTGACCGCCGATCAGCTTTTGCGCAACCGGCTCAGCCGGGTGCTGCCCAAGGGCATGGAGATCTCGCATTTCTCGGTGCTGAACCATCTGGTCTTTGTCGGAGACGAGCGCAGCCCGGCGCAACTGGCCAATACATTCCATGTGACCCGAGGCGCGATGACCAACACTTTGGCCAAGCTGGAATGGGCCGGATACATCCACATTCGACCCGACTGGGACGATGCCCGTCGTAAGATGGTGGCGATCAGCCCCGCCGGCCGCCGTGCGCGCGATCAGGCGATTTCGTCGATTGCACCGCTGATCAACCGTGTGGTCGGAGAATTGGGTCTGGAGCGGGTTCGCAGCACGTTGCCCGTGCTGCGAGATTTGCGGTTGCAGCTTGAGGGTGAATAGGGGCAATTCGGCATCCAGCGTCAGATGGGCGCTTGCCCCCATCTCGAACAGCTCAGCCCGGCTTCACGCTTGCGGTCACGTAATTCACGCTGAGGTCGCGGTCGGAAATTGACCAGCTCCACAGGATCGGGTTGAACACGAACCCCTTGCGGTCGACCGGGTCCAGCCCTGCCTGGCGCAGCAGGTCGAACAATTCGTCTGGTGTGATGAACTTGTGCCACTCATGGGTGCCGCGCGGCAGCCAGCGCATGACCACTTCGGCTCCGAAAATCGCCATGGCGTAGGATTTCGGATTGCGGTTGATGGTCGAACAGATCTGCAGTCCGCCGGGTTTCAGCAGGTGCTGGGTCGCCGTCAGGTAGCTGAGCGGATCAGCAACGTGTTCGACAACTTCCATGTTCAGGACAACGTCGAACTGTTCGCCTGCCTCGGCCAGCGATTCGGCCGTTGTGTGGCGATAGTCGATTTGCAGCCCGGATTGTTCCGCATGAATACGTGCGACGGGCAGGTTGCCTGCGGCGGCGTCGGCGCCGACGACCTCGGCCCCCAGTCGGGACATCGGCTCGCTCAGCAATCCGCCACCGCATCCGATATCCAGCAGACGCAGGCCTTCAAAGGGATCAGGGTCCTTCAGGTCGCGATCGAACTCGCCCGCAATCTGTTGTGTGATATAGTCCAGACGGCACGGATTCAGCATGTGCAATGGCTTGAATTTACCATGCGGATCCCACCATTCCGCGGCCATCGCTTCGAATTTTGCGATCTCGGAAGGGTCGACCGTGTTCGGATGCGCTTGCATTCCTGTCTCCGTATGCTCTTTTACCCGTAAGGACTATATAGGCCAATAATGGACAAGTACCCGGACCAAAAGCGCGCAGTTCAATATCTCTACCCGCCGACCGACCCGTTCGATCAGCGGATGGTGGATGTGGGCGACGGGCATCGCATCTATATGGAACAATGCGGCAATCCCGATGGGATACCGGTCGTGGTTTTGCATGGCGGCCCGGGTGGTGGCTGCAGTCCGGCGATGCGCCGCTATTTTGATCCCGATGTTTACCGGGTGATTCTGTTCGATCAGCGCGGCTGTGGCCGGTCCCGGCCCCACGCTGCGGTCGAAGACAACACGACATGGCATCTGGTTGACGATATAGAACGCCTGCGCGTTTTGCTGGACATAGATGAGTGGATCGTTTTTGGCGGCAGCTGGGGGGCCACCTTGGCGCTGATCTACGCGCAGGCCCATCCGGATCACGTTGCCCGTCTGGTGCTGCGTGGCGTGTTCCTGATGACAAAGGCCGAACTGGACTGGTTCTATGGCGGTGGGGCCGGAAAATTCTGGCCCGAGCAGTGGGCGAAATTCACGTCCCTGCTGCCCGATGCCGAACTGCACGACACAATCACGGCCTATCACAAACGCCTGTTCTCAGGCGATCGCGCGACCGAGATCCTGTATGCTCGCGCCTGGTCCAGTTGGGAAAATGCGCTGGCTTCGATCCATTCCAACGGATCGACCGGGGAAAGCCCCGGAGAGTATGCGCGCGCCTTTGCTCGGCTTGAAAACCACTATTTCATGAATGGTGGATTTCTTGAGAAAGACGGCCAGATTCTGGATCGGATGGATCGGATCGCACATATTCCCGGCTATATCGTTCAAGGTCGCTATGACATGATCTGCCCGCCGCAAGCTGCCTGGAATCTGGCCGACCGCTGGCCCAACGCCGAGCTGAAAATGGTGCGGCAGGCAGGCCACGCCCTCTCTGAGCCCGGAATTAGCGCCGAACTGGTCCGTATCATGGACCGTGTGGCCGAGGAGGCTGTGGCATGACACGGATCGACCGCCGAGCCCTGTTTGCGTCGGGTGCCGCTGCCGCTCTGCTGGCGGCGACCGGAGCTTCGCTTGCGGATACGCCGAAATCGGGCGGGGCCCTGCGGTTGGCCGTGCCCCGTGATGACAGCCTCGAGCAGGTGGCACGCGGCGCGGTGTTCGACACGCTGACCGAGATTGCGCCGGATGGCACCTTGCGTGGAGAACTGGCAACCAGTTGGCAAACCGATGCAGAAGCGCGCGTCTGGAATTTCGAGCTGCGCCGGGACGTTCTGTTTCACGATGGCGCGGTTCTGGAAATGGGTGATGTTCTGGCCGTTCTGGAAGAAGTCGGACAGGCCGAAGCGCTTTCCCTGACTGCGATACGATTGGAATTGGCCGCGGCCAATCCGGGCCTGCCGTTTCTTCTGGCCGACAGTCGGTTTGTCATTACGCGCAAGGGGCAGGGGGTCACGCCGCTGCACGCCGCGAACGGGACAGGGTGTTACCGGGTCGAGCGTGCCGAGGATGGCCGCCATTTCCTCGGACGCAAGGTGAGCGGTCACTACAAGGACGGACAGGCCGGTTGGGCCGACTCCGTGGAAATTATCGTCATTCCGGACCCAAATGTCCGCGCTGAAGCATTGCGGGATGGGTATGTCGACATCGCTGCCTTGCCTGCCTTGGAGGGGCTGAAGGGCCAGCGAGGTTTGCGGTTTTTTCCCGCCGAATCGGAGATGGCACTGGCGCTGGCTGCTCATGTGGGAATGCCCCGCCAGATCGGAAAGGGCCGCGCGCTGGACGACGGGCGCATCGCCGAAAGGTGGTGGGTGACGCAATTCCGTTCAGTGTGACCTGCTGGGGGTTGCAGTTTCGGGAAACCCTGCGTATATGCAGTTTCAACAGCGGCGTGTCGGGCTAGGGTCCGGGGCTCCACCGGAAAAGATCGACGGGCCGCGCGCCCGTTTTTTTGTGCCCGATTCATGGGTAGAGAACCTGATGACAAACGACCTGATAGCCAAAGCTGCCATCGATCGGCGACTGGCCGAGATCATTACCCCCGTGATCGAGGATCTGGGGTATGAGCTGGTCCGTATTCGCCTGATGAGCGGCAAACAGACCACGCTGCAAATCATGGCCGACAAGCCCGATGGCGGTATCGAAGTGGATGATTGCGCTGAAATTTCGAACGCGGTCAGCGCCACGCTGGATGTCGAGGATCCGATCCTTGACGCCTATACGCTGGAAGTGTCCAGCCCCGGTATCGACCGCCCTCTGACCCGTCTCAAGGATTTTGAGACGTTCGAGGGGTATGAAGCCAAGATCGAAACTGCCGAGCTGATCGACGGCCGCCGCCGCTTTAAGGGTGAATTGGCCGGGATCGAAGGGGACGAGGTTCTGATAAACATCCCCGAAGGGTCAGAAACGATCACCATCGGTCTGCAGTTCGACTGGCTGAGCGACGCCAAGCTGGTCCTGACCGACGACCTGATCAAGGAAATGCTGCGCCAGCGCAAGGATGCCGGTGCCCTGAACGAAAACGCTTTCGACGAGATTGAGACCGAAGGGTCCGAAGAGGAGACGAACTGATGGCAATCACCTCAGCCAACCAGCTGGAGCTGCTGCAGACCGCCGAGGCCGTGGCCCGCGAAAAGATGATCGACCCCGGTCTGGTTGTCGAAGCGATGGAAGAATCGCTCGCCCGCGCCGCCAAGAGCCGCTACGGCGCCGAGATGGACATTCGCGTCAGCATCGACCGTAAGACCGGCAAGGCCACCTTTACCCGCGTTCGTACCGTGGTCGAGGATGACGAGCTGGAAAACTATCAGGCCGAGTTCACCGTCGAGCAGGCCAAACAGTACATGGAAGACCCGCAAGTCGGTGACGTCTTCGCTGAAGAAGTGCCGCCGGTTGAAATGGGCCGTATCGCGGCGCAGTCGGCGAAACAGGTGATTCTGCAGAAGGTCCGCGAGGCTGAGCGTGATCGTCAGTACGAAGAATTCAAGGATCGCGCCGGAACCATCATCAACGGTGCCGTCAAGCGCGAAGAATTCGGCAATGTCATCGTCGATCT
This sequence comes from Ruegeria sp. AB8, assembly GCF_056542605.1. NCBI lineage: Bacteria > Pseudomonadati > Pseudomonadota > Alphaproteobacteria > Rhodobacterales > Roseobacteraceae > Ruegeria > Ruegeria sp. AB8. The sequence continues at coordinate 71,500 of NZ_JBQGAB010000018.1, forward strand.
GGGTGGTGCCGAGGCCGTTCTGCGCCGCAACGACAAGATTGGCCGCGAAAGCTATCGCCCGAATGACCGTGTGCGCGCCTATATCAAGGAAGTCCGCCGCGAGGTTCGCGGCCACCAGATCTTCCTGTCGCGTACCGCGCCGGAATTCATGGCCGAGCTGTTCAAGATGGAAGTGCCGGAAATCTATGACGGCATCATCGAGGTCAAGGCCGTGGCCCGTGACCCCGGCTCGCGCGCGAAGATCGCGGTGATTTCCTATGACGGCTCAATTGATCCCGTCGGTGCCTGCGTAGGTATGCGCGGCAGCCGCGTGCAGGCCGTTGTGAATGAGCTGCAGGGCGAAAAGATCGACATCATCCCGTGGAACGAGGACCAGCCGACTTTCCTGGTGAACGCGCTGCAACCCGCCGAGGTTTCCAAGGTGGTTCTGGACGAAGAAGCCGGCAAGATCGAGGTTGTGGTCCCCGAGGAACAGCTATCGCTCGCCATTGGCCGCCGTGGTCAGAACGTGCGTCTGGCCAGCCAGCTGACCGGTCTGGACATCGACATCATGACCGAGGCTGAAGAGTCGGCGCGTCGTCAGAAGGAATTCGAAGCCCGCACCAAGCTGTTCATGGAAAGTCTGGATCTGGACGAATTCTTTGCCCAGTTGCTGGTCTCAGAGGGTTTCACCAACCTCGAAGAGGTGGCTTACGTCGAGATCGACGAGCTGCTGGTCATTGACGGTGTAGACGAAGGCACCGCGCAGGAACTGCAAACCCGCGCGCGGGAATTCCTGGAAGCACAGGCCAAGGCCGCGCTGGATGCTGCCCGTGCCCTGGGCGCCGAGGACAGCCTTATTGAATTCGAAGGCCTGACACCCCAGATGGTTGAGGCGCTGGCCAAGGACGATGTGAAGACACTGGAAGACTTCGCGACCTGCGCGGACTGGGAACTGGCCGGTGGCTGGACCACGGTCGAGGGCGAACGCATCAAGGATGACGGTGTTCTGGAGCCTTTCGGCGTCACGCTGGAAGAAGCACAGGATCTGGTCATGACGGCCCGCATCATGCTGGGTTGGGTTGATCCGGCCGAGCTGGAGCAGGCCGAAGAAGATGGTGAAATTGCAGACGAGGAGGCCGAGGCCTGATTTCAGGCCTCGGGTGGCGTGAATGGGTCGCGGTGGCGTCCATAAAGACCGGTCCGAAGGACCTGAACGCAAGTGCATCGCCACGGGCGAAGTTCAGCCTAAATATGGGTTGATACGCTTTGTGACGGGGCCGGACGGTCAGGTCTATCCGGATGTCGCGGCGAAACTGCCGGGACGTGGGGTCTATGTGGCGGCGGATCGCGCCGCTCTGGACCGGGCCGTGGGCAAGAAACTGTTTGCACGCGGGTTCAAGGCTCAGGTGACCATACCGCAGGATCTGGCGGATGAGGTCGAGCGGCAGATTTCGCGCCGGGTGATCGAACTGCTGAGTCTGGCCCGCAAGTCCGGCGATGCGGTCGCCGGCTACGAAAAGGTCAAGACGTGGCTGGACCGGGAAGAGGCCCAGGTACTGATTCAGGCCACCGACGGATCGGGGCGCGGCAAGTCGAAACTGAGCACGCCGCATTTTGGAAAATACATCGGTTGGCTGACGGCGGACGAGTTGGGACAGGCATTTGGGCGCCAAACCGTGATTCATGCGGCTCTGGCCTCTGGCGGACTCGCCAAACGTGTTGTAGAGGAAGCGCAGCGCCTGCGTGGCTTGCGCGAAACGGATGACGGCGGCAAGGGCCGCTCGGAAGGGTAAGAAGCTTTATGAGCGATAGTGACGGCAAAAAGACATTGGGTCTTCGTGGCGGGGCACGCCCCGGAAATGTGAAACAGAGTTTCAGCCACGGACGCACCAAGAATGTCGTGGTGGAAACCAAACGCAAGCGCGTGGTGGTCCCCAAGCCGGGTGCCAGCAAGCCAGGTGGCGGCGCTGCGCCGTCGGGTGATCCTTCACGTCGTCCGGCGGGCATCTCGGATGCCGAAATGGCGCGCCGCATGAAGGCATTGCAGGCCGCCAAGGCGCGGGAGGCCGACGAGGCTGCTGCCCGCGAGGCGGAAGAAAAGGCGCGTGAAGAAGAACGCGCCCGCCGCCGTGCCGAGCAAGAGGCCAAGGAACGCGAACAGCGTGAGGCCGAAGAACGTGCGCGCCAGAAGGCAGAAGACGAAGAGCGCAAGCGCAAAGAGGCGGAAGAAGCCGCCAAACGCGCTGCTGCTGCCCCGGCCCCCGAGGAACCCAAGGCGGCCCGCACCCCGGCCAGCAAGCCTGCTCCAGCGGCGACTCCGCGCAAGCAGGATCGCGAACGCGAACAACGCGGTCGCGGCAAAGGGCGTGACGACAACCGCAGGTCCGGCAAGCTGACACTGGGTCAGGCCACCGGTGGCGAAGGTAACCGTCAGCGCTCGATGGCGTCGATGAAGCGCAAGCAGGAGCGTGCGCGTCAGAAAGCCATGGGCGGCCCGGTCGAGCGCGAAAAGGTGATCCGCGACGTACAGTTGCCCGAAGCGATCATGGTTTCGGAACTGGCGAACCGTATGGCCGAGCGTGTGGCCGATGTGGTCAAATCACTGATGCAGATGGGCATGATGGTGACGCAGAACCAGACCATCGACGCCGATACAGCCGAGCTGATCATCGAAGAGTTCGGCCACAAGGTCACCCGTGTTTCCGATTCGGATGTCGAGGACGTCATCAAAGAGGTCGAAGACAGCAAAAAAGATCTGCAACCGCGTCCGCCGGTCATTACGATCATGGGTCACGTTGACCACGGTAAGACCTCGCTGCTGGACGCGATCCGCGATGCGCGGGTCGTCGCAGGCGAAGCGGGTGGCATCACCCAGCATATCGGTGCCTATCAGGTAGAAACCGATGGTGGCACGACGCTGACCTTCCTGGATACTCCGGGCCACGCGGCTTTTACCTCGATGCGCTCGCGCGGTGCCCAGGTCACGGATATCGTGGTTCTGGTGGTTGCGGCCGATGACGCGGTGATGCCGCAGACGATCGAGGCGATCAACCACGCCAAGGCGGCCGAAGTGCCGATGATCGTGGCGATCAACAAGATCGACAAACCGGACGCGAACCCGGACAAGGTCCGCACCGACCTGCTGCAACACGAAGTGATCGTCGAGAAGATGTCGGGTGAAGTTCAGGACGTCGAAGTGTCGGCCATCACCGGTCAGGGTCTGGACGAACTGCTGGAAGCCATCGCGCTGCAAGCCGAGATTCTGGAACTGAAAGCCAACCCCGACCGCGCTGCCCAGGGCGCCGTAATCGAGGCGCAGCTGGATGTGGGCCGTGGTCCTGTGGCCACTGTTCTGGTTCAGAACGGCACGCTGCGTCAGGGCGATATCTTCGTTGTGGGTGAACAGTACGGTAAGGTCCGTGCGCTGATCAACGACAAGGGCGAACGCGTCAAGGAAGCTGGCCCCTCGGTTCCGGTCGAGGTTCTGGGCCTAAATGGTACGCCCGAGGCCGGTGACGTTCTGAACGTGACCGAGACAGAAGCTCAGGCCCGTGAGATCGCAGCCTACCGCGAACAAGCCGCCAAGGACAAACGCGCCGCCGCCGGTGCCGCGACCACCCTTGAGCAACTGATGCAGAAGGCCAAGGAAGACGAGAACGTGGCCGAGTTGCCGATCCTCGTCAAAGCCGACGTGCAGGGTTCTGCCGAAGCCATCGTTCAGGCGATGGAGAAGATCGGAAACGACGAAGTGCGCGTGCGTGTACTGCACTCGGGCGTTGGTGCGATCACCGAGACGGATGTCGGCCTGGCTGAAGCCTCCGGCGCGCCGGTCTTTGGGTTCAACGTTCGTGCCAATGCGTCAGCCCGGAATACGGCGAACCAGAAGGGTGTTGAGATCCGCTATTATTCGGTGATCTATGACCTCGTTGATGACGTGAAAGCGGCCGCATCGGGTCTGCTGAGCGCCGAAATTCGCGAGAAGTTCATCGGTTACGCCGAAATCCGCGAAGTCTTCAAGGTCACCGGTGTTGGCAAGGTTGCTGGCTGTCTGGTCACCGAAGGTGTTGCCCGTCGTTCCGCAGGCGTCCGCCTGCTGCGCGACAACGTGGTGATCCACGAAGGCACGCTGAAGACGCTGAAGCGCTTCAAGGACGAAGTGGCCGAAGTCCAGTCGGGTCAGGAATGTGGTATGGCATTCGAGAACTACGATGACATCCGCCAGGGCGACGTCATCGAAATCTTTGAACGCGAAGAAGTTACCCGCACGCTGGACTGATCCAGACACAATCAGACAAAGAAAAACAGCGGCTCATTCGGGCCGCTGTTTTCGTTTTGTCATTTCAGGTCCAGTCCAGCACCACTTTGCCGGATTGACCGGATTTCATGGCCTCAAACCCTTTGGTGAAATCGTCGACGCTGAACCGATGAGTGATGACCCGGCTGACATCCAGGCCGTTCTGAAGCATGGCTATCATCTTGTACCAAGTCTCGAACATCTCGCGGCCATAGACGCCTTTGATGGTGATCGCCTTGAACACGATGCGCGACCAGTCGACCGGGGATTTGCCGGGCGGGATACCCAGAAGGGCAATCTTGCCACCCATCACCAGCGCTTCGACCATCTGATCCAGCGCGGCTTGTGAGCCTGACATTTCCAGGCCCACATCGAACCCCTGTTGCATTCCAAGCGCAGCGATAACGTCTTTCAGGTCTTCGTGACTGACATCGACGGCGCGAACCGTGGGTACGACATGTTCGGCAAGCTTCAAACGATCCGGGTTGATATCGGTGATCACCACATGCCGTGCCCCGGCATGACGGGCGACCGCGGCAGCCATGATGCCAATGGGACCCGCTCCGGTAATCAGAACGTCCTCTCCCAGCAAATCAAAGCTGAGCGCCGTGTGCACCGCATTGCCGAGCGGATCAAGGATCGCTCCGATTTCATCCGGGACGTCGTCCGGCAAGGGCACAACGTTAAAGGCGGGCAGTTTCAGGTATTGGGCAAACGCCCCCTGTTCGTTTACCCCGATGCCGCGCGTGCCGGGGTCGAGGTGAAACTTGCCTGCGCGGCTCTGGCGGCTGTCGGTTCCGATCAGATGCCCTTCCCCCGAGCAGCGCTGGCCAATCTCAAGACCCGTCACGTTGCGTCCGATCTCAACAATCTCTCCGGCAAATTCGTGACCGGTGATCATCGGCACCGGAACAGTATGCGCGGCCCATTCATCCCAGTTCCAGATATGAATATCGGTGCCGCAGATACCGGTCTTGTTGATCCTGATCAGCACCTCATCGGGGCCGATTTCCGGCACCGGAGACCGCACCATCCAAAGCCCTTCCTCGGGCCTGGACTTCTCGAGCGCTTTCATTGTGTTGGGTCGCATCAGATCACTCCCAGCTCCTTGCCGACCTTACCGAAGGCCGCCAGTGCGCTGTCCAGTTCGTCCCTTGTCAAGGCTGCATTCATCTGGGTTCTGATCCGCGCCTTTCCGCGTGGCACGACAGGAAAGAAGAAGCCCGAAACATAGACGCCTTCGTCAAACAGACGTGCGGCCATGTCCTGCGCCAACTGCGCTTCACCCAGCATCACGGGGATGATCGGGTGCTCGCCGGGAAGCAGGTCAAATCCCAGTTTTTCCAGACCCGCGCGCCAGTATTTCGCATTGCCGAATAGCTGAGCGCGCAGCATGTCGCCCTGTTCGACCAGACGGATGGCTTCAAGCCCTGCGGCGACGATGGAAGGCGGCAGCGAGTTTGAGAACAGATAGGGCCGCGCCCGCTGCCGCAGCAGGTCAATCACTGGCTGCGGCCCGGCGATATAGCCGCCGATTGCCCCCCCAAGTGCCTTGCCCAGAGTTCCCGTCAGAATGTCTACGTCGACACCGAAGTGATCCGGTGTTCCGGCACCGTTTGGCCCCATAAAGCCGGTGGCGTGGCAGTCATCTACCATGACGATGGCATCGTACTTGTCCGCCAGTTCGCGAATTTTTGGCAGGTTGGCCAGATATCCATCCATGGAAAATACGCCATCAGTGGCGATCATGACATGCCGCGCCCCGTCCTCGCGCGCCTGTTTCAGCCAGGCTTCAAGGTCGTTCATATCATTGTTCATGTAGCGATAGCGCTTCGCCTTGCACAGCCGCACGCCGTCAATGATCGACGCGTGGTTCAGACTGTCCGAGATAATGGCGTCTTCCGGGCCCAACAAAGGTTCGAACAGTCCGCCATTGGCGTCGAAACAGGCTGCAAACAGGATGGAATCGTCTTTGTTCAGGAACTTCGCCAACGCCTGTTCCAGTTCCCGGTGAATATCCTGCGTTCCACAGATGAATCGCACCGAAGCCATGCCGAACCCTTTGGGTCCCATTGCGTTCGTGGCAGCCTCGATCAGAGCGGGGTGATCGGCCAGACCCAGGTAATTGTTAGCACACAGGTTAATAACCTGCCTGTCGCCCACCGTAATCTCACCGCCCTGGGGCGAGGTGATCATTCGTTCGCGTTTGTACAGGCCTTCTGCTTCGATCTGCGCAAGGGTGTCCGTGATGTGGGACAGGAATGCATCTGCCATGGCGACCTCCGTTCATCTGAGTCGCGTTTCTAACATAGCGGACAATATTCCCAAATAGGGGAATTACAGTATGAAGGAAAAATTTCCGTGAAGGCGGAAATTTGCTGATGTCAGGCGTTTTTTACGATCAGGAAAACCCGTGCCGGGCCATCGGCGGAAATGGAATGCGCAATATCCGCTGCATACCGGGCGGTATCGCCTTGCTTCAGGTCCGAAACGGCGTTCCCCGAAATGACACGGACGGCGCCCTCCAAAACGGTTAACTGTTCCCGTGCGCCCCGCTTATGGGGCTGGCTGTTCAACGCACCGCCGTCTTCGAACTGAATATCGTAAACTTCGTGCCCACCGGCCTCTTCCGGCGGCGACAGGATGTGAATCCGGCATCGCTCGCCCATGTTATCGATACTTGGCACTTCGGTTTTCTTGAGCACCTCGATTTGATTCTTGGCTTTGGAGTCTTCCAGAAGGCCCGCAAAATCCACCTGCAGGGCGCGGGTCAGGTTCCACAGTGTCGAGATGGTCGGGCTGCTTTCGCCCCGTTCGATCTGGCTGACCATGGACCGGGAGACGCCGCTTAAGTTGGCGACCGCTTCGAGGGACAGGCCCTTGGCCCTGCGTGCCTCTTTCAGGCGGGCGGGGAGGCGTGTCAGGATATCGTCTGTGTTTTCCGTCATGACGGAATTTCATGCGCGCTGAGCGGAGCATTGTCAATTCCGTCCGTGACGGGACGTCTTGCGCGACATCATCATTCTGCGTGTGCATACTGCGGTCAAATTCAGGAGGAGTGATCCATGACCGACATCGTAATTCTCGATGGTGCCCGCACCGCGATTGGCACCTTTGGCGGGGCTCTGGCCTCGACCGCGCCGATTGATCTGGCGACTGTTGCGACCGAGGCGGCGCTGGAGCGGTCCGGTGTCGAAGGCGCGCAAATCGGGCATGTGGTGTTCGGTCATGTGATCAACACCGAGCCGCGTGACATGTATCTGTCACGGGTTGCTGCGATGCAGGCAGGAATTCCAAATGGCACCCCCGCAATGAACGTGAACCGGTTGTGCGGGTCTGGCGCGCAGGCGATCGTGTCGGCGGTGCAGTCGCTGACGTTGGGCGATGCGGAATTCGCCGTTGCAGGCGGCGCCGAAAGCATGTCGCGCAGCCCCTATATCATTCCGCAGGCGCGGTGGGGCGCAAAGATGGGTGATGTCACCTCGCTGGACATGATGCTGGGGGCACTGAACTGCCCGTTCGGAACCGGGCATATGGGTATCACCGCCGAGAACGTCGCGGACGAGCACCAGATCAGCCGTGAGCAGATGGACGCTTTTGCAATGACCAGCCAGACCCGCGCGGCGGAAGCGATCGAGGCGGGTTATTTCGAAAGCCAGATCGCGCCAGTGCAGGTCAAGGTTAAGCGCGACATGGTCGATTTCAAGGTCGATGAGCACCCGAAAGCAACCTCGCTTGAGGCGCTGTCAGGTTTGCGACCGGTGTTCAAGAAAGACGGTCGTGTTACTGCCGGAAATGCCTCGGGTATCAATGACGGGGCAGCGGCTATGGTTCTGGCGACGGCAGATGCCGCCGAGAAAGCCGGATTGAAGCCCAGGGCGCGCGTTTTGGGATATGCCCATGCCGGGGTTCGGCCCGAAGTGATGGGGATCGGACCGGTTCCGGCGGTTCAGAATCTGCTAAAGAAGACCGGGCTGTCCACCGAAGAGTTTGATGTCATTGAAAGCAATGAGGCGTTCGCTGCGCAGGCTTTGGCTGTCAATCAGGAGCTTGGGCTGGACGCATCGAAGGTTAACCCCAACGGTGGTGCGATCGCTCTGGGCCACCCGGTGGGCGCGACCGGTGCGATCATCACTTTGAAGGCCCTCTACGAGTTGGAGCGCACCGGTGGTTCCAAAGGTCTGATCACCATGTGCATTGGGGGCGGTCAGGGGATTGCCATAGCAATCGAGCGCCTTTGATCTGAGATCGGGCAGGGGGGCTGTCTGCCCCCCATCGCGCCATGGCGCGATTCCCCCCGAGGATATTTTTGGCCAGATGAAGCAGGCGGGCCGGAGTTAACCCAATACTGTAATCAAAAGCACCGCCGCCGCACCGAAAGCTGCGCCGATTGCGGCGGTCAGAAGTGACGCCACGACTTTGTTGCCTTTGGTTTCTTCCTGTTGGGTCTGCGCAATCAGCGCGTTTTCAACCAATCCAGGCAGGCGTGGGCCAAACCGGGCCAGAACCATTGCTGTCTTGCCGAAGTCCCGCATTACGGCGCGCGGGCCGATTGACTGTTTGATGTAATCTTCAACCACGGGACGCGCGACCTCCCAGATGTTCATGTGGGGGTCCAGTGACCGCGCGACGCCTTCGACCACAACCATGGTGCGTTGCAGCAGGATCAGTTCCGTCCGGGTTTCCATCCCGAACCGTTCGGTTACTTCGAACAGGTAGCTCAGCAAACGCCCCATGGAGATATGGGTAGCGTCCATACCGAAGATCGGCTCTCCGACCGCGCGCAGGGCCCGGGCGAACTCGTCAACGTCCTGATTGGCGGGGACATAGCCCGCCTCGAAATGCACTTCGGCCACGCGCTTGTAGTCGCGACGGATGAAGCCGAACAGGATCTCGGCATAGACCCGGCGGGTGTATTCGTCGATATGGCCCATGATGCCATAGTCGTAGGCAATGATGTCGCCGTTTGCCGCGACTTTCAGGTTTCCCTGATGCATGTCGGCATGAAAGTAGCCGTCGCGCAGGGCATGCAGCAAAAACAGGCGCAAGACCCGCTGGGCCAGATCGTTGCGGTTATGATCCGCGGCATCCAGAGCCTCGTTGTCGCCAAGCGGGATTCCATCTGCCCAGCTGAGCGTCATCACCCGGCGTGCGGACAACGACCAAACCACGGGCGGCAGCCAAAAGCCCGCATCATCCTTTGTGTTGGCAGCGTATTCCGAAGCAGCCGCGCTTTCCAGACGCAGGTCAAGTTCGCCGCGTACGATCCCGTCGAAATGCTCGATGACCTCCATCGGGCGCAATCGGCGCGCGCCGGGGGCAAAGAGATCAACAATGCGGGCGGCAAAATAGAAAGCGTCGACATCCTTTTTGAAGGCGCGTTCGATGCCGGGGCGAAGGACCTTGACGGCGACGTCTTCGCCCGTGCTGGTCAGTTTGGCCTTGTGAACCTGTGCGATCGAAGCGGCGGCAATCGGATCGCTGAATTCACTGAAGATTTCGGCCACCGGTTGCCCCAGTTCCTTTTCCACTTCGGCCATTGCTGCTGAGCGGGAAAAAGGGGGGAGTTTGTCCTGTAACACACGCAGCTGGCTTGCCAGTTCGTTGCCTACAACATCCGGTCGGGTCGACAGCACCTGGCCAAACTTTATGTAGGCCGGACCCAGCGCGGTCAGGGCACGCGTCGCCGGCGGCATCTTGGAATCGCCTTTGTAACCCAGCCATTGGAAGGGTTTGCCCAACGTATGCGCCAGGATGCGCACGGCACGCGGGGCTTCAAACGCATCCAGCACGACATTCATGGCACCCGTGCGCTCTAAGGTGGCGCCTGTGCGGATCAGGCGGATGATATTATGAGGGCCGCGCATAGGTCAGATCTTCCATCCGGAATGCAGCACCGCGATGCCCATGCTCAGGTTGCGGTATTTGGCATTCTCGAATCCCGCTGCGCGGACCATGTTCAAAAAGGTTTCCTGATCCGGGAATTTGCGGATCGATTCGACCAGGTACTGATAGCTGTCGTAGTCATTGGCGATCAGTTTCCCCATGCGCGGGATGACGTTGAAGCTGTAGAGGTCATAGAGCTTTTGCAACCCGTCATTGGGCAACTGGCTGAATTCCAGCACCATCAGGCGGCCACCGGGTTTGAGAACACGGAACGCTTCGTTCAACGCCTCTTGCGGGCGGGTGACGTTCCGGATCCCGAACGAGATGGTGTAGACGTCAAACGTGTTGTCCTCGAAAGGCAGTGCCATGGCATCACCGACTACCCAGTTGAGGCTGTCCGACATCTGGTCGGCTTCGGCGCGCTGGCGGCCTTCGATCAGCATCGGTTCGGTCAGATCCAGAACGGTGGCGTGGCCGTGGCCCGCGCGTTTAAGGAAGCGGAAAGAAATATCGCCCGTGCCACCCGCCACATCCAGCAGCCGCTGACCAGGGCGCGGAGCCAGCCAGTCCATCATCGCGTCTTTCCAGACACGGTGGATGCCCATCGACATGACGTCGTTCATCACGTCGTATTTCGAGGCGACCGAGTTGAACACGCCCTGTACGCGCCCGGCTTTTTCAGCCTCGCGCACGGTTTCGAACCCGAAATGTGTGGTCTTGTCGCTGTTGTCGGACATTTGCCTTGCCGTTTGTCGAATTTCGCCTCTGTTATAGGGCTCTGGAACCGGGGCACAATGCGGCCCTTTGGATTAGGAGCCGTGTAATGCCGGAATTGCCCGAGGTCGAGACAGTAAGACGCGGCCTGACCCCTGCAATGGAGGGGGTGGTGATCGAAAAGGCGGACGTGAACCGACCGGATCTGCGCTGGCCGTTTCCGGAACGCATGGCCGAGCGACTGACGGGCCAGCGGGTTGACAGGCTGCGGCGGCGGTCCAAATACATTCTGGCCGATCTTGGCAGCGGCGAGACGCTTTTGATCCATCTGGGCATGTCCGGGCGGATGACCGTCTCGGGCGATCCGCTTGGGCAGTTCGTGCACGAGCATCCGATGCCGGCAAAACACGATCACGTCGTGTTTCACATGGTCAATGGCGCGCGGGTGACCTTCAACGACCCGCGCCGGTTCGGGGCAATGGATCTGCTGCCGACGGCCACGGCCGAGGAACACAAACTTCTGTCGGTTCTGGGGCCGGAACCCTTGGGCAATGATTTTCACGAGCAACACCTGGTCGATGCGTTTCGCGGAAAGAACACGCCGGTCAAATCCGCATTGCTGGATCAGGGAATCGTTGCCGGGCTCGGCAATATTTACGTGTGCGAGGCGCTTTATCGCACCGGGGTGTCGCCACGTCGCAGGGCCGGGCAAATTTCTGCGGCGCGAGTCGCGGCGCTGGTTCCTGTTATTCGGCAGGTGCTGCAGGAGGCGATTGAGGCGGGTGGATCGTCGCTGCGGGATTTCCGCCAAGCTGATGGAGAACTTGGATATTTTCAGCACAGCTTTGACGTCTATGGCCGAGAGGGCGAGCCCTGCCGGACCGAAGGTTGTGACGCTGTGATAAGGAGAATCACCCAGTCCGGTCGCTCATCCTTCTACTGTGCGCAATGCCAAAGATAGCTTGATCCAAGTTTTTCGCGTGGTAAGGAATCGTACTTGAACGGAACAACCGGAAGCTTACATCCCATGGCTTTTGAGACGATCATCGTCGAAATCGAAGACCACGTTGCCCTTATCAAGCTCAACAGACCGGACGCGATGAATGCGCTGAACACCCAGTTGATGGGTGAGCTGTACACCGCGCTGGAAGAGGCAGATGAAAACGACAAGGTGCGCTGCATCGTCATCACCGGCTCGGAAAAGGCCTTTGCCGCGGGCGCGGATATCAAAGAGATGTCCGAGATGAGCTTTGTCGATGTCTACAGTCAAAACCTGTTTGGCGAAGCGAATGATCGCGTCTCGGCTATTCGTAAACCGATCATTGCTGCGGTGGCAGGATATGCGTTGGGTGGCGGCTGTGAACTGGCGATGCTGTGCGATTTCATCATCGCCGCTGATACTGCCAAGTTCGGCCAGCCAGAGATCAATTTGGGTGTCATTGCCGGCATCGGTGGCACGCAACGCCTGACCCGATTTGTCGGCAAGTCAAAATCGATGGACATGAACCTGACCGGGCGCTTTATGGATGCGGAGGAGGCCGAGCGTTCGGGGCTGGTCAGCCGCGTTGTTCCGGCAAAAAAGCTGATCGAAGAGGCAATAGGGGCCGCGCAGAAGATCGCGGAGAAATCGCAACTGACGGCGATGGCGGCAAAAGAGGCCGTGAACCGCAGCTATGAGTTGCCACTGAGCGAGGGAATGCTGTTTGAACGGCGCGTGTTCCACTCGATGTTTGCGACAGAAGACCAAAAAGAGGGCATGGCCGCGTTTCTGGAAAAACGCGCGGCGCAGTTCCGCGACAAGTAAGCGGTGCCCTGACCAGATCGGAACAGGCGGGCCATTGCCCGCCTTTTTCATACCTGCCTTGCGCATCAAAGAATCGGCTTGGCAAACCTCGCCAACTTGGATAGTAAGCGCCGCTATACATGCGCGTGCGGCCCGCTCGGCCCGACTCACACTCGTGATTTCTGATCCGGTGCGGATGTTTCCGTGGCGCGCAACCCTAGATAACCGTACCGAACAAAGGTCAGAAACACATGGCTAACTCGCCTCAGGCAAAGAAACGCGCACGTCAGAACGAAAAGCGTTTCGCTGTAAACAAAGCACGCCGTTCGCGCATCCGCACCTATCTGCGCAAAGTTGAAGAAGCAATCGCATCCGGCGACAAGGACGCGGCAACCGCAGCCCTGCGCGCAGCCCAGCCCGAACTGATGCGCGGTGTCACCAAAGGTGTCTTCCACAAGAACACTGCTGCCCGCAAAATGTCGCGCCTGTCGTCGCGCGTAAAAGCACTGGGCTGACGCCGGTGCCTGACCTAGCGTCAGGTAAACAAGGCTGATCCATTTCAGAAGGCGTCGCAATGTGCGGCGCCTTTTTGCTGTTGCCGATATATCGCGCCTTCACAAAACCGAGAGATTCTTTCTGCCGGATTCCTGAGTCAATATCAGAGATTCATTGCCGCCGGCCGTTCGGTCTTGTTACCACTGTTTCAGCGATTCACTCGCTTGGGGGGACAGGCTGTCCTGGCGATCGGACTGACGGGCATCAGGATGATCCATGGACGAATGTCGGCGACCGGTCTGGCCGGTTTGGCGATCTGCTTCGGGTCTCGGGAAACCGAGGTGCTCGGTCCTGTCTAAAATTGGAAGGTGATGCGTAACCTGGTTTTCGGGCGCGCTCCGGCTGTTGGAGCGTAGCAGTATCAGCGATGCGCAGAAAAAGAAAATCTAACCGCCGATCTATTTGGTTCGGCGCAAGGGTGCCTTTTGCGTGAGTGAACGCCCAGAAGACCGGGTGATCCGGACAAATTCAAAAAAAGGCCTGAAGGCCTATAAAGAATGGGATGCGTGAGGCGCTGAATGACACAAGAGAAATGGGGACTGCTGCGTAAAAAGTTGCTGAAGGTTGTTGGCCGGAACAACTACACCACCTGGATCGAACCTCTTGAATTTCAGGAGTTGGAGGACGGTGTAGCGGTGTTTTCGGTGCCGACGAATTTCATGGGCAACTACGTGAGTCAGAATTTTGCGGATCTCATTCTCTATGAACTGAACACCTCCGGTGAACCGGTGGAGCGTCTGGCCTTTCGCGTCGCGGCCAATTCGCCCGCGCGGCCGGCAGTGGAACCCGCTACGGCAGCGCGGGAAATGGCGGAACCCAAAAGGGTCGATCCATCCTATCAGGAGGATGGCAATGGTGCCCTGGATTCGCTGCAGGCGGCACCGTTGGATGCGCGCTTTACGTTTGACAGCTTTGTGGTCGGCAAGCCCAACGAACTGGCCCATGCCGCGGCGCGCCGGGTTGCAGAAGGCGGGCCGGTTACTTTCAATCCGCTGGTCCTTTACGGCGGCGTCGGGCTGGGTAAAACACACCTGATGCACGCCATCGCCTGGGAGCTAAAAACCAAGCGCCCTGAGTTGAATGTGCTCTATCTGTCGGCCGAACAGTTCATGTACCGCTTTGTACAGGCTCTGCGCGAGCGCCGGATGATGGATTTCAAACATCTCTTCCGGTCGGTTGATGTGCTCATGGTCGACGATGTCCAGTTCATCGCGGGCAAGGATTCAACTCAGGAAGAGTTCTTTCACACTTTCAACGCCTTGGTGGATCAGAATAAGCAGATTATCATCTCGGCCGATCGCGCCCCGGGCGAAATCAAGGATCTGGAGGACCGTGTGAAGTCGCGTCTGCAATGCGGCCTGGTCGTCGACCTGCACCCCACCGACTACGAATTGCGCCTTGGTATCCTGCAGAACAAGGTACAGCAGTATAGCAGCACATATCCGGATCTGACCATCGCGGACGGTGTTCTGGAATTCCTCGCACACCGCATCTCAACCAATGTACGCGTGCTTGAAGGGGCTTTGACACGTCTCTTTGCGTTTGCCTCGCTGGTGGGGCGTGAGATCGATATGGAACTGACTCAGGATTGTCTGGCCGACGTCCTGCGCGCGTCCGAGCGTAAGATCACCGTTGAAGAGATTCAGAGGAAAGTATCGGACTACTACAACATTCGCTTGTCCGACATCATCGGTCCGAAACGCCTGCGTTCATACGCGCGTCCGCGTCAGGTTGCGATGTATCTGTGCAAGCAGCTGACCAGCCGCTCGTTGCCCGAGATCGGCCGCCGCTTTGGCGGGCGTGACCACACCACGGTCATGCATGGCGTCAAGCGGATCGAAGAGTTGAAGCTGACCGACGGTCAGATCGCGGAAGACGTTGAAATGCTGCGGCGGTCTCTGGAAGCCTGATTGCAACCCAAGCCCTTCATCAACGCCCCGGTTCACCAGGTCCGGGGCGTAATCATGTGCGCTATTGTCCACGCCTGGCCTGGAACTGTGCTTTGGAAACCACGCGGCCCTTGACGTGTTGGGCAATCCGACCCAGAAAACCATAAAAAATCCTTGTGCCTCAGGGTGGAACCGCTAACGTGCCAGTCCCGCCCATGTCGGCACAGAAGTCAGAGGAATTGAGGGTATGAAGATCAGCATCGAACGCGGCACCCTTCTCAAGGCCGTTTCGCAGGCCCAATCCGTTGTGGAACGCCGCAACACAATTCCGATTCTGGCCAATGTGCTGATCGAGGCTGAAGGCAACCAGGTGCAGTTCCGCGCCACCGATCTGGATATCGAAGTGGTGGACAAGGCCCCTGCGCAGGTTGAAAAAGCCGGGGCGACCACGGTGGCGGCAACGACCCTGCACGAGATCGTGCGCAAGTTGCCCGACGGCGCGCTGGTCACGTTGACGGCTGACAGTGCTGCGGGTCGCCTGACGGTTGAGGCCGGGAGATCCAACTTCTCGCTGGCGACATTGCCGAAAGAAGATTTTCCGGTGATGGCTTCTTCGGAGTACCAGTCGAATTTCACAGCTTCCGCAGCATTGCTGCGCCGGTTGTTCGACAAGTCCAAATTCGCCATTTCGACTGAAGAAACCCGGTACTACCTGAACGGTGTTTACATGCATGTGGCGGATGGGTCCGAGGGCGGCAAGGTTCTGCGCTGCGTGGCCACCGATGGACACAGGCTGGCGCGCATTGACGCCGACCTGCCGGATGGGGCGGCGGGTATGCCGGGCGTCATCGTGCCGCGCAAGACCGTGGGCGAATTGCGCAAGCTGCTGGACGATGACGAGATGGATATCGCTGTCTCGGTCAGTGAAACCAAGGTGCGGTTCGCGACGCCGGATATCACGCTGACCTCAAAAGTGATCGATGGCACTTTCCCCGACTACACCCGTGTCATTCCGCAGGGGAACACTCGCAAGTTGGAAGTCGACGCTGCCGAATTCGCGCAGGCCGTGGACCGTGTTGCAACCGTTTCATCAGAGCGGTCGCGGGCGGTAAAGCTGCAGCTGGATGCGGACAAGCTGGTCCTGTCGGTGAACGCGCCGGATAGCGGTGCGGCCGAGGAAGAACTGGCCGTAGCCTATGGCGACGAGCGGCTGGAGATCGGGTTCAACGCGAAGTACCTGCTGGAGATCGCTAGCCAAGTGGATCGCGAGAATGCGGTGTTCATGTTCAATTCGGCTGGAGACCCGACGCTGATGCGTGAAGGCAATGACCAGAGCGCGGTTTACGTTGTCATGCCGATGCGTGTCTGATCGCGCTGGCGCGCGATGCCTCCGGCGGGAGTATTTTTGAAAAGATGAAGGGAGGGGTCATGGCTTTGGCCCTGACCGAACTTACGGTCTCGCATTTCCGGTCCCACAAACTGGCGCGTTTGTCTTTGGATGGGCGGCCCGTGGCGATCCATGGACCGAACGGGGCCGGCAAGACCAATATCCTAGAAGCGGTTTCACTGTTTTCGCCGGGTCGTGGAATGCGACGGGCGAGCGCGGCAGAGATGACGCGGCGACCCGAGGCGCTGGGCTGGAAGCTGTCCGGGCTGTTGCAGGCGCAGGGACAGCGATACGAGATTGAGACCTGGTCGGAAGGTGGTGCGGCGCGGCAGGTTCGGATTGACGACAAGGCCGCCAGTCAGATCGATCTGGGCAAGCTGGCGCGGGTGGTCTGGCTGATTCCGTCGATGGATCGGTTGTGGATCGAGGGCGCCGAAGGGCGGCGCCGGTTCTTGGACCGGATCGCGCTGAGTTTCGACCCAAGCCATGCCGAGGCATCGTTGATCTACGAAAAATCCATGCGGGAACGGAATCGCTTGCTGAAGGAGCAGGCGAGGGATGCCCATTGGTATGCCGCCGTGGAAGGTCAGATGGCGGAGATGGGGCACCGGATAAATGTGGCCCGGTTATCGGCGCTGGACCATCTGCGGGCAGCGCAGGATCAGGCAGAAACGGCATTTCCGTCTGCTGAACTGGAGCTGGTGCAGACCGAAGGGACGATGCCCGGGACGGCGGAAGACTTGCGTTACGCATTGAATGAAAGCCGCTTTCGCGATTTGGCGGCGGGGCGGACTTTGGTTGGGCCGCATCGGTCGGATCTGTATGGGGCGTATGCGGCCAAGGGCGTGCCTGCCAGGGATTGTTCAACCGGCGAGCAGAAGGCGCTTTTGGTTTCGCTGATCCTGTCCAACGCGCGGGCGTTGGCCGGGATGGTGGGTGCGCCGCCGATCGTGTTGCTGGATGAAGTTGCCGCCCATCTGGATGCCGACCGACGGGCCGCGCTTTATGATGAGATCTGCGCACTTGGTGCTCAGGCCTGGATGACGGGCACCGGGCCTGAGTTGTTTGCGGAATTGGGTGAGAGGGCCCAGACGCTGGTTGTCACGGAAGGCGACGAAGGCTCGGTCGTGACGCCTTAGGCGGGTTCGCTGACCTTGCGTTCCCAAAGGAAGCCGCGCATGACTTCATCCACAGGTGTTTTAGCCATGTGATTGACGTAGTTCGACATGGTCTTCTGAGCCAGACCCAGTACCACGTCTAGAACAGCACGGTGTGAGTAGCCCGAATCAAAGAAGGTTTGCAATTGCGCCTCGGCGACGTTGCCGCGGGTTTGCATCATTTGCAGGGTAAAGGTGCGCAGTGCTTCGAGTTTGGCATTGGGCAGCGGGGTTTCGTTGCGAAGCGCTTCGGTGATCTCATCCGAAACCTTCATCATCTTCGCGATGCCGGTATGAGCGGGCACACAGTAGTGGCACTCATTTTCAACATTGATGGTCTGCCAGACGACGGTTTTCTCGTCATTGTCGAAATCGGTCTGCATGAACAGGCCGTGCAGGACCTGATAACCTTCCAGATGCTGGGGGCTTTCAGCCATCACCTTGTGCAGGCCGGGCAAGCGGCCAAACGCGGCCTGGGATTTCTCGAGAAGCGGTTTGGATCCTTCTGGTGCGGATTCGAGGTCGTGGGAGGGGAAGTTGGCCATGTCGGAACTCCTGTCTTCTGGCGACTGAGTCCGAAATAGTCTTTCTTGAGTGATCACTCAAGTATATATTTGAGCGAACGTTCAAGAATTGGTGAAGCAAATGCCCCGCAAACCCGCATATGACCGAGACGCTCTGATCGCGAAGGCCAGGGATATTTTTTGGCGTCAGGGCTGGGCCGGGACGTCGCTGAAGGATCTGGAACGCGAACTTGGCCTCAAGCCGGGCAGTTTTTATGCGGCATTTGGGTCCAAGGATGCGCTTTATGCGCTGACGCTTGAACGGTACGCGCAGGATGGTGTGGCACGCCTTATGGCGCTGGCCGAGGAATTAGGGCCGCTTGAAGCATTAAAGGCGCAGCCACGGATCGTGATCGATTCTGCCCAGATGCCTGCAAGGGCCTGCATGTTGGCCAAAACCTACGCCGAGTTGCAGTCGAAGGATCACGAACTGGCCGAAAAGGCGAGCCGTCATATGGCGGATATGAAAGTGTGTTTTGCAACGCTGTTTCGCCGCGCGCAGGAGGCCGGAGAAATCGGCGCGGATCGTGATCCGGGCCGTCTTGCGGCGCGGTATCAATCCGACCTGTTGGGGCTGCGTTTGTCGGCCGAGCGCAGTGATGTGAATGCCCTGGAAATCGCGGCGGATATCGCGGCGGATATCGACCGGCTTTGATCTGCTGAAAAAACCAAGTTCCGCCACAAAATGTGGGGGGATCGCGTGACATTCCCCACCAGAAAACGTATAAGTTACCAAAATAATATAGGTACTAACGGCATGTCCGAAGACGCACAGGCACCACAAGAATACGGCGCGGATTCTATCAAGGTTCTCAAAGGCTTAGAAGCCGTCCGCAAGCGCCCCGGCATGTATATCGGTGACACCGATGATGGCTCGGGTCTGCACCACATGGTGTACGAAGTTGTCGATAATGGAATTGACGAAGCTCTGGCCGGTCATGCCGATCATGTGACCGTAAAAATTCACGCCGATTCCAGCGTTTCGGTCAGCGATAACGGGCGTGGGATTCCGGTCGATATCCACCCCGAAGAAGGCGTGTCTGCCGCCGAAGTCATCATGACCCAGTTGCACGCGGGCGGTAAGTTCGACAGCAACTCGTACAAGGTGTCGGGTGGTCTGCACGGCGTGGGCGTATCGGTGGTAAACGCGTTGTCCGACTGGCTGGAACTGCGGGTCTGGCGCAACGGAAACGAACATATTGCCCGGTTTGAAGGGGGCGAGACAGCAGAGCATCTGAAAGTCGTGGCCGAGTGTGGTGGCCGCACCGGGACAGAGGTGCGGTTCCTGGCTTCGACCAATACGTTTTCGAACCTGGAGTATTCCTTCGAGACGCTGGAAAAGCGCCTGCGCGAACTGGCCTTCCTGAACTCGGGCGTGCGGATCATCCTGATCGACGAACGTCCGGCGGAGCGGCTTGAGACCGAACTGTTCTATGAGGGCGGCGTAAAAGAATTCGTCAAATACCTGGACCGTTCGAAAACTGCTGCGATGCCCGAGCCGATCTATATCAAGGGCGAGCGCGATGATATCGGTGTCGAAATTGCCATGTGGTGGAATGACAGCTACCACGAGACGGTTCTGCCCTTCACCAACAACATCCCGCAGCGCGATGGCGGGACACATGTGGCCGGATTCCGGGGCGCGCTAACCCGGACGATCAACAACTACGCGCAGTCCAGCGGGATCGCCAAGAAGGAAAAGGTCAGCTTTACCGGCGACGACGCGCGCGAAGGCCTGACCTGTGTGTTGTCGGTGAAAGTCCCCGATCCGAAGTTCTCGTCCCAGACCAAGGACAAACTGGTGTCGTCTGAAGTGCGCCCGGCGGTCGAAAGTCTGATGAACGAAAAGCTGGCCGAATGGTTCGAAGAAAACCCGAACGAGGCCAAGACCATCGTAGGCAAAATCATCGAGGCTGCTCTGGCGCGCGAGGCCGCTCGCAAGGCCCGCGAACTGACCCGTCGCAAAACGGCGATGGACGTGAACTATCTGGCGGGCAAGCTAAAGGATTGCTCCGAGAAAGATCCGTCCAAGACCGAAGTCTTCCTCGTCGAGGGGGACTCGGCTGGCGGTTCTGCTCAGACGGGCCGGGATCGTCTGACGCAGGCCGTTCTGCCCTTGCGCGGGAAGATCCTGAACGTCGAGCGTGCCCGGTTCGACCGGATGCTGTCTTCTCAGGAAATCGGCAACCTCGTCATGGCGCTGGGCACTGGTATTGGCCGCGATGAGTTCAATATCGAAAAGCTGCGCTACCACAAGATCGTCATCATGACCGATGCCGACGTGGACGGCGCGCATATCCGAACCCTGCTGCTGACCTTCTTCTATCGGCAGATGCCGGAGCTGATCGAGGGCGGGTATCTCTATATCGCGCAGCCGCCGCTATACAAGGTTTCGCGTGGTAAATCAGAAGTTTACCTGAAGGATCAGGCGGCACTGGATGACTATCTGATCAACCAGGGCGTCGAAGGTGCGGTTCTGAAACTGGGCTCGGGCGAAGAGATCGTAGGCCAGGATCTGACCCGGGTGGTCGATGAAGCACGGCAGTTGAAACGTGTGCTGGATGCGTTTCCGACCCACTACCCGCGCCATATACTGGAACAAGCTGCCGTTGCCGGGGCCTTTGTGCCGGGCGCGGTTGATGCCGACCTGCAAGGCGTGGCCGACAAGGTCGCCGCCCGTCTGGACCTGATCGCGCTTGAATATGAACGAGGGTGGCAGGGCCGGATCACGCAGGACCACGGCATTCGGCTGGCCCGCATACTGCGCGGTGTCGAAGAAGTGCGCACGCTGGATGGCCCCATGCTGCGTTCGGGCGAGGCGCGCAAAACAGGCAGCTTCACACAAAGCCTGCAAGAGGTTTACAACACCCCCGCGACCCTGATCCGCCGGGACCGTATGCAATCGATTCACGGTCCACTGGACCTGCTGCGCGCAATTCTGGAAGAAGGCGAAAAGGGCCTGTCGCTGCAACGGTACAAAGGTTTGGGTGAAATGAACCCCGACCAGCTTTGGGAAACAACGCTGGACCCCGACGCACGCACACTGTTGCAGGTGCGGGTGGATGATATGGTCGAGGCGGATGATCTGTTTACCAAACTGATGGGCGACGTGGTCGAACCGCGGCGGGAGTTCATCCAGAAAAACGCGCTGAGTGTTGAAAACTTGGATTTCTAGTCATGTGTAGGGACGCGCACAAACCTTCACGCACCCCATAAGTTTGCACGATTTGCCCATAAGTTTGCACTGTTTCACGATAATAGTGCAGAGGAGAGCAAATAAATCGCCTTATGCGGGTGTCGAGGGATAGGTTTCAGTTGCTCAAGGATTGAACACCTGATCGCGATACCAGATCAGGTTCTCCTTGTGCCCAGCAGTTTGACCAGAGATCTGCTTGGAATGTCCAGAAAACGAGCTCATTGCCGGTGCGGACAATTTACTCGAAAACCTAGGTGTCCCGTCGTCCTTGAAAGTCACCAGACCCTTGTCAAATGCTGTATCCCATGATGCTGACAGCAAATAGCTTTATTCGGATACCCTAAGGTCTGTAGCTCGTTCAGCTCTCTTTTCGGGCAGTGTTGCAAAGCGAATACCCTTTAAGAAGAGTTTGTCGCGCAAATCATTCATCCGACGCAAGTCATATGCGCTTCCTTCGGGCACGATCATGAGAATTTCTGGCACAAGCTTTTCGATAAGGGCCAAGTGCCCCAGTGTACCGATGATATCGCGGCGGTTTACTTGACTACGATATGCTTTTGTTTCGATTGCAAACCGGCGTCCGTCTGCACAATCCACGACTAGATCGGGGCTGACCGGTTCTATAACTTTGCCTGAACGAATGGTGACATGACTGGTGTTGAACAACTGCGCCCCAAAGCGTTCGAAGTAGTTGGTCACGATGGTTTCGAACTGCTGAGCTCTTTCTGGTGCAGAAATCGCAGCACTGGTAACTGAATTAGACGCCTGCTTTCTCTTTTTTCGTAGTTCGTCATACTTTTTCTTGAGCGCAACCTGACCGGAATGGCCCGCAAAGACTTCGGCGGCCGATTTCTTGGCTTCCGAAGGGTCCAATTCATTCATTTTCATCAGGAACATCACCAGGGTCATGCCGAGCCATGGAGGTTTCGCGGCAAAGATATCCGGGTAATTTTGCTTTAACCAAGCGCTTACATTCACAGTTTTCTTTAAGCTATCCGATTGTTTTCCTTTGATATTAGCTACACTTTGGAGAACTTCACTCGAAGTTCCGAGCCCGTAGTATTCTGGTTGGCTCATTGCCTCTGAAAGAGCTTCGCCAAGCTCGATCCAGTTTTCTCTTTTTGCCACGCCTTCAAGGCTGCCGGATTTTTCCGCCATTTTTTTCCTTGTATTCTGTGTCCGAATATCCTATTCGGGTAATCCCATCAAGGATAGTACAAGATCTACCAGTGAAAAAAGACCCCAAGTCACACCCAACATCCCGCATCGTAAGAAAAGCGGGGCAAAAAAAGAGAGCAAATTACGTCAGTGCTCCGAAATGTGCTGGATACATCCAATTGGAGAGCACATTGGAGGCCACGACTGCTTTTGCGTTGGCGTTGGATCCGCGTGTAGCCAGTTTCCGGCCCCAACCTTGCACATATGATCTTCTATCGGGAAGGTCTTATGCGAAAAAAGAGAATCTTATCGATGAGTTTGTCGGAAAGCGCTATCGCCCCAAGCCTTACACACCCGACTTCCTCGTCAGAATGCGGGATGGTCGAACAGCTTTCGTTGAAACAAAAGCTGAAAGTCGGGTCAACGAGGACCTCCATCGGAATTTTTTGCCAAAGTTTTTCAAATCTGTTGGCCATCATTGGACACTGATTACAGACGAAACGCTGACGGAAATCGTGGCTCACAACGTCCGCACGCTGAAGGCTGTTATTGACAGGCCACCAACGAAGAAAACTCTAGAGGTCCTTTCTGAAGTGCCAAACGAAGGTGTCCGTCTTGGTCAGCTGATCTCCGAGTTTGATCTTGGTTCGGACGAACTCCTTTGCGCTATCCTTTCCGGGTTTCTTGCAGTGGATCTTCATAGTCGACGTCTTGGGCCGGCTTCGTTTGCGTGTTTGTCGCCAACTCCAAAAACCAATCATCTGGAGATCATCGAGCTATGACCCACGTTCAGCGACAGTATATTGGCTGGCATGTTCTGATCGAAGAACAGACCTTCACCGTAGAAGAAATTGGAGTGCGCGACGGTTCAGTCTCCCTGACTGACAAGGACGGTGTTTATTCGCACATCAGCTTTGAGAGATTCAGAGAACTCATTCATTCCGAGATGGCGTTCGATCCGAACGCAGATGCCAGGTCACTGCGCCGAATGCTCAACGCTTCTGAGCAGAAAGAACTAAGCTTCAAAAAACGTGTTATCACAGCGATCAGAGTGCATCGAGGAGGTGGTCTCACTTGGCAGGCAGCCTACAATCGACTTTTACTAGACTTCTTGGATGACAAATACACGTCTTTCCGAGCTAATGGTTTTCCCTCACTAAGGACTGTTCAATCCTGGGATAAGCTGGACCGTTCAAAAGGCGATGCAGGGCTTCGACCCAAACACACGAACAAAGGCAACCGAGCGCCCAGATACGACTTCTTGTTTGAAGAAGTCACTTACGATCTGCTCGAAGAACGGTTTCTGACTTCGGATCGCATGACGCTTACGTCTCTCGCAAGGCTTGCCAAAGCAAAGTTGTCCGTCATCGAATGAAGTGGTCCGATTGAGCTGACTGCGTTTAGGACGGCCTGGCTCATCGATTGCGATCTTACGCGGCGCTCCCAAGATTGAGCAAGCGTCGCTGTTTCAGTGTTCTTTCCTTGATGGCTCTCCTTTCCTTCAGAATGCCGTGGCTGCGACCGAAGTAGACATCGGCCGGTGTCAGATTGCCGAGACTCTCGTGATAGCGGCAGTGATTGTAGTGGTCGACGAAGGCTCTGATCGCTTCCTCGAGTGCGCCCGGTAGGTAATAGTTCTCCAACAGGATGCGGTTCTTGAGCGTTTGGTGCCACCGCTCGATCTTGCCCTGGGTCTGCGGATGATTTGGTGCCCCTCGAACGTGGTCCATGCCCTGATCTTGGAGCCAATCCGCCAGGTCACCAGAGATGTATGATGAGCCGTTGTCGCTGAGCAGCCTAGGTTTGTGTCGGACGGTCGCCGACGAACAGCCTGATGCCTCCAACGCCAGTTCCAGAGTGTCGGTGACATCGCCGGCCTTCATCGTTGTGCAGAGCTTCCATGCCACGATGTAACGGCTGAAGTCGTCCAGGATCGTCGAGAGATAGAACCAACCCCAGCCTGTCACCTTCAGGTAGGTGAAGTCCGTCTGCCAAAGTTGGTTCGTTCTCGTGGTCTTGTCGTGGAACTCGTCCGCGGCCTTGATCACGTTGAATGCCGGGCCAGTAATCAGGTCCTGCTCCTTGAGGATGCGATAGGCCGAAGGCTCTGATACAAAGTACTTTTTCGTGTCTGTGAAGCGGAATGCCAGCTCACGCGGCGATAGTTCCGGCTCATCCAGAGCGAGGTCAACGAGAGCCTGCCGGATCTCGTCAGGGATGCGGTTCCAGACCCGGCCGGGGTGTGGTCGGCGATCCTCAAGCCCGGCTTCACCAAACGCCTCATAGCGGGCACACCAGCGGTAGAACGTGGTTTTCGGAATGCCCAGCCTCGACAGCGTCCTCTTCGCTGGCAAGTGGGACTGCTCGACAAGTCGGATGATCTCGAGCTTCTCCGTTGCGGGGTATCTCATATGTCGTCGTCCCCATCCCCGAGCATGCTTTTTTTGAGCAAGCGGTTTTCCAGGGTGAGGTCGGCAACGGCCTCCTTCAGGGCCGACGCCTCGGCCCGCAGCTCCTTCACTTCGGGGCTAGTCGCTTGCCTGGCTGTGTCGCCTGCCAGCCGCTTCTTTCCGGCCTCCAGGAACTCTTTCGACCAGGAATAGTACAGGCTCGTGGCAATCCCCTCGCGACGGCAGAGCGCGGCGATGCTCTCCTCGCCACGCAAACCCTCCAGCACAATGCGGATCTTCTCCTCCGCCGAATGGTGCTTGCGCGTCTTGCGGCGAATGTCCTTGACGACCCGTTCAGCCGTCGGTTTGTCGGTTCCAGCTTTCCGTCTCATCTTCACTCCTTAACGGTTCAGATGAGCCAGAAACCTTCCGTTATGCAATTCCTTCAATCAGGCCCACAGGTGCTGATGTCAGACAGGTGTTCCGCCGGAATGGCCTCGAAGCGGTGAACTTTCACTGATATCAGGCGCTGGTTGGGGGCAAATCTTTGACATGGACGCCGACTATGTATTCGACGCGCCTTTTCAACGACTGGCTCCAACGGTGGCTATTTGTGATATTGGTACACCGGCTGCCAAACATCCCTATTGCGTCGTCAAGGTGCCAAAACGACGGGTAGACCGTCTCGGTCTGGATGCTGCCGTCGAATTCTCGATCTATGACTTTTTTGGGCTGACCGACAGACTCTCGATTGGGGAGGACGACTTTGAAGACGGCGGTAACTGGGCGCTGTTTAACGAGTTGTATGAGGAACATCACTGGGACTGGTACGCGGAGTTCCGAGACATCGCTAGAAAAAGGCCGGATCTTTCGAAAGCTTTGCAAGCCGTGAATTTTAAGCTCGAAACCGTGTTACGACTATCGCTGCAATTGCGATTTGACGCCAGTTTTCAGGTCTGGAAACCAGCCTTTGTCCTTAGGCTGGCGGACGATCCAGGGACCTGGAATTATGAGATGAACGAAACTCGCATCCAGCCCGATCCATCCATTTTTGGAGACCTCAGTGGGAAGGTTGAATTGCCCGGGAACATGGCACCATTTAGAGACCTCAAACGCTTCGAGACGGCGGAAGACTATATTTTCATCGTGGCGTGGCCAAAATGGAACGGGGTCAAGGACGACCTCTTTCAAGCGATTGCAAACAACGAAGTCGAGCGCCTTTCGGGCGAGAATGATCTTTTCGCTTCCGTAAACGGCGTAAATTTTGGAACGATGTTCGTTCCCGGAAGAGAGGCTGTGAACTTTCTGCTCGAGCCGGTTGAGGCAGCGCGCTATTCGATTGATTACCTAATCGATATTCCGGAGAGACAGTTCACGCCGTTCCCCGTTGGCTCAGTCGCGGAGGCACTGTGTTTGAATCTGCGCTGCGCTCAAAAGGAGGAGCGGTTGGATATGCTGCTTGCCAAGGACGCACAGCTAAGGATTTCGAATGTAGATGAGTTCCTTGGGCAACTACGGTCGGAATATGACAAATGGGTTGCGGGTTTCCCGCACGCGCCTGAATAAGGCACCTATTCTAATATTGATGCTGCGCAAATCGTCATTCCAGCCATCAACGGGAGAAACATTCGTTTTCCTGAAACTGTCGAAAACGCGCACCGGTTTTGTGGCAGAAAGCCGGGATTTCGAGATTTAACATAAGTCGC
This sequence comes from Ruegeria sp. AB8, assembly GCF_056542605.1. Classification (NCBI taxonomy): domain Bacteria; kingdom Pseudomonadati; phylum Pseudomonadota; class Alphaproteobacteria; order Rhodobacterales; family Roseobacteraceae; genus Ruegeria; species Ruegeria sp. AB8. Next base: position 98,160 of record NZ_JBQGAB010000018.1, read on the forward strand.
GATTATAGAGCGGTTGCGTTCTAGTCAGCCAACCACCCGTAAGTCCGAAAATCGGACATTCGTGAACATTCCTTTAGCTGAAATCGTGAACACAAAGTTCAAAATGCTTCTTCGAATTCAAAGGTCAGCGATGCGCAGAAAGCAGACTTTGCAAAGTCCGGTTGACCACATTGTCCACCAAAGGCGACAGTTCTGCTTCGCGACTGGGCTATACATAGCCCTGAAAGCGTATTGTTTGCGGGACTTCAGTTGCACCGTTTTCCTGAGCGAGTAGGGCGCGTGCTGACGAAAAGGTAGCAAGCGCAAAAAGAACAAGAAGGGCCTTTATCATCGTAGCGCCTCGGATCCGGGTTTTGAACTTGGGCCGGGGTTCACAAATGATCGCCCCGGCCAGCGTCAGGGCAAACGAGGTAGTTCTTGCCCTGAAACATCGTACTTTCGTCTAGTTGAGAAGATCACCGACGATGCCGACGGCATCGACAACAGTAGACAGATCATTCGTAACTTCGAGGACTTCGCCATCGACCTGAATGTAGCGGTTTCCTTTGCCGGGCTCCCCCAGCTTCCATTTGGAAAGGTCCCCAATATCCTCGAACTCCAGGTCAGATGGGAGCTTGGCACCGCGCGTGTAGCGCTTGATCTGTCCAGGTGGTACAGCTTTTGGGCCTTTGCCGGGTTTGTCTTCTATCTGAATGCTGACATCACCGTTCTTGCCCCCCTTGTTCGGCTTTTTACCCTTGTTGTCTTTGGCATGGGCATCGCTGCCTCCAAGGATGAAAAACACAACTGCTAAGGCTGCAAGAATTCCGTATGCAATCTTCATAGATTGTTCCTTTGCTTCCCAACTTCATTCGACCGGCGTTGAAAATTCCGGCACGCGCTTGATCTCTCTTAGTTGCCCTTTGGCACACCCCTTAGTGACTGCCTTCACCCCGCATTAGAAAACGATCCGGGTTCTTAGACCGAACAGGGTAATCCGGTCCTGATCGGGATTTAGAAGCGGGTCGGAAATGAATTGTACCGATGGCGTGATCTGCAGTCCGGGTGAGATTGAAAAGCGGTAGAAAGCTTCAAGCGTGAACTGATCGCCATCTATGCCTCTTGCTTCGGCCCAGTTTAGGCCCAGACCGGCCAAATCGGTGTTGCGACCATAGTAACCGAGACCGGCAGAAATCGACCGATCATAAAGCGCTGCGGTTCCCTTCGAGGCCCCTGCACGGAAGAACGGCATCCATTTATTGTCAACAAACCATGCGGCGGAAAACGCTGCGCCGTAATCTTCTGCTCGACTGCCATCGTCAGCCGCATCCGCATGCCAGAGGGTCAGATGGATATTGTCGAAGTAGATGCGATCAAAGCCGGACGTGTACCCAAGTTCGAGCGACTTGAAGAGATTGCCGTCGCTAAACACATCAAAGTTTGGATCGGACGGGTCGGCGTTTGCGTCTGATACGCTGGCAACGGCGTAGAGGTTCTCGCTCAGCTTTACCCCACCGGCAATACCAAGGCCTTGGTTGGGCGTGTTGATTGTCGGGTTGGTATTGAAAGACAGGTTTTGAAAACCACTGTAGGGGCTTACCAACCCGTAGATATCCACAAAGTCCGTTACATCAATCTGGCCGACTTGCAGCGCCCACGACCCATTCTCAGCCCTTTGGGTCCAGAACAAATTGGTCAGAAGCAAACCGTTGTCATTGAAGGCTGTTCCCGTGATTGAAAGGGCTCCGCCATCCAGCCCGAGAAATTGCGGAGCAACGTCAGTATAACTGTGCCTGTCTTCGATCTTGAATGTCAGAGACCCCCGTTCAGTTGCCTGCCAACTGCCGTAGAACCGCGCAATTCCGCTGGCTGCTTCGCCGGTTCCCAGATCAGCATCCGTGGTTTGGCCCAATGCCAGGTAGTCAATGTTGAACCGAAAACCACCCTCAGCCAGTCGGTCTTTCCACTGAAACCAACCCGGTGCGATGTTGCGTGGAAAATCGGAACGATATTGCGGATCGGTGAGCCCGTCTCCGGGCGCAAGATCGGCTTCGACTGAAGATGGCCCGGATAGTCCCTGAGCCGACGCTGCGCCAGCAAATGCAATGCTCAATGCGGCAACCAGAAGTCTTATCATTTTGACGCCTGTGCCCCACCGGTCTTGCGATTTCCTGCCGCGCGGATGAGATCAGCAGCACGCTGCTTCCATTCCAACCTGTCTGCCTCGGTTTCCAGAGTTTCGACACGTTCCGCCTCTAGCTGGAAAGTCGCATTCATAGGCATGAGGCCATCCACAACCATCATATTATGAACGGAAGGATCGATAGTCAGCGTGCCTGTCAGCCGAACGGGTTCGTGGAAATAGCTAGGCGCCCAGTCCCCGTTCAACCGCACACGGATCATCTGGTTAGGCGGAGGTGGAGGCATGTGGCTGCACATCCCTCTTTCTGGCACCAAATACGCCACAGGCCGGCCGTCCGGATCGCTTGGAGCAGGAATGGCAAAGCCCGCGAGTGTGATTGTTCTGCCGTCGAATTGCGGGTTTCCGCTCGTTCCAGCCTTTCTTCGACGTTCAGTCACAACCTCGCGCTGATCGAGTAACCAGTCGACGTCAATTCCGTCTGACACCAAGGCGTCTTCGGTCTCTGCTAAAAGCAATTGCCATTTCTGCCGTTCTTCGGCGCTGCCAACCTCCTGCTGCAACCTGCCGCGTATACGCACAACGAAAAGAACATCGTCGAACTGTTCGGGGCTGAGTTCACGATAGGGGTCATCAAAGACCTGCGCAGACGGATCTGGCAGATCTGCCCAGTCCAACGCGGTTCCAGGCGTCGCCGCAGCATCATAACCGCACAAAACCAACCATGCGAATACTGCGGAGCAAAACCAATTTCGCATGAATGCTCTCCGGCTGCTTTATCTGGTCAATCCAGTGTGTTTTTGTAGATCACACCGTCCTTCATGATCAGGCGGATTGTTTCCGGGCTGTCCGGCCTCGGGTCCGCACCGAACCACTGATCGCCTGTTCCAACGACAGAGAAGTCTTCGAGGGGGTTGCCGTCTATCAGCAGGATGTCGGCATAGGCGCCTTCTTCGATCACACCCAGTTTGCCTTCCGGATAGGGGTTCATGAAATCACCGCTAAGTGCCGCGATCTCGCCACCTACCGAAGTTAGGGTTACCATCGACGCATAGGGGCCGAAGAAATGGTTATTCAGATGTTTCTCGTAGGCGATCTGGATGTTGCACGCTTCGACCGAGCCGACGCAATCGGTTTGGAAACCGCGCGGCGCCGGGCATTCCTTCATACTTGGAATGTAGGCTTCGAAGGTCGCCGAGGCCGATTTGGCCTTCCTCAAACTGTTGGGGTTGTTTTTCACGGAAGGAACATCAAGTAGGCCTGGATCAAATGCTGTGATGTTCGTCGTGATGTACGCTCCTTTTTCTTTCATCAAAGCAGAAATCTCGCAGTCAAAGTGAAATCCGTGTTCAATGGTTCTGACCCCTGCATTCAGGGCATTGATGATCGCTTCTTTGCGGTAGGAATGTGCCATGACATAGGTGCCGTACTCGTTGGCAACCTGAACAGCGGCCTCGATCTCTTCTTTCGAACCGGCGAGCAACTGCCATGGATCGAATGCCGAAATCACCCCACCTGATTGCATGAACTTCAATTGCGTGGCACCCATGCGCAGGTTGTTGCGGCCATACATGTAAATTTCGTCAACACCGTTGACCTGTTGGGCCATATTCAGAGTCCCAAAGTTGGTCACCCCACCCGGCGGAGATGTGAAGGATGCGAAATCGGCGTGACCACCACGTGTTCCGAGAAATGCCCCGGAAGGATAAAAGCGGGGGCCGACGATCTGGCCGGCGTCAATTGCGCGCCGCAGCCCGCCGCCAGCGCCCCCGGCATCGCGAACGGTCGTGAAGCCCTGCATCAGGTACATTTCGGCCATCCGGGTCCCGTGGATGGCGAAATCCTCCCAGGTCGAGTTGGTTTCCATCTCGGCAATCGATGGCCCCATGAGCATCAGGTGCGCGTGATTCTCTATAAAGCCCGGTGTCAGAGTGCGCCCACCGCCGTCGATAACCGTCGCGCTCGGCGCATCAATGGCATCGGTTGAGACGGACTTGATCAGATTGCCCTCGACCAGAACACTGGCATTTTCAATGCGTTGCTCATTCACACCGTCGAAGACATGCACGTTGGTAAACAGCGTTTGGGGTTCTTCTTGATCCTGAGCCTGCGCGGTCGCCGAAAAAGAAAGAACTGCCGCGACAATTGCCGTCGAGCAAAGAGACATTCGTAAGCCGGACATAAGTACTCCCTTCATATTCATGTTTTGCCAACTATAGTCTGGAATTCATTGGCTCGGTTGCCCCTTTTGAATTAGGATGTACGAATGTGACTGCAAAAATGGCCACTTCTTAAAGCTAATCCAACAAGGGTTATGAGCTTGCCTTTCAACTCCACCTCCCGAGAGCATAGCGAGGGCTTTGTTCGCCTCTCTTTAGCCGCTCCCTTTCTGCAATATCTCACCGAACGTAAGATCAATCCGCAACCAGCATTGGATCAGGTCGGCTTGAAAGCTGAACTGATGACTAACCCATCCGTGTACGTTCACTCCGAGTTGGTTTACGGCTTGGTAAATGCTTTCTCAGAAGTATCAGGGGATCGATACCTAGGACTGAATGTAGGGGAAGCGTTTGACCTACAAGGATGGCCGCCCTTCGCTCAAGCCTTGCAATCTACAAAAACGCTGTTCGAGTTTTTTACCCGCTTTGTTGAGCTCGTGCCGCAGGAGTCCAATTCTGTGCGGCACAGCCTTGTCATTGAAGCAGACAAAGCGACTTATCGTATCGAGAGGCAACAGGAACCAACCGTCCCACCCATTCAGGTGACCGGTTTTGGTGCCGCAATCTATGTACGCCTATTGCAGACCGTCGTCGGAGATTCCTGGGACTCTTCCCGTGTGCGATGGGAAAGCAGATACATCAATGGGCTGCCTATCGACTACAAAGGGATCGAGGTTGGCCTTGGGACTGATCCCGGAATGCAAATTAGTTTTCCTGTGGAATGGTTGTTTTTGCACCACGTCTCTGAGGGTTCTGCCAAGCCCATAGCATCACTTCGACAAGATGAAGAAGTAACCGTGGTGGCAGCTTTGCGATCTGTCTTACGCGACAAACTGGATGAAACCGATTTGGGACCAGAGATGGTGGCTGGAATGCTGGGAATACAACCGGAACGGTTTCTGAAAGCGCTTCAAAAACAAGGCACAACGCTACCGCGCGAAATCAAACGGCTGCGTATCGATGTCGCCAAGGAGCACCTCAAACAAAACCAGATGACAATTGCAGAGATCGGACTGATGCTCGGCTATTCTGACAAGTCCCATTTCACTCGCTTTTTCCGAGGTCAGACCGGAATGACACCGACCAAGTTCCGAAGCAAGTAAATGTGGTCGAGCCAAATGAACGCTTCGAAGATTAGGTCCTCGTGGGATCAGTTCGGAGAAGTTGTAGTGCGACGTTGAACAGGTTAGTCGACGACATGAATGGTTGGTTGCCACCGCCGATACAACCTCTGCAACTGGCCGTTTCGTTGTGTATTTCGGAGTTAGCAAAGCTTGGTTGCGAAGGTCCGCTTCGGGCTGCCTCCAGTCACTAGTGCGAACAGTGGTGAACGCGGCTTCGAGCCTAGCGCCGGTAATTCGCTGGAGCGGTAAACCCTCCATTCCGAAGTTTTATTGGGCCGCAGCCAGCGGTGATGCCGCCACGGCCCACGTGGTAAAACGTCAGTTCGTTGGGGTCACATCGACTAACGTTGGTTCGCGATCACCGCTGGTTTCAAAGACGATCATCTCGTCTCCCATAGCTCCGAAGTCAATCTGCTTCATATCGACCATATGCACCGTTCTGTCGTACATCGTGTGATAGTAGTAGACGAGGTTGAGGGAGTCCGCAGCGGTCGTGATCTGAGTTGCGCTGTAAAGCAGGTCGTCCGACTGCACATCGTCTTGAGCGCCCTCCGCTGCATCGGCCGGAATGTTGAAATTATCCAGAATGCGAAACGCCTCGCGCACGGTGTCATAGCCACCTTGCGTCTCCCGCGCCGTCTGAGAAAAGGCGACTGCGCGGACGAACCGGGATGGGGGTGTGAAGTCGCCTGGCAGCCCTATCATTCCACTCCCAGCGCCAAGGGGCGCGAAAGTAACGCCACTTGCCTCAACTTCCGGAAGCCCAAGGGCCGACAGGTTTACGTAGTTGTTAAGGTTCGTCATGTGCCAATCGTAGTTTGGCGAATTGGTGATCACGCCAAGCGGAGCATCGAAAATCGTCAGTTCACCGTCAATGTACTCGACAACGATCCTTCCGCCGAACCGGTCAGCAACCAACATATGAAATGGGAAGGGAAATCCGAGAGTCTCATCTACGACCCCGACAACACGGACATTCGCCAACCCGGTGGCAGCCTCTTCAACTGTCTCAAATTGGGAAAGGACATAGCTGGCTAGCAAATCGCCGGGAATCGTGTTGCCGGAAAGGTCAGGGTCGTACTCCTGATACTCGGTGAAGCCGGGCAGATAAAACAACCCGGCGGTCAACCCAGCTTCGTTGATGCCATCTGCGGGAGCCCCATGATCCAACATGCTGATACCGACCATTCCAAATCGGCCGGTCCAGTTTGCTCCGTCTCGCTCATCTGGCATTTCGCCTGCGGTATAAGTGAAACCTCGCGGAATAATGTTGATCTTTGTCTCAAGATCGAACGGCCCCCATTCGGCGGTCCTTGCGCGAACGATGCTTCCATCCTGCCCTGTCAACATGATGCCAGTGCATCCCCAGGCCATCGATACTGAAGCCACAAAGGCTATGGTCGCTTTTGGTAATATCCGAAATAGCTCGATATGACGCATGGTCGTACTCCAATTGGACTGATCTGATCTTATGAACTCGCTCGACCAAGCTACCACACCGGTTCTCAAGTTGAATGAAGTTTGCATGATCTTCAAATAGGCAAGAAAGTCCGCCTATTCCTTCCGTCGGACTTTGCAAAGTCCGACTCTGAATGTCTGGTTTGGGCTGGTTGCGGTCAACCATGCTTATCGTAGAGACTGGTAGTACATGGTTCCGCAGAGCAGTGTTGGGGAAATGCTT